>VGRY01000049.1 GCA_016875195.1 Deltaproteobacteria bacterium
TAATGGTTCCATGATGCCTCCTGTCGGAGAACATCTTAAGTCGAAAATAAGGAATTTGCCAGCTTTGAAAAAAAAGAGATTTGTGAAATGTTTTCAATGCCTTAAACTAAAACCCCGATCACCCTCTATTAAAATCCCTTCTTGGAAGATTATGGAATGACTTTTCCCTTGGTACTAACATTTGTTATCTATTCATCCTGCTGTGTCAAAACTATTACAATTAAATATCGCCTTCGATCAGGCATCTTTGTAATCCATTGATTTCGAGCCACCGATAGGCATGGTATTTACTCAACATGCTTGCAACAAATTCTTCTGCGAGGAGAAAGTTGTCAAGGAAATAGAAGGGAATCTCCCACCGCTCCTGTGCCGCCAGAAGACTTCCCAAAACTGCATTGGGATGCGCGCAGGAATCTTCGTAGGGAGTTTTTAAAGTAGTCATTGACCCTTCGATCACAATACATTTCTTTTTGAAATTGGAAAGACCCTCGCACTTTTTAATGAAGTCTTTCCTCTCTTGAATGATAGATTTCACCAAATCAGGTAGGGTTTTTCTTTCAATAGCCACCTCGTCTTCTAAACCAAGAATGGTGTAATCTCCGATTGGCAATCGCTTTCGAATTGTTCCTGCAAACCAGTCTGAAAATCTTTCGAATGTATAACCCATGTGTTCCTGGGAGTCGATTACCGCTGTAGGTTTTGGAACATGAATTGCCTTTCCTTTTTGTCTAACTTTCAGCTTTGACCTTGGGGGAGGAACAGGGTATTTAGTACCGTCTTCTTCTAATGGCTCAAAAAGTTCAAATTTGCCTTTATGGCATCTTGGGCATCTGACAGAACCTGGAGGAATGATTAAGAAGATGGGGTTTTTACACTTATGACAAACTCTCTTGGTCTTACGTGGGTTGATGCTTAACCAGAAGTCAAGCAGGGAAGAAAGAGGATTCTCGTATTCAACGATTTGGTATGCCTTAATCCTATCACAAGTAGGGCAATAAATGTTTGCGATTAGACCATGGATAGGTCCGGACGATGCTTCGTAGAGGCTTCTATAATGCCTTTTTGCTCCTTTATCCTTACAATATGGCCAGGGGCCCTGGGTTTCAATAAAATAATGGCAGTGGTTGCAAGAATATTTGTACGTCTGCACAATTTTCCACTTTTGAAATCGAAAGAAAACCTGATAAATCCGAAGAGTTTTGGGTTTTTGATCCCGGCCTTAACAAGGGCCCAATATTCTTTTCTGGTTCACTAACCGAGGAGTTACGCCAGAAGTTTTTCAAACCAATACGGATCAGTGTTTTTCGACTGGCAACCCTATCTTTTTGAGGGTATGGATGAATTTGAGATCGAACGTCACAATCACCGATTCCTTATAAAGAACTCCAAGGGAAGCCACGACAGCATCTCCGAAGTCCGATATGGCTTCTGGCCAAAACTTAAAGACGGTGGGAAAATCAATTTCATGAACCAATTCAACTCCTGGCATCGCTAAAAAATCTATAACCATTACCTGGATGTCATTCTTTGGAATATCGTACACTTTATCTAAAACATAGATGAACTCGGTTAAAACGTTTTGAGGGCATAGGATAACCCTTTTTAATCTTAAAACTTCCTGGAATATCTTGGCGATTTTTTTCTGCTGATCCGGATTGCGATCGGTCACATAGGATATCAGAGCGTTTGCATCAAGAATATATTTCTTCACCGATATCTCTCCACCCGCATGGTTCGGGCCTGCTCGATGTCAGCAGGGATGTCTCCTTTTCCTGTTTTGACAGTATTCTTGTATTGTAGAAATTTTTTCTGGGCAGGGTATACAACGACCTTTCCTCTCTCAATTTTCCATTCCAGGGCATCCTGGACCGAAAGTTTGAGATTCTCCCTTACGGCCTTCGGAATGGTCGTTTGAAATTTTGAAGTGATGACCGATTGCATTTTTTTCTCCTTTTCTAAGATTCCTTACAACAAATTTATTATATCGTAAGGAACACCAACGGTCAAGCATTTCCTTAAAAAGAACTTGAATGGATGTAACACTTTAGCTCTTTGAAAAGAAGAAGTTCATGATTCAATTGATCAAAAGAATCATCATAAAATCCCCCTTAATCCCCTTTTCCAAAGGGGGAGAGGCTTTACCTCCCTTTGGCAAAGGGAGGTCGGGAGGGATTTTATAAAAGGTTTTTCAAAGCGCTAAAGTGTTACGAATGGATATAGGTCGGGGAATGGTTTTGTGTCGGGGAATGGTTTAGGGGTAACCCTGAGTATAGGAGGAATGTTAATGGCCACAGGGTTGTTTCCATCGAAGAACCATGCGATCAAAGTAAGAAATCAGGAACATTTGCGCTTGAAAAAGAATTTCTATCCGATTTCTCTTGGTTCAATGAGAAGGGAAATGCCGTCTATGATTTCTCTGATTCGGGTGGGGGATAAGGAGCCAATTTTTTCGATGAGATCTGATTTGTTCACTGTGATCATTTGTGTGATATTGACGACACTTTCTTTTTTGAGATTACCCTCTCCTTTTCTGAGAAGGACATTGCCAGGGGACCTGGCTCTGGCGAGGTTGGAGGTAAGCGCACAGAGCACAACGGTATTGATCTTACTTTGATTGAATAGATTATTCTGGATGACCATATGAGGATGGCGGTATCCCGGCTCAGAACCCTTCGGGGGTCCAAGGCTTACCCAGAAAATATCACCCTGCTTGATATTCACTTCGGTTCTTTCTGTATTTTCTTAGAATAGTATCGCTTGCTTTCTTCTCTCAGAGTTGTTTCTTCTAAAGATTCTGGCTCTGAATATACTTCATTCAATGCATTCAAGAGTTGCTGGGATTTCAATTTTTCCAAAAAATCCTTCACTGCCATCACGAACACTTCGCTCCTCGAATATTGGTGTTCCTTAGAAAACTTTTCGACCTCTTTGAATACCTCATCCGGTATGGATATGGCCGTTTTCATAAAATCATTATGACAAAAAGTTATACCGAAGTCAATACCACATTGGTAGTCTTTTTCATCAATAAAGGTTATGGAGCCCTGAAGGCCTGGGAGAAGTTGATGAATTCAAAGGGGTAGATTTCGATTCCGTGAACATTCTGCCGTTTTCCCAAGATTTGATCTTCGTAAAACAGGCTCTTTCTCACAGTAGTTTAAAAAATAACAAGATGGGACAAAGGGTAATTCATAAAGAGAGGTTGTAAGAAAAAACCATTATTGCGGTTGCCAGACCCTACCAAGTTTTTTTTCGAAAAGATTCAACAGTTCTCTGAAGTCGGAATTCGTCAGCATCTTTACCTCGAAGCAAGAAGTAGTCCCGCAGCATTTCCGATACCGCCTCAAAAATGGCACGATCACCCTGGGATTGCCAGAAGCGAATGTCGAATGAACGTTTATCATCCTTGATTCGCTGATAATTCTCTTCGATTACTCTCATTTCCTCTCCTGCCCAAGAGGTAAAATAACCTTCGCTTGATTCAGTTAGATACTATCACTAAATAGCAACAATTAAAAGACCAAATTTGAGAAATAAATAGCATGAAAGGTTTTTCTTCAACGGGCACTTCTGTTCATGACGAAGAAGGGGGCATGATTGGAGGTGAAGACAGGAGGATCTCTTCTTAAAATCGAGGCAATAGCAGGATGTCGTTTGAATTCTTTGTCAAGGAATTGTCTGACCAATGGTCTGCTCCATCCCTTGGGGTGGTCGAAACCGGTATAGAGGGAGAGGTCTCCCTCGTAAAAAACTTCTGTTTTCATTGGTTGGGCTTCAGGTCCATAAATTGGCATATTGAATATAGCGAGATTTAAAAAATCGATATACTCATGGTGCTTCACAACAAACTCCAGAGTTCTTCTTGCTTCTTCCACCCCTTCCGAGGGAGTTCCAAAAAGAAGATAGACATAGGTGGCGATGCCTGCTTTTTTCAAATTTCTTAAAGTGACGGAAGCTTCCTCCAGATCAATCCCCTTGTGCAAATGGTCGAGTATACTCTGGTCTCCTGATTCCACGCCAAGTTTTAACATCACACATCCCGATTGTTTCAATCCCAAACAGAAATCCGGATCATTCAGATGGTGAGTGATCCTGGCAAAACCATACCAGGGGACTCCGGGTGGATGCTCCATCATTTCCTTCATCAGTGAGGGACTGATCGCATTGTCGAGAAGATGGATCAAAACAGGTTTGTCTCTTTCAGCAAACTTACGAAGATCACGGGTCACCTTATTCATTGGAACAGAGACATAAGGATTTCCCTCGGCTCTTTCCGGGCAGAAGGAACATCTGTTCCAATAACACCCGCTTGAAGCGCTGTAGGGGAGGATTGGTCCGGGAGCAAAGTAATCATTTAGAGGGAAAGACTCATAATTTGGTGCATAAGGATCATTCCCCAACACCCTCTCACTGCATCCGTTTAAGCCCTTTACCCCGTTAGAAATAATATCCCACTGCCCAGCGGGGGGGGCACATTTTAGAATAATTCCAGGAGGGTTTAATGCCTCGCCGGAATTTCTAACGGGGCGAACCCCCATGAGTGAAAGCAACGGTTCCTCTCCTGGTCCAGCCACAAGATGATCAACCAGTCCTTCAAAAGGGTTTTTCCAATGAGGCCTTTTCATCCATGAGGTGACAAGACCTCCGCCCAAAACAATTTTTACTCCTGGATAATCCTGCCTAAGAAAGCCAATCATGGCAAACGTGGATAGCGCTTGACTTAAGTAGTTAAGCGAGAAACCAATCCAGGAAGGCTGTTGCACTTTAAGAAGGTCAGTGAGCCGTTTTTGAAAATAGGGATAAAAAGGATTGTCCCAAGGATTTTCTGCGACACGGATAAGATCCGCGCTTCTTACCGGAGAGAGAGAGTCATGTTCGTAGTTTGCCAATCCCACACGAACACCAGTTGCACTTGGTGTCATCTTAAGTAGCCGATTCAGGTCAATGACGGCTCGGCGGTAACGACCTGAATCCCGATAAGCCTCCCAACTCTTCAACGAATCGAGATGTCTGGAAAGATGACGGAGCGCCCGGGAGGTCCAGGTATCTGATGATCCGGGTGATGAATGTAGAAGATAGAGGAGACCTTCTAAGTTTGCATCCAGCACCGAGTAATTGATCCTATGGTGATTCAATGCACCGTAGAGTCTGGCAATTCCTGCTGGAGGTTCACTTGGCTTGGAAACAGGAGGGTGAATGAGAAGCATGCCGTGTTTAGAAAAAAAGAGTTTTGTCTCAAAGCAACAATAACGACCGACGTTTATCGTTGTAGAAACTCGTATCGATGTTCGGTTGTCGAAACTGGAGACTCGTATTATTATCGAGCTTCGAATTCCTGGCTTCGAGTTTCGATACGAGCATCGTCAACGTAAACTTTTCTACTCCACAAGACTTTTAATCACTTTCATGTTCTTTAAATCCTCGACCGTGTCTTTTCTCGGAGTCTCCATGATTCCTGGAAGATGTTTTAATAAGGGATGGTTGATTAAATGCCTGAATCCCTCAAGTCCAATATGGCCCTCGCCGATGTGCCAGTGCCGGTCCTTTCTCGATCCAAGCAGCGTCTTTGAATCGTTCAGATGAAGAAGGTGGAGGCGTTTCATGCCGATCGTCTTATCGAAGGATTCGAGCGTCTTCTCAATCCCATCTTTTTTTGAGAGGTCATACCCCGCCTCAAAAGCGTGGGCAATGTCTAAGCAAATTCCGATCCTGTCTCTTTGCTCAACCCTTTCGATGATCTTTTTGATTTGATTAAACTCATAACCGATCTCCGTTCCCTGGCCAGAGGTATTTTCGAGAAGGAGTGTGACAGGGTTTTTTACCCGATCAAAAACCTGATTGATCGCCCATGCTACTGCCTCAATCGCTTCATCCTCAGAAGAGTCCATTCGATGCCCGATATGGATAATCAGATAGTGAGCCCCTAACTGGGCCGCTCTTTCGAGGTCGATCACAATCGAATCGATTGAACGGTTGTAAAATTTCGATTCTTTTGAAGCGACATTCGGAAGATAAGGAAGATGGAGAAAGAGGGGAGAGATGCTGGATGACTGAATCGATCTCCGGAATATTTCTACTTCATCGTGATCGAGAGAACCATATTTCCATCCTCTTGGATTTCGGGAGAAGAACTGAATCGTTTCACATCCTCGAATCGTCGCTCTATCCAGTATCTTGGAAAACCCTCCAGACATGGAGATGTGAAATCCGAATCGCATCGTTGAGAACCTTTATAAGAAGCAAAATAATAGATTAAAACAAGGATATTCAAATCACATATTTCATGTCAAGGCCTAAAAGTGAGAACTCAAAAAAACTTCTATTCGGTTTCTGATTCCACAAATAATTCTTTATTTTCAATATGTTTCTAATTAATGTCATCGTTCTATCATCGGTAAAACCAGAGGGCTCAAGGCTTTTTTTTAAATCTCATCTTTTTTTCTTGACAAATTTTGCGGGTTGTTCTATTGAATAGTGGCAAATTAAATATTTCACAAAGTTTTAGCAGCCATTAACTGAAAATAGGCGGTGTGCCTTGTGAGGCACACAATTTTTAGAGGAGAAGATCGCGATGAGAATTACGATCAACGGCAGAGCTATTGAGACGGAAGAAGGCGCAACTATCCTGAAGATTGCTCAACAGAACGGTTTCCGAATACCCACGCTGTGCCATATGGAGAGTCTCATCCCAACAGGTTTCTGCAGAATGTGTGTGGTAGAGGTTCAGGGCCTTGAGAATCCTGTGACCGCCTGCAATACAAAGGCCCTGGATGGCATGGTCATCGAAACTGAAACCGCGAAGGTTAGAGATATAAGAAAAGAGATTCTTAAGTTCATGTTGGTGAAGCATCCTCTCGATTGTCCGGTCTGCGACAAAGGAGGGGAATGCGACCTTCAGGATTATGTGTATGAGTATGGGATTGAAAAAGCAGAGTACCAGGTTGATGGGGGGGAAAAAGAGTATAAGATTTATTCCACACCTGCTATCAAATATCATCCGAACCGGTGTATTCTCTGCAGTCGTTGTATCCGGTCCTGTAGGGAGATTGCGGGAAGGGAGGTTCTCGACCTTAAAGAGACAGGGTTTGATGCGAGGGTTGAAGTGGTTCAACCCGACAGATGCATCTCATGCGGAGAGTGTCTTGCTGCATGCCCGGTAGGAGCGCTTACAGAGAATGTCAGTCCCATTAAGGGAAGGAAATGGCAAGCCAAACGGGTGTCAACGGTATGCGGGTATTGCGGAGTGGGATGCTCTCTCGAGATCAATGTTGTCAATAATAGACCGATCAAGGTGACCACACACGAAGGCCTGGGGACCAACAATGGCGTGCTCTGCGTGAAGGGAAGATTCGGTTACGAATTTGTGAACCACCCTGAAAGACTTCGTACCCCACTCCTCAGAGAGCATGGCAACTTGAGAGAAGCGACATGGGATGAGGCGTTGACCTATGTATCGACGAAGTTGAAGGAGGTCAAAGAGAAGTACGGCTCTGACAGTATTGCTGGACTCTCCTCAGCAAGAGCCACCTGCGAAGATAACTACCTCTTTCAGAAATTTTTCAGGGCGGCGATTGGCACAAACAATGTCGATCATTGCGCCCGTCTCTGACACTCCAGCACCGTGGTCGGTCTGGCCACAACATTAGGCTCTGGAGCGATGACCAATTCTATCGCCGACCTTAAGGAAGCGGATCTCTACTTAGTCACGGGCAGCAACACCACAGAGACCCACCCGGTGATCGGGATGCTCCTGAGGAATCGCGCCCGCTTCAATGGAACCCAGATCATTGTCGTTGATCCGAGAAAGATTGACCTGGTAGAAGAGGCGACCCTCTGGCTTCGACCCAAACCCGGAGATGATATTGTCTGGTTAAATGGTCTTGCCCATATCATCATCAAAGAGAACCTTTATAATAAATCGTTTATCGACCAACATACGGAGGGCTTTGAGGCGGTCAAGGAGAAGGTTTCCAAGTATACGCCGGAATACGTCGAGAAGATGACCGGCATTCCCAAGGAACAGTTGACGAAGGCCGCGAGGATGTATGCCTCAGCAAAGAATGCAGCCATCCTCTACTGCATGGGCATTACCCAACACTCTTCGGGCACCGATGGGGTCAAGGCGCTTTCGAATCTCGCCCTTCTCTGTGGACAGTTGGGAAAACCCGGAAGCGGTGTCAATCCCCTGAGAGGCCAGAATAATGTCCAGGGCGCCTGTGATATGGGCTGTTTACCCAATGTGTATCCGGGATATCAGGGAGTGGCCTTGAGAGAATTGAGAGATAAATTTGAGAGCCATTGGGGCGCTTCGCTCTCAGATAAACCAGGATTGACTGTCGTAGAAATGAGTCAGGCAGCCCTGGATGGAAAGATAAAGGCCATCTATATCATGGGAGAAAATCCCATTGTGACGGATCCTGACGTTGCTCATTTAAAGAAAGCCTATGGCAAGCTGGACCTTCTTGTTGTCCAGGACATCTTTCTGACGGAGACCGGGAAGATGGCTGATGTGGTTTTTCCTTCCCTCAGTTTTTTAGAAAAAGATGGCACCTTTGCGAATACCGAAAGAAAGGTTCAGAGGGTGAGAAAAGCGCTCAACGGACCTGAAGGAGCCAGGACGGACTGGGAAATCCTTTGTGACCTCTCATCAAGGTTCGGATATCCAATGAGTTATAAAAACTCCAAGGAGATCTTCGATGAAATCAGAAAGGTGACTCCACAATATGCTGGCATTACTTACTCACGGTTGGAGTCCGGAGGCATCCAGTGGCCTTGTCCAGACGAGGCTCATCCAGGAACTCCAGTACTTCACAGAGGGAAGATCGTGCGCGGTAAAGGACTCTTCGTAGCAGTTGATTATACTCCTCCTCCGGAAGTACCGGACAAAGATTATCCATTCATTCTGAGCACAGGAAGAGACTATTACCATTATCATTCAGGCAGTATGACCCGGAAAGTAAAACTCCTCGATGAGAAGTGTCCCGAGAGTCTTGTGGAAATAAACCCATCCGATGCAGAGCAACTCGGAATCACCGAAGGAGACCGGGTAAAAGTTGCGGGCAGGAGGGGCGATTTTGTTTCAAAAGTGAAGATAACAGACAGGGTATCAAGCGGGGTGATCTTTGCCAAATTTCACTTTGCCGAGGCGCCTGTCAACCTCCTCACCAATACAGTGTTAGACCCTGAATCAAAGATAACCGACTTAAAATTTTCAACCGTACGGGTTGAAAAATATGGCGGATAATGGTTTAACGAAGTTTCTGTTGAAAATAAAAAATATATAGTAATATCAATTGGTAATTTTATCGTGGAGCAAATGTCTGTCAAATCATTCCAGGTAAGATTTTTCTTGACAAAAATGGAGTGATTTTGTAGTTTGTCGAAGCACAAGAAAATTTTCACAAGGGGGGTTTGATGCTGATCGATTATCTTCCTCTCATTTTCTACTTTGCCATTGCCGTTGTCTTCGCCTGCTTTGCCATTACTGCCTCTTATCTCCTGGGTCAGAGAAAACGGACCGTCCTGAAAGAGGCGACTTATGAGTGTGGCATGACCACGTATGGGTCCTCTTTCCGCAGAATCCCGATCAAATATTACATCATCGCCATGCTTTTTCTGATCTTCGACATCGAAATCGTCTTCCTCTACCCGTGGGCAGTGATCTTTAAAGAATTAAAAGTGTTTGGCCTCATCTCTATGTCTGTGTTCATTGGAATACTAATTATTGCCTATATCTATATCTGGAAAAAAGGAGCGCTCGAATGGGAATAGAAACTTACCTTGAAAAAACTCCCTTGATGCCCGTCCTGGATGCAGTGGTCAACTGGGGGCGGAAGTATTCGATCTGGCCGGTCACCTTCGGCCTGGCCTGATGCGCCCTGGAGATGATCGTCACCAGTTCGGCGACGTGGGATATTTCGCGATTTGGTTCGGAAGTGTTCAGGCCTTCTCCCAGACAGGCTGATTTGATGATCGTGGCAGGGACGCTGACCAAGAAGATGGCGCCCATGGTCAAACGGATCTATGAGCAGATGCCAGAGCCCAAATGGGTCATCGCTTATGGAGCCTGTGCCTGCTCAGGAGGAATTTTTAAGACCTACAATGTAGTGCAGGGTGTGGATCAGATGATCCCGGTGGATGTCTACGTCCCGGGTTGCCCGCCGAGGCCGGAGACACTTCTCACGGCGATCCTGGAACTCCAGAAGAAGATCGGACAGGAGACCCTTGCGGATCGGAAGAATGTCAATCTCATCCCGAAAGAGATGGATGAGATGAAAGGATAGAAGGATATGGCTGAAGTTCATCCCGCAGTCAACAAGATGAAGACCAAGTTTCCTGCTTCGGCGCTGGATGTGACGGCCTTTCGTGGGGAAGTCAATGTAACTGTGCCGAAGAAGGATATCTATGAGATCTGTCGATTTCTCTATACCGACCCGGATCTGCAGTACCATATGCTGACCGATCTGTGCGGGGTAGACTATTTTCCACAACAGCCCCGTTTTGAAGTGGTCTATCTTCTCTACTCCTTCAAGACAAACGATCGGTTGAGACTGAAGACGAGAGTCGGAGAAGGTGAAGCCGTGTTAAGCGTTGAATCGATCTGGAAGGCGGCCGACTGGTTGGAGAGGGAGGTCTACGATCTTTACGGGATCTCCTTTGAGAACCATCCGGATTTGAGGAGAATTCTCCTCTGGGAGGGTTACGAAGGCCACCCTCTGAGAAAAGATTTCCCGGTCGAAGGACCGGATTTTGACAAACCCTTTGTCCCCGAGGTCTGAAATGGCAGAGACACGATTGATGACCATCAACATGGGTCCGCAGCACCCGGCCACTCACGGGGTGTTGAGGCTTGTGTTGGAATTAGATGGAGAAATTATTGTTAAGGCAATTCCCCATATCGGACATCTCCACCGGGGGGTTGAAAAACTGGCCGAGGCCAGAACCTATCATCAGGTGATACCCCTCACGGACCGATTGGATTACACCAATGCCATGGGGAATAATCTCGGATATGTTCTTGCCGTTGAGAAACTCCTTGGGATTGAAGTTCCCAAGAGGGCTCGCTATCTGAGAGTGATGATGACTGAACTTCAGAGGATTGCGGCCCATCTCATCTGGCTGGGAACCCATGCGCTTGACATTGGCGCCATGACGTTGCTCTTTTACAATTTCCGGGAAAGGGAGGAAATTCTGAAAATTTTTGAAGAGGTCTCAGGCGGAAGATTGACTCCAACCTATTTACGAATTGGAGGAGTGTCCAAAGACCTTCCAGAGGGGATCGAGAAAAAGATCAGGGTTTTTGTGGATGCGTTTCAAGGCCACATGCAGGAGTATGAGACCCTCCTGACAAAGAATGTGATCTGGCTGAAACGAACCAAGGAAGTGGGCATCATCTCAAAAGAGGATGCAATCAACTGGGGTATGACCGGCCCAAGCCTTCGCGGGTCGGGTGTGAAATGGGACATCAGAAAAGCGTTCCCGTATTCGAGCTATGAAGATTTTGAATTTGACATTCCCATAGGGTCAGTGGGTGATGTCTATGATCGATACTATGTAAGGTTGAGGGAGATGGAATGGGCAAACGCCATTGTGAAACAGGCCCTGGATCGGTTGCCCCAGGGGCCTGTCCTTGCAGACGATCCGAAGGTGGTTCTTCCCAAGAAAGAGATGGTCCTCACGGATATCGCCTCATTGATCCGTCAGTTCAAGATTGCCTCTGAAGGGTTTGAGCCTCCTAAAGGAGAGGTCTATGTAAGCGTGGAGGCATCGAAAGGAGAGCTGGGGTATTATCTGGTGAGCGATGGATCGAATAAACCTCTGAGGATGAGGATACGGCCTCCCTCATTCCTCAACCTGAGCGCGCTTCCCAAAATGATCGAGGGAAGTTTGATCGCAGATGTGATCTCCGCGATCGGAAGCATTGATATTGTTCTTGGAGAGATAGACCGGTAAAAAGAATAAATTCGAAGCACGAAATTCGAATTTCGAAACAATTTCAAATTTTCGAAATTCAAATGTAAAACAAAAAAGTTTAACAATTTTGGATTTTGAAAATTCGGATTTGTTTCGGATTGGTCCTAAGAGGACGCTTCGCCCGATATTCGGATTTCGGATTTTCGAAAATGAGGGTTAACATGACAGATATTCTTTTTAGCAGTTGGGGTGGAGCGGTTGTGGATAACCGCGGGAAATCAGAAGGCGAGAGGCAGCCTGTTTCCAATCTCAATCTTCCCCTTGAATTCGATAAGGAGAAGAAGGTCAAGGCTTTCATCGGTTGGGACGGAATTGCCATCCGTGACCCTGAAGTGAATATCATCGATTTGATTCGGGCATACATGGAAGCTGTCCAGAAGGAGTCGTGCGGTAAGTGCACGCCCTGCCGGGTGGGAACACGGGTTATGTCGACCCTTCTGAATCGAATTGCCGAAGGTCAGGGAAAACCAGAGGACCTGGACCAGTTGAAGAATCTCGGCGAGATGATCCTCGGGAGTTCAAAATGTAATCTCGGGCAGACCGGACCTAAACCCGTGCTGCATGCCCTCGACTATTTTAAGGGACAGTTTGCCGAAGTGGTTCAATCGAAGAAGAAGATTCCGCGCCAGGAATATAAAGTGAAGGTGACGGCTCCGTGTGAGAGCGCCTGTCCATCCCATCTTCCCATCAGCCGCTATGTGGAACTGATCAAAGAAGGCCGATATACGGAGTCGCTTGCTGCCATCCGCGAAGCCACCTGCCTGGCTGGAATCCTTGGAAGGGTTTGCATCAGGCCCTGTGAAGATAATTGCCGAAGACAGAATGTGGATGAATGCGTCTCCATCAAATGGCTCAAGCGATTTGTGGCTGATTATGAACTTGAAAGGGGATTCAAACCAGGCGCTGCCAAAGCTCCGGCTCGTACTGAAAAGGTGGCTGTCATTGGAGCCGGACCATCAGGGCTCACCTGTGCCTATTACCTGGCCCTGAAGGGATACCCGGTGACGATTTTCGAAAGACTGGGAGAGCCAGGCGGAATGTCAGCGGTTGGAATTCCGGACTACAGACTCCCGAGAGATATCGTCAGATATGAGACGCGTCTCGTGGAACAGTTGGGCGTGAAGATCCAATACAATACGCAGGTGGGAAAAGATATCACCATTTCGCAAATGTTCGAGCAGGGATTCAAGGCCATTTACATCGCTGTGGGCGCTCAGACCAACACCCCCATGGGCGTGGATGGAGAGGACAAAGGATATAAGGGATTCATCCCGGGCGTCTATTATCTCCTTGAGATCAATCTCGGAAGAGACCCTTATCCCGAAGGGAAGAAGGTGGTGGTCGTG
Source organism: Deltaproteobacteria bacterium (assembly GCA_016875195.1). Lineage (GTDB taxonomy): Bacteria > Desulfobacterota > BSN033 > BSN033 > UBA1163 > RBG-16-49-23. Next base: position 13,320 of record VGRY01000049.1, read on the forward strand.
GGCGGCGGAAATGTGGCGATCGATTGCGTCCGTTCTTCCTTCAGAATCGGTAAGGCCGATGTGAACCTCGTCTATCGCCGGACGAAGAAAGAGATGCCTGCTGACCGTGTGGAAATTCACGATGCAGAAGAGGAGGGCGTGAAATTCCATTACCTCTGCAATCCGGTCCGGATTATTGAGAAGGACGGAAAAGTGACGGGCATGGAGTGTATCCGGATGGAATTGGGCGAGCCCGACGAGAGCGGAAGACGGAGACCTGTCCCCATTAAGGGATCGGAGTTTTTCATCGAGGCCGATATTGCGATTCCAGCCATCGGACAGGCGATCGACCTCTCCTTTCTCGACGAAAAGGATGGGGTCAAGACGACCAAACGTTCCACCATCTCCGTTCAAGAAGGAACGTTTCAGACAAACCGTCAGGGGATTTTCTCGGGAGGCGATTGTGTGATCGGGCCGGATGTTCTGGTGCGCGCCGCAAACCATGGAAAGAGGGCGGCTGATAAGATCGATGCCTATATCAGAGGGGTTGAGGTAAAGGAATCGGAGGACGAAAGGCTGGAGACTCTGGTTGAAAAGATCAAAGTTTACGGCAAGGATGAAAAGATCGGAAATCCTGGCAGCCAGAAGAGGGCGATGCTGGAACTTCTTCCCCCGGATTCGAGAAAGTGGACATTAGATGAGGTGGAACAAGGGTTTTCCATATCAATCGCACAGAAAGAGGCAGAGCGCTGCCTCCGGTGTGTGCGGGTTGGACTGTTTGCGGTTTAGGGAAATAAAAAAGACGAATAACACGAATGATACCGAATGGCACGAATGTTAGGCATATCGTTTACTATTCGTGAAATTCGTCATTTTCATCATTCGTGTGTGCCTTCTAGGCATGGGGCATTAGCTTAAAAAAGGGTTTTAGAGGAGAAGCGGGATGCAGGTCTTATATCTTCTCATTGAGACAATTGTAAAATGTGTGGTCGTCTTTGCTTGCCTGATGCTCTCCGTGGCTTATCTGACCTGGCTGGAGAGGAAGGTTCTGGGCCACATCCAAATCCGTTTTGGTCCGAATCGGTGCGGTCCCTTTGGACTGCTTCAGCCCTTTTCGGATGGGATCAAGGCTTTCTTCAAGGAGGACCTGATTCCCGGGAATTCGGATAAGGCGGTCTTTGTGATTTCACCGATGATCGCCATCATTGCGGCCATCAGCATGTTTGCCGTGATTCCCTTTGGAGACCAGTTCACCATTCCGGGGACCGACTATGTGGTCAAATTGCGGATTGCGGATATTGACATTGGGCTTCTTTATGTGTTCGGGATCGCTTCCATCGGAGAATTCGGAATCGTCCTCGGAGGCTGGTCTTCGGGCAACAAATATGGTCTGACCGGCTCACTTCGGGCGGCGGCACAGATGATCAGTTACGAGGTGGCCCTCGGGCTTTCGATCGTCGGGGTGATCATTCTTTCTCAGAGCCTCAGGCTGGCCGAAATCGTTGCGCTCCAGGGAGGGGGGTTCTGGAACTGGAACATTCTGTATCAACCTGCCGCTTTCGTCTTTTTTATCATCTGTGGATTGGCCGAGATCAACCGAACTCCCTTTGATATGCCGGAGTCCGAATCGGAGCTGGCCTGCGGGTTTAATATCGAATACAGCAGTATGAAATTTGCCCTCTTCTTCATGGCAGAGTATGCCCATATGATTACCGTTGCGGCTGTCGCGGTGACGCTCTTTTTAGGCGGATGGCAGGCGCCCCTGCCTCAGCTTGCGTTTATCCCCGGGGTCTTCTGGTTTGCGACGAAGGTTTTCGTGTTGATCTTCTTCTTTATCTGGCAGAGGGGAACGTTTCCGAGACTTCGCTACGATCAGATCATGAAGTTTGGTTGGAAGGTTTTATTTGAGTTAACTCTAATCAACATTTTAATCACTGCCTTGATTGTTGTACTGAAAGGTTAATAAGAGGCCGGACATGATTATTCCATTACTGAAAGGTTTAGCATTTACATTGGGTCGGTTCTTCTCCAAACCGATCACCACACAGTATCCGGAGCAGAAGGTCCCTCCTGCAAAACGCTGGAGGGGAATCCAGTATTTTGAAAAGGACGAGAAGGGGCAGATTAAATGTGTGGCTTGCGGCCTGTGCATGGCGGTCTGCCCTTCCCAGTGTATCAATATTGTGACGGCGGAGAATGAGCAGGGACAACGCTATCCCCTCACCTATGAGCTTGATGTCCTGAGGTGCATCTTCTGCGGGTATTGCGAGGAGGCCTGCCCGGTCAATGCCATCTTTGTCGGAAAGAATTACGAATGGGTCGAGAGAAAGAGAGCGCCCTTTCTCATGAACACAGAAAAACTTCTGGAGCAGAAGAAGTATAATCCATAAACCAAATCCCTCCCCACCTCCCTTTGCTAAAGGGAGGAGAAGATCGATCCCCCTTTGGAAAAGGGGGACAAAGGGGGATTTTAGTAAATCATTTGGAGTCATACCATGGCTGAAAATTTTGGAATACTCTTTCAGTGGTTGATCTTTTTGGGAGTGGGCTTTGTCTCGGTCGTCGCCTCCATCCTGGTCATCACACGCAAAAACCCCATTCACAGCGCCCTGTTTATGGTGCTGACGCTTCTCTGCGGAGCCGTACTCTATATCCTGCTCCATAGCCCGTTCATCGCCATCATCCAGGTCATCGTTTACGCAGGAGCGATCGTGATGCTCATCGTCTTTGTCATCATGCTCCTCGATCTGGAGACGGAGCTTCGGTCAAAAACGAAGATCGTTTATTCAAAAGTCATCGGAGGAGGATTAGCTGTTCTCTTCCTCCTTGGGATCCTCTATGTAGCCGTCGCCAAATCCCCAACCGGCCAGACCGGTTCCTATACTGCGGATAAGATGGCCAACAATGTGAAAACCGTAGGTGAGGCCCTATTTACCACCTATGTTTTTCCTTTTGAGATTGTCGCCATTCTTTTAACGGTCGCCATCATCGGCGCCGTCATTTTGAGCAAGAAAAGGACATAAGGAGAGTCAACTATGTGGGTCGTTCCAAACATTCCACCTGCCCTCTTTCTGATGTTGAGCGGAGCGCTCTTTACGATCGGTGTCATCGGCGCATTGACCCGACGCAATGCCATCGTTGTCTTCATGTGTATTGAGTTGATGCTCAATGCGGTGAATCTGGCCTTCATCACGTTTTCACGCTTTCTCCAGTCGATCGACGGGGTGATCTTTGCTTTCTTCGTGATGGGCGTTGCCGCAGCAGAGGCCGCGGTCGGGTTGGCCATTTTTGTGATGCTCTATCGTTCCAAAGAAACGATCAATGTGGATGAAGTCAATTTACTGAAATGGTAAAAATAGTTCGGAGCCATGAGTTCGGAGTTCGGAGAAAATAAGTTTTTAAACTCCGAACTACGAACTCCGAACACCGAACTGCAAAAAGGAGTTCTACATGCTTGAATACGTCTGGTTGATCCCTCTATTTCCTTTTATCGGTTTTTTGATCAACGGATTACTGGGAAGACGTGTGGGAAAGGGTGTGGTTGGCATTGTCGGTCCGGCTGCGATCGGCCTCTCCTTTCTCACCTCCATCCTCATCTTCTTCGAACTGATCCATAAGCCACCCGCGGAAAGGGTCTTCGAGAAGGTGATCTTCGACTGGATCGTCTCAGGCTCTTTTCAGACCGTGATCGGTTATCAGATCGATCCCCTCTCCATTCTCATGGCCCTGGTGGTCACCGGAGTCAGCTTCTTCATCCATATCTACTCCGTGGGGTATATGCATGATGATCCGGGCTTCACCCGGTTCTTCACCTATCTCAACCTCTTTGTCTTCATGATGCTCAACCTGATCCTGGCCAACAACTTTTTATTGATGTTTGTAGGCTGGGAGGGCGTGGGCCTCTGCTCCTATCTTCTGATCGGCTTCTGGTATGAGAAGGATTCGGCAGCCAATGCAGGAAAGAAGGCTTTTATCGTCAACCGGGTGGGCGATTTCGGTTTCATCCTGGGGATGTTCCTCCTCTTCACCCATGTAGGGACGCTGGACTTTACCGATGCGTTTGCCAATGCCGCTAAACTCGACACGACAACGGCGACCGCCATCGCCCTTCTCTTCTTTGTCGGCGCCTGCGGAAAATCGGCACAGATTCCCCTCTATGTCTGGCTTCCCGATGCTATGGAAGGTCCCACACCTGTCAGCTCCTTGATCCATGCGGCCACCATGGTCACTGCGGGTGTGTATATGGTTGCCCGGTGCAGTGTCATTTACAACATGGCGCCCATTGCTATGGCCGTCGTGGCCATCGTAGGCTGTGGCACGGCCATCTTCACCGCCTCGATTGGCTTCTGCCAGTACGACATAAAGAAGATTCTGGCTTATTCGACGATCAGCCAGTTAGGGTATATGTTTCTTGCCGTGGGCGTGGGGGCCTATGCTGCAGGAATCTTTCACCTGATGACCCATGCCTTTTTCAAAGGCCTCCTCTTTTTAGGAGCCGGCAGCGTCATGCACGCGATGAGCGGAGAGCTCGATATCCGAAAGATGGGAGCACTGCGAACGAAGATTCCCATCACCTTTGGGACCTTCTTCATCGCCACACTGGCCATTGCGGGGATCCCCGGCCTGTCAGGATTCTTCAGCAAGGATGAGATTCTCTGGATGGCCTTTTCGAGTGGCCGGGGCCATTTCCTGCTCTGGGTGGTGGCTGCTGTGGCTGCGGGCATGACCGCCTTCTATATGTTCCGGGCGCTCTTTATGACCTTCTTCGGAGAATCGAGGGTGGATCACCATGTGGCACACCATGTCCATGAGTCACCGAAGGTGATGACCGTCCCCCTGATGGTCCTGGCCTTTCTCTCCATCGTAGGAGGTTATGTGGGCGTCCCCCATGTCCTTGGCGGAGCCAATCACATCCATGAGTTCCTGGCGCCGGTTGTCGGGGGAGGGGCGGAACCCGCGAAAGCCCATGCGGCATTCTCCCTCATCTCCGAAGCCTGGGCTGCTGGAGGAGGGGCAGGGGGCCATTCTGCAACACTTGAAGTTTTCCTGATGGCTGTCTCGGTCATCATCGCTCTGATCGGAATTGGGATCGCTTACTTTTTATATTTGAAGAACCCGGCTCTACCCAAGATGCTTGCTGAGAAATGGAAGGGACTGTATCAACTGGTCTCCAATAAATATTATGTGGATGAACTCTACCAATTCCTTTTTGTCAACTCCCTGAAGAAATTAGGGATGGGGCTCTGGAAGGGATTTGATGAGCTGGTCATCGATGGAACGGTCAATGGCATTGCCTATTTGGTCGGAGGGTTGTCCGGCGTGATGAGGAAGATGCAGACAGGATTGGTACAGAACTACGCCTTTTCAATCGTCCTCGGCGGGTTGATCCTGGTCATCTACTATATCATGCGAGGGTTCTTTTAAGCTATAAGAGCTGAAGCTTAGTTGGAATGAAATCCCGCCTTGGCGGGAGGGGGGGAAATTCGAAATTCGAATATCGAAATCCGAAACAAATCCGAATTCTCAAAATTCAAATTTTAAAGCTTTTTAGTTTTGATCATTTGAATTTTTCTCATTTGATATTGTTTCGAATTTCGGATTTCGTGCTTCGGATTTAAAACCTGTTTGATATAAAATAACGTTATTGTCCTTTGAACCATTTGTGTAACCAAAAGGAGCGACTTCATGGACATCTTGGGAATTCCCATCCTATCCTTTCTGATTTTCTTCCCACTGGCAGGTGCGATCCTTCTCCTCTTCATAAAAAAAGAAGAGACGATCCGGTGGACCACTCTGGTGCTTTCGCTGATCGAGTTTGTGGCCTCCCTGCCGCTTTTTTTCAGATTCGATTCAACCTCCGCCGCCATGCAATTTTTGGAAGACTGGTGGTGGGTGGAGGCTTATGGGATCAGTTATAAAATCGGGATTGATGGGATCAGTCTCCTGCTGGTGCTTCTGGCCACCTTTCTGACTGTGCTCTGTGTCCTCTGTTCCTGGACGGCGATCACCTTCAGAGTGAAGGAATATATGATCTCCTTTCTTTTCCTTGAAACGGGAATGATCGGCGCCCTGGTTTCATTGGATCTCATCCTCTTCTATGTCTTCTGGGAAGTGATGCTGATCCCGATGTATCTTCTGATCGGGGTGTGGGGCAATCCGGCCAGACGGATCTATGCGGCGATTAAATTCTTCCTCTTTACCATGGCCGGAAGCGTGCTGATGCTGGTTGCCATTTTGGTCCTCTATTTTATCAACGCGGAGACCACAGGGAAGGCCACCTTTGATGTGCTTGAACTTTACAAATTGGGAGTTCCTGCGGGTACTCAGTACTGGCTCTTCGGCGCCTTTGCCCTGGCTTTTGCCATCAAGGTGCCGATGTTTCCCTTCCATACCTGGTTGCCCGATGCACACACCGAGGCGCCGACCGCGGGAAGTGTGATTCTGGCAGGCGTCCTGTTGAAGATGGGGACATACGGTTTCATCCGCTTTGCCATTCCTCTCTTTCCGAATGCGGCCATAGATCTGGTGCCTTTGATTTCGATCCTGGCGCTGATCGGGATCATCTACGGAGCGCTCGTTTCGATGATGCAGCCTGACCTGAAGAGGCTGGTTGCTTTCTCAAGCGTCAGCCATCTTGGCTATGTCATGTTAGGGATGTTTGCCCTGAACACACAGGGCGTTCAAGGGTCGATCTATCAGATGCTCAACCACGGGATCAGCACCGGCTCTCTCTTCTTGATCGTCGGCATGATCTATGAACGGAGACACACCCGGATGATCTCCGACTTCGGAGGCATCTCCAAGGTAATGCCCGTCTTTGCCGTCTTCTTCATGATTGTCACGCTGTCGTCCATCGGTCTTCCCGGAACGAATGGGTTCGTGGGAGAGTTTTTGATCCTCTTAGGGGCCTTTCGATCTAATATCGTCTATGGTGTCCTGGCGGCGGCCGGGGTGATTCTTGGCGCAGCCTACATGCTCTGGATGTTCCAGCGGGTGATGTTCGGAAAGGTCACCAATCCCAAGAACGAAGGGCTGAAGGATCTCAATGCACGTGAGGTCATCACACTCATTCCCATGGTGGCGCTCATCTTTCTCATGGGGATCTATCCTAAGCTCTTCTTCAGCAAGATGGATGCGAGCGTAGAAAAGTTCCTGAAGGATGTCAAGACGAAAGTGGAGATGAAAGCAGAACTCCCTGCGCCAAAGGTAGTAGCAGAAGTTAAAAAATAAGAAGTAAGGAGTTCGGAGTTTGTAGTTCGGAGTTTAAGAACTTAATTTCTCCGAACTCCGAACTAATTACTCCGAACTATTTTGGAGGCTTTTAATGAAACTGCCAGAGATTGATCTTAACCTCATTGCACCGGAAATCATCATCACGGCTTTTGGACTCCTGGTTCTTCTCATTGATGTCTTCGCTCCCAAGGGGGAGAAGAAGGGATATCTTGGAGTCATCAGCCTGATCGGCGTGGTCATCGCCTTTTTCTTTACGCTTCCTCTGGTGGGTTCGGCAAAGACCGGATTCGAAGGGATGTTTACTTCCGATGGATTCGCGGTCTTCTTCAAAATTACGATCCTCATCATCGCTTTTCTGACAATCCTGATCTCCATGGGCTATGCCACGAGGGAAGGGATCGGATTTGGTGAATATTATGCTCTGATCCTGTTTGCAGCGCTCGGGATGATGCTCATGGCTGCCAGCACCCACCTGCTCGTCATCTTCCTCGGCCTGGAGACGATGTCCATCTCCATTTATGTACTAGCCGGAATGCTGAGGGAGGACCGGAGGTCGGTGGAATCGGCTTTTAAGTATTTTCTCCTCGGCGCATTTGCCACCGGCTTTTTGCTCTATGGGATTGCTTTTCTTTACGGGGCCACCGGCTCCCTCTCTCTCAAAGAGATCGCCGCTTACATCGCTTCGAAGAAACTTGTCGACAATCCAATGCTTCTGATGAGCCTGGCATTGCTCACCATTGGCTTTGGTTTCAAGATCGCCTCTGTTCCTTTTCATATGTGGACGCCCGATGTCTATGAGGGGGCTCCGACATCCATCACGGCCTTCATGGCGACCGGTGTCAAAGCAGCTGGGTTTGCAGCGCTGGTTCGCGTCTTCTTCACCGCGCTCCCGGAGTTCCGTCCGGACTGGACGTTGATCATGTGGATCATTGCTGTGGCGACCATGACGGTTGGAAACGTCATTGCCATCTCCCAGAATAACATCAAAAGGATGCTGGCCTACTCGAGCATTGCCCATGCGGGATATATCCTCGTGGCCTTTGTCGCCGGAAATAAATTGGGAACCTCCGGGATCCTCTTCTATCTCATGACCTATGCGTTTATGAACCTGGGTGCTTTCACCTGCGTGATCCTGCTCGGCAAGAAAGGCGAGGAGAACACCCTGATCACCGATTATGCGGGAGTGGGTTTCAAATATCCCCTTCTGGCGGCCTCGATGACGATCTTCCTCCTCTCCATGGCAGGGATTCCTCCCCTGGGCGGATTCATGGCAAAATTTTATATCTTCAGCGCGGCCGTGGAAGCGAAATTTTACTGGCTGGCCATTTTAGGGGTTCTCAATAGCGCTATCTCTGTCTATTACTACTTAAGGGTGACGGTGTTGATGTATTTCCGGGAGTCGGAACGCGAGATCACAGGTCTCCAGTTTTCGCCGGCGCCTGTGATCGCCCTGATCTTAGCCCTGATCGGGACCTTCTACATGGGAATTTTCCCTTCCAATGTGCTCTCTTTGGCCCAGAAGTCTATCGCTGGATTGATGTAAAAAGTTAGGAAGGGTTCAATAAGATACGAAGGAGCGTCCACTGCAAGCCGGACGCTCTTTTTTTTGCGTTCTACGGGATATCCTATTACAATGCGATAGGATGTATGATGTATTATTCTTGTAGGGGCAATTCATGAATTGCCCCTACTGAAAAAGAAAGGGAGGATGAATGAAATGAAATACTGTTGGATCATCATTTTGGGAATTCTGATTTTTTCGAGCCAGGCTGTGGGACAGGAGAAGGATGCACCTAAGACCCCCAAGGACAAGGTAAGTTATGTCATCGGGATGGATATCGGAACGAACCTCAAAAAACAGGGCATTGATATTAATCCGGATGTCGTATTGAAAGGAATTAAGGATGGACTCTCCGGCAATAAACCTTTGTTATCGGAGAAAGAGATGAACGACACGGTGGCCGCTTTTGAAAAGGAGATGAAGTCCAAACAGGAGGAGAAGGTGAAACAGGCTGGAGAAAAGAATAAAAAAGAGGGAGAAACATTCCTGGCCGAAAATAAGAAGAAAGAAGGAGTTATAACCTTGCCCAGCGGCCTTCAGTATAAGGTCATGAAAAAAGGAAGTGGCAAAAAACCGAAAGCCACGGATACGGTAACCACTCACTATAAAGGGACGTTGATCGATGGGACCGAATTCGACAGCTCTTATAAACGTGGTCAACCTGTCAGTTTTCCGGTCGGCGGCGTCATTCCCGGCTGGACAGAAGCCCTCCAGTTGATGGAAGAGGGAACCAAGTGGCAGCTCTTTATTCCTCCCCAGCTTGCCTATGGAGAGCGGGGCGCAGGACCCATCGGGCCCAATGCGACCCTGGTCTTCGAAGTCGAGCTGATCTCGATCCAGGAGAAGAAGTAAGACTCTACCCACCAGTTGCAAAAACGGGCAAGGGCAATCCGCCCTACAAGGCTTCGAATGGTGGTTTTTTATAATTTTATGGGATACAGGGGACTTCGCTTACGGTGAATTCCGGCAGGGAAACGAAACGGAAGTGCTGATACGGAAAAAGGTTCGCCTCGAAGCCTTTCCCCGAAAAAAATTTTTTCGTCATGATCGGGATGTCGCCTTCGGGGCTCCACCGAACGGATCGCCCTTGCCCGTATGAGCAGAAATTATGCAACATCGGGGTCTATTGACTTCTTTCCTAACCTTAAGTAGTATCTTGTTTGATTTGATAAGAATCCCAGGTAAAGAAAGGGGGCGTTTATGGACGAGAAAAAGTTCCAGCCCAAAAAGCTCACCACGGCGAATACCAAACAAGAGATGCTGGAAGCGTATCAAGCGGTCTTGAAACAACTGGAGGCTCAGAGAGAGGTCGAGCTCAAACCCGAAAAACGGCTCGAAGAGAAGAAGGCGAAAGAAGTGACTCAGGTGGCCGAATCGCTTTCTTCCGAAGGAATTGCGAAGGAAGTCAGCACCCTGAAAATAGAAACAGGAAAGATGCTTGCCCAGATCTCCGACCGACTTGAGGAAGAGATCAACAAGTTTAAGACGGTTCAAAGTGCCATTACGCTGAAGGAAAAGGAACTTCAGGAGCTCTATGAGATTGAAAAATCAGCCTTGACCCTGGCGTCTTTGATCGAGTCTCAGGCCCAGAAAAGGGAGGCCTTCGAGTCGGAGATGGCCGAAAAGAAAGAGGCTCTCACCCGGGAGATCGAATTTCTCCGTTCCGAGCGCGAAAGGGCGAAGAAGGAATACGAAGATGAGACAAAAGAGCGGGATACCGCTGAGAAGAAGAGGAGAGAAAGAGAAAAAGATGAATACGATTACGCTTTTAAAAGGGAGCAGAAGATAGCCAAGGATAAGTTCGAGGACGAAAAGGGAAAACTGGAAAGAGAGATCCAGGTCAAGAGGGAAGAGATGGAAAGGGATTTGCAAGAAAGGGAGAAAATGATCGCTTCCCAGGAAAACGAACTGGCCGAATTGAGGAAAAGGGCGGCTGCTTTTCAGAAAGAGGTGGAAACAACCGTCGGGAAAGCCATCAAAGAGACGACTGACAGGCTGAATCTCGAATCTAAGAATCGGGAGGAATTACTAAAGAAGGAATTCGCGGGCGAAAAAAATGTCCTGACGACCAGGATTGAATCCCTCGAAAAGTTGGCAAAAGAACAGGGCGAGCAGATCGCCAGGCTCGGTCTGCAATTGGAGAAAGCCTATCAGCAGGTTCAGGATATTGCCGTAAAAACGATCGAAGGAGCGTCAAGCGCCAAATCATTGGCCAATCTCCAGCAATGGGTCGCCGACCAGATGAAAAAGCCCGCATCGGAGAAATGATGTACACTGTTTGTCACTCATTTTAGATTCTCGGATGGATAATCCATGGCCACCTGTTGGTATTGTAAAACGAAAAAGGGGAAGAGGTATTGCGCCCCCATTGATCACCTTCTTTGCCCCGGATGCTTTGGAACCATAACGAATCACTTTCCGATGTTCTACCCCACCTGCTAAAAGAGATCGAACACTTTTTCACCATCTACAAGGAATTGGAAGAGAAAAAAACCGGCGTGGAGGGTTGGGAGGACCGGGAGTCAGCCGTTCGGATCATCAAACAATCCCAGCAAAGATTTAAAAAGGAGGGGAGAGGGTGATTGGAAGGCGACGAGATTTTTTTACTCCATACGGCAGATTAAGCCTGTCGTACGGTCAGGAGGAGAAAAAACAATGAGGGTCGAAGATCAGTATGCCGATGTGCTTCAGAATATTGAGTTCGGCATCGTCACAACCTATAGAGACTATCCCGAAATATCGGACTCCGATGTGATGCGTGTGCTGGAAGCGCTTATTGACAGATACGCAGCGGAGAAAATCGGACGTTCCCCGCGGCATTATCCATTGTCCGAAGTCGAACAGACGCTCCTTGAAAATGTTCGCAAAATGTGTGAATGGCGTTTGGGGCGTGATACGGTGCCAGACTCTTCTGATGAAATGGAAAAAGGCCCTGAACCTATAACCATTGACGAAATCATCTTATGCCTGAAGAGGATCGTTAAATCAGTCAACAGATGGAACAAAGATGGCGGGAGGCGAGGTTACCTCAGCTTCATCATCCAATATGTTGGTTGACAACCAAAGTCGCTATATGTGAGGGATTCGATGAGGCAAAAGATATGGGTTTATAATCCACCAAAGCCTAAATTACCGGGTACCGTCAAGGTGTATGTGGAGGCAAAGGCGATGGCGTTGGTAAACGACATCCTGAAACCGGAGCACGTTAAGCCTCCGCCAAAGAATTCGAAGTGGAACTATATCGTAGACCTTTATACAAAATGGCATCGCAATTATTTCTATTTCTGTGCCAGGTACGCCTGCCCAGGTCCTAACGCACTGTCCCCTTTTTTTGATACAGGGTTTGCTCGCCTTGAATACGCAGGCAGCGTGGGTAGACAGAGCCGGTTCAACTTGTCCTATATGCGCCATACTGGCAAATGGTGGGAGATTCGACAGGACCTCTCACTTGAGCAATGTTTGTCGGAAGTTAGGGAAGGAGGCCTTTTCCATCCCTAAGTTTATGTCGGTCTTTCCGTGAAGTGTACCGAGGAGAGCAACCAATAATTTTTTATCGTCTTTTCCTAAAGCATGGGCTGTCAACGAATTATTGGAACGAATTCATTGTGGAGCTTATGCTGGATATCGATTGGAAGCCATTTTTCTTCAGGGCATACCCGACTTGGCCAATACCAGAACAGAGCTTGACCCCAAAAAAGGAAGTGGGAAAAGAATCGGAAGAAATGATCCCTGCCCCTGCGGAAGCGGAAAGAAATATAAGAAATGCTGTGGAAGGTGAAGTCGTTTTGCAAAACGAGAAATTCCGAATCCACCCATCTTTTGTGAGTTGTAAGAGCAAAAGTTTGACCAAGCGGACATTGTATAAGCTCGCATTAACTGCTTCCTGTAACTTTCTCTTTCCTAATTTTCAAAAAAAGCGTATATTACAAATGCAAATGATCAACAAGGATATGCCTCATTAGCTATGAGTAATTGAGTTTGAAATTAACCCGGATATTTATAAAAGCAGTTTAGGGATAAATGGATTTGTTGAGGAATTTAGATAAAGTGAATCAGGGAAACCACTGGCTAAAGGCGTTACATTAGAGTGGCTAATGGAGGAAAAAATGAAAGCACACCCTTTCTTGATTAACAGAGATGCTACTGGCCAAAGGCTCGAGCCCATAGATATTCAGGAAAAAGTATATGATGAGGCTTGGTTGCAGGATGTATTACGTTTACAACCCGAGATATTACCGGTTGCCGAAATCGAGAGTATTTTCTACCCCTTAGTACCAATCGGGAAAGAGGTTCCTGCAGGGACTGGAGCTATTGATAATCTTTTTATCAGCCACCGAGGTTATCTGGTACTGGTTGAAACAAAATTGTGGCGGAATCCCGAGGCTAAGCGGCAAGTTGTCGCTCAGGCCATCGATTATGGCAGCTCTCTGTCCGGTTGGAATTATAATCGGTTAAATGAGGTTGTAAAGGGATATACTAAAAGGTTTGAGAATAACGAACTGGATTTGGCGGATTGGGTAGAAAAGCGTTGTGGTCCGATGGAAGGGGGGCGGTCCTTTTTCGAGGAAACAGTTGTTAAAAACCTCAGATTGGGCCGTTTTTTGACTTTAATCGTGGGGGACAAAATACGGCAATCGGTAATCGAGATGTTGGATTATTATGGTAATAAGTATCCTCATCTGGCTACAGATATAGCGTTGGTTGAACTTCATTGCTATCGGTGGACAGCAAAAGAAGAGAGTTGGTCTTTACTGGTAGTTCCCAACATTGTGGCTCGCACCGAAGTCGTAGAGCGTTCGATTGTCCAAGTTACAATAAATCCTGGAGGCATGTATCAAATCGAATCCCAGCAAGAAAAGGCAAGATTAGAACCAGAGCCACGGAAAAGAGTGACTTTGACCGAGGAGGCTTTCTGGGAACTATTGAAGAGGCAGGCTCCGGATGACTATGAGAGCATGCGCAACCTCATCAATGAATATCGGGAAAGAGACGGCATCACTGTAGACCCGACAGATGCTGGTATTGCTATTAGGTTAGTCCTCCATGATAGCGGCCAACAAGTGTCGCTATTTCACGCTAACAAGAACGCTGATTTGTGGGTATGGCCTGAAACAGTTAGACGACAACTCGAAAGAGCCGGATTTGATTCCTCTTTAGCCGAGTCTTATCGTACACAGATAAGGCGTGTATTGAACATGCCTGAAAAGCGTGTTGAGTTTGGTTGCCCCATCAGGCAGGTAAATGTTGATGATTTTAAATCTGCGGTTGACGCTTTCATTCGCAATATACAAGTTGCCAATACAAATAATGATTAATGAGACATTATATCATCTATCATAATAGCAAATAGAAAGATGTAAAATTGGCATGGCTGATATCTATTAAATATCATTACCGTAAATACCCGAAAGAAATTTACACCGATTAAAGGAATAACCTTGATGTTCCGAAATGCCAAATTCAAAGTCACGACCAAGATTACCAAGATTAACACTTAACCATTTTTATCTGGGAATGTATTGAACCGGATTCCTGCTGTGTTCGCAAATTACTTTGAGCGTTGGCAAATCAGTCTTCCCGATGGTGCAGTTGAGAAGCGACTATCAGACAAGATCCAATCGAGCGGTTGGACTATTCATTACCAATTTGGAGTTAACGACCGAGGAGAGTTCCTCGATTTCTATGCTTCTCATAGAATGACTAATGACAGGCACATGCGGATTTACGCATCGGGTGAAACAGAAGGCCTCCCGGCTTTATGGGACATGCTCATTTATCCAGTGAACGCCACTGCGGCGCAGAAGAAGCAGATAGAACACGAACACAATGAGCACAATAAACGTGTAATGGATGAATTGAAGAGAAAAGGTTTTTGTTAATTTTTTCTCCTATTTTGTAAAAACACCATCGAATTTGTAGGGCTTGGAGCAAAAGAGAGCCTTCAGTGGTTCAAGATTTAATAAAAATATATAAGTAGCCTAAAAAATAAGTATGACGGCAGATGTGGAGTTCGAAAATGCCTGATGTAATTGTTAACACTCCGACCGCATACCAGCAGTATCGAGGGATGTTAGAAGTAAAACACGAAGAAGAAGGTCTGTGCTGGTTTTGGGCGTATCCTTCACTCATGCCTTGGCCGCTTCCAGTTGTCTGGCTCTACACCCCGGTGGTGGGCAACAAGCAATGGCCGGGCGACCTATGGGGAATCGACAAGAACGGGGATTTCCTTGTAATTGAGTGCAAACAGTGTAAGCGTCGCGACGATCCATTCAGGGATTTTCTGGCCTTTCACTCCCAAGGTCGTGCTGAGCTTTCCGCCTCTCATTGGCAAGAGAAGTTTCCACGACATTTGCGGGCCGAGCTGGCCTTTCCCGAAGCCATTTCCAAACGACCAGCAAATAAGACTGACGGCATTCTCCCGCGGTCAAACAAACGCAGTCATATTCGGCGCTGGCCACAACTCGCACACATCATCGGTATGGGCATCAGAGCACCTCAGTATCGAACGCTTGCAGTGAACTATTTACAGACGAGAGCCGCATTGAATGATCCGACACCATACTACTTAGCACTGATGATTGTGTCTGATGCAAGGGCATCGGTGTTAAGCGAAAGAGCGATAGCTTCCGGCCGCGCTCTTCAGAGGATGGTTGGTCCTGATCATGTCAGGGTCATAACTGTAAGGGCTACAGTATTGGTTCGTGATCAAGTTCGAATTACGGCAGAGCAAGCACATTTCGTGTGAAGTCTTTTAGCGACCGCGGATCCCCGAGCAATTGGCTTCCGCGGATCGCTAATAACCCCGGCTCCCGCTGAAGCCGAGCGTTATACTTCCTTTCTCCCCGTAATCACCAAGCTTAGAGTTTAGCCTGTCTTGCGGATAAGTAGGTGGAAGCCTCGGAGATTTCCTTTTGATAATCGAGTGATCAACGGGTTTTTTAGCCAATTTGTTTATTGCTACCTTTCTAAAATGAATATATTCCTTTTTAGATATCAGAAAATCGCCCCTTTCTGGAATTGACATTTATAAGAATTCAAGGTGGCCTTGCTGTCAAAGGCATCGAAAAATTAGACTTAGAAATTTTATGCCTATGTGTTGTTAGCTCCGCTCAAAGCAAGACCCATCAGTTTTTGAACGCCTCGGAAGGGATTTGACGACGCCAGGCTGGACATATTTTTTTTAGCCTATCTCCTGGCGGGGCACACTCCAGCAGCTTCCTCTTGACAATAATAAACAAATTGTTTATTAATCTAATGTGATCAAATCATTCCGTTGTCTTGAAACCGGGAAAATATTCTGTCGCCAATTTTCAAGGAAGTTTCCACATGACCTTCAGCAGCGGGCTTTTATGAAGCTTAATGCGATTGATGCGGCAACCCGGCTTGAAGATTTAGGTCTACCGTCATCGAACCGACTTGAGGCTTTAAAGGGTCGACGTAAAGGTCAATGGAGCATTCGTATTAACGATCAATGGCGTATTTGTTTTGAATGGCGCGATGACAATGCCGAGATGGTGGAAATCGTCGATTATCATTGAGGAGGTCAGCATGAACAAAAGGCGTATTTCTCCGGTACACCCTGGAGTGTATTTAAAAGAGTTGATTGATGAGCTGAAATTATCACAATACCGACTCGCTCGGGAGTTAGGTGTCCCTGCCATGCGTATCAATCACGTTGTGAATGGCAAACGTCCGGTAACCGCGGAGCTTGCCTTGCGCCTGGGGCGTTATTTCGGACAAAGCCCGCGTTATTGGATCAACCTTCAAAGTCGGTATGATATGGAAGTTGCGGAAGATGCTTTGTCCGAACAGGTGGCACGTGAAGTACACCCCATGGCGGCAGCCGTTTGATTCCAGTAAGAACATTTGTCTTCAGCGAAGGCGTGACGCAGACCATCAACATCGAGGGGCTCTACTATTCTTCTTTTATTTTTCCTTTTTCCCAAAGATTTCTTCAATGGATTTCACCTCAATAGGTCTATCCCTACCAAAACGCTTAAAGTAAATCCTTTCGATGAAAATAGGCAGCGGAGCTTTCCAGGGTTCTTGCCTTTCATTTGCGATTTTCCCGAATTTCTTAGGATTCATGCCAAGCTCTCTTGCCATCTGGATATGAGCATGTGAAAGATGGTATCGCTTCCGAGCATCGATCCATATTTGATACTTTTCGGGTTTTCTCTTTTTCATAACCCCGAAGTCCCAAGAATCCGGGCGAGGGATTTGGCCATGTTGTCAAGCAAGGATTCATCCGGGAGAGTGATGGTCATTTTCAGGTGGCCTTCATCATCTTTATCGAGGCACTCAGAAAGGCGCTTCCTGAGTGTTTCAGTCAGCTGAAGGATCCCCTCTTTCTCTTCTTTTTGGGGGAACATCTCTCCGATAAAAGCAAAGGCCGCACCCAGAAGCTGGCCGCCGGCGCTTGCGATCTTCCCTTTTTGAGCCAGCCTTTCCACTTCTGCTTTTCGGCTTTCGTCCAGAGCCGCATCCGGCTTTGCTCCCAGGAGTATCTCCAATCTCCTCTTTAACTCCTCCATGCCGCTGGCAAGATCGACCGTCTTTATTTTGGAATCCGGGTCAAGCGCAGCAAGGGCCAATTCATGTTTGGCTGAAAGGGTTCCCAAGAGTTTTTCTTCAAGGGTCTCTTCTGTCACGAGGAGAAAGGCTTGGACAGGCCGTTTCTGTCCCATTCGGTGAACGCGGGAGATCCTCTGCTCAAGGACCGCGGGATTCCACGGGAGGTCCACGTTGACGACGGTATTGGCCGCCTGGAGATTGAGACCGATGGCCCCGGCATTGGTGGTGATAAAGAGCTTGCAATCGGGGTTTCTTTGAAACTCATGGATCAACCCCTGCCTCTTTTTCTGCGGGATGGAGCCGTCCAGCCTCACATAACCCGCTTTTCGTTTTCTGAGCAGGGGTTCAATCAGGCCGAGCATGGTCGTCCATTCCGAAAAGAGGACGATCTTTCGGTCTTCCTCTTCAATAAGCCGATCAATCAGATTTTCGAACTCCACAAGTTTGCTGGAATAACCGGGCGGCACTTTATCCACCAGAAAGGTGCTGTTGGCCGCCATTCTGCAAATCAACAGGGCTTTTTGCAGGCGTAGAAGGTCCATCTCAGAAATGTATTTCTTGCAGATAATTCTCTGAACAACTCTCATCTGCTGGTCATGGAGCAAAAGCTGTTCGTCGGTGGGTGGAATCCTTCTGATTTCCGTGGTCCTTGGAGGCAATTCAGACATGACCATCTTCCTCGTCCTTCGGAGGAGGATAGGCTTTAGGCTTTCTCTCAATTCATCCAGATTCTTATATCCGAGCACTTTTCCTTTTTCATCGACGATTCGGTATTGATTGTAAAAACGAAACGCCGGCCCGAGTCGCCGGTCATCAATAAACTCAACAACGGAATAGAGTTCATCAAGGCGATTTTCCAGAGGCGTTCCAGACAGAACCAGGGCATAAGGAGATTTGAGCGCTTTGATCACACGGCTTGTCTTAGCCTCCCAGTTCTTGATCCTTTGCCCCTCGTCCAGGATGATGAAATCCCATTTCACTCTTTCAATGTCAAGAAAATCCCGGAGGACCTGCTCGTAATTGCAGATCGTAAAGAAACAGGGATGATCATATTGAGCCGCCCTTTCTCTGGCCGATCCAAGGACAATCTGGTAGCTCCGGTCTGAGAACCGCATAATCTCCAGACGCCATTGGGATTTTACAGAGGCCGGGCAGACCACAAGGACTTTTGAAATTCCTGCCTCCCGTGCGAGCAGTTCAGCTGCTCCGATTCCTTGGACCGTCTTACCGAGCCCCATGTCATCCGCAAGAACAGCCCTTCCGTTTCCTACGGCAAACGCAATCCCGTCAAGCTGATAAGGGAGCAATTCCGTCTTAAGAAGCGACTTTCGTAGAGAATGATTCTTAGGGTCCTGACGTATCTCATTGACTCGATTTTTTATCCGCTCCAAATAAAGTTTACGGTTAATATATTCTTCGGCATCAGGATAAATCACAACCTCATGGCCCAGATTTTCTATCTTCTTAATGGACTCTAAGAGATATCCGGTGTTTTGGATGGAGCGATTTAAGAAAGGACGAATAAGTGTCATGAGAGAAGGATCGAGATTCTCCGGGACCAATAGCCGCAACTCCGTTTCATCGCCATATCGAAGATGAACCGCCAGGCTCTTTATCTTGTAAGGAGTATTTCTATCTTTTTGATTGAATCGTTTTTTGACCTCTTCAATAACATAGAGAATATGTTTGCAGGTGCCAAGGGTATTTTTCTTAAAATCCGGACAGGAACAGTACGACTCCCCATCTTTCCAGCCTCTCAGCGCAACACGGTAGCTTTTTCCTGAGGCGAGATTGATGACGGTGTAGTCCGTCCACAACTCTTTTTTATTTATGGGAGTAAGGGTCATTTTTTCGGTTCGCGCTCTTTCCCGCCTTTCCTCGATGGCCACTTTTATAAGCTCATGGTCACTCAGGCTTTCAACAGGTTTTCTCTCCGGCGGTGGGGCAGAAAGCCCTAATGCCATTTTTTCCTCAAGGATCAGGGAGAAAGCGGCCCCGAGGTGTTCACAAGCGGTTGTGCATTCGCTGCAACCGAAACGCAAGGACTTAGGTTTTTCAGAGGTTAGAGAGAAATTGACGACGGCATCGCCCAAATTGACCCTGAATAATTCATCTCCCCAAGTGACTTGCTCAGTGATGTCAACGTCATATTTCCCTCCTTCCCTGATCAAACGCTCCCCTTCAGGTCCAAGAAGTTTGCAGGCTTCCCGAAAAGTGAGATGTGAAAGTTTATCTTTAAGATTGATCATCGTCATCACCTCATCAGAGTGAGTAATAGCAGGGTTTATTGTTGGGAAAGAGTTGCTTATGTGTTAGATCAATTTGTCATAACCGCTCTCTTGAGTCAAGCCGGTGTCTAAAAATTAAACGTGTCCACGTTTTAATTTTTTTGGTTCATCCGGGAATTAAGTGGGTAACCTCCCCTTAGGTTAAGGGGAGGTGGGGAGGGGTTATTTTTCGTCCCAGCTCAGATAGGATGCTCTCTATAACTCCCCCTCACCCCCTTATACTTAACAGGGGGGAAAGCACCCATACGAAAGCCGGATGAACCATTTTTTGTAACACTTTAGTTGTTTGAAAATCTTTGTAAAATCCCTCCCAACCTCCCTTTGCCAAAGAGGGGTTCACGAAATTCTAACTTGTTGATATTATTTAGGTAATTTGATACATGAAACAACCATTTCCCAACCAAAGAAAAACTCATTTGTTTCAAATAGTTATGAATCGTCTCCTAACGAT
>VGRY01000050.1 GCA_016875195.1 Deltaproteobacteria bacterium
TGGCCTGGTGAAACTGTATGCGGCAACGGAGATGTATGCTATTCTTACTCAACAACACTATCCTCATCCTATGCAATCTGGCCCCTGACCTTTGCCCCCTGTGTCAAGTGTGGCTAAAGACCAGCCCCCGGGGGGAGAGGGTCAGGGTGAGGGGGAAACGATCTTCTGATCACCCCCACTTTAATTCCCCATCAAATGGGAGGAGACTTTTCTTAGGTACTGGATACCCCGCAGCCCTGCTGCGGGGTGCTTCATTCGATTAGGTGAAAGATGGTTTTTGTATTGGGTATCGATATTGGTTCAGCGGCATCCAAAGGAGTAGCTCTTGGAGACCAGGGGCTTTTAGGGTCATTTGAGTGCCCCTCTGGAGGAGATTTCAAACTGACAGCAGAAAGGGTGAGAGAGGAATTGCTCTCTCAGTGCAGGAAAACAGAAAAAGACGTTTCCAGGACCGTGGCCACGGGATATGGATCTAAACTGGTCTTGTTCGCCGATGAAATTAAGCCTGATATCGTATGCCTTGCAAAGGGTATTTCCTCTCTCCTGCCTTCCGCGAGAACCGTCATTGATGTGGGAGATCTTTACACCAAAGTCCTCCGTACGAATGGGGACGGAAATGTGCACAACTTTATATTAAGCGGAAAATGTGCAGGAGGAAGCGGTAGAATTCTTCAAGTCGTCGCCAAAGTTCTTCAGGTCAAGGTAGATGAGATAGGGATGCTCTCTTTAAAATCGAAAAAAAGGATTGATTTTAACACGGGATGCGCCGTTTTCGCGGAAACAGAAGCGATCTCCAGGCTTTCACAGGAAGTCACAAAGGAAGACCTTCTGGCAGGACTTCATCGGGCTCTTGCAGCACAGATCAACAGCCTGGCAGAGAGAATCGGAGTTGAGCCGGAAATTGCCATAACCGGAGGCGGTGCCAGAGACATAGGTTTGATACAGGCATTAAGCGAGATCAGGGGGCATGCGATCCTTGCTCCGCCCAATCCCCATATGACCGCAGCCTTAGGTGCGGCCATCATCTCCAAGGAAAACCAAAAAAAATTGGATTGAAAGAGTAGTGTCAATAAGGTATAGTCGATTTCGATTGAATGTTAGTTTTTTCACAGCTTCGGGGATAAGTAAAAGTCACTTCCCTGATAAAGAAGGAAGGAGAATTTCGATGAGTTCCATACAGAACGGGATCCTCTCCATAGTAGACAAATATTATAAGGATTACGGATTCAGGGCAAGGGAACTGCAAAGGGAAGGGAAGAAGATCATTGGCTATGTCTGTTCCTTTGTCCCACTGGAGATCATCACAGCATCCGGAGCCATTCCCTTTCGGGTGAGGGGAAATATTCATGAACCCATTACCAAAGGAGACACGCTTCTTGAGACAATCGTCTGCCCTTATTACCGGAGTTGCTTCGATCTTTCCATAAAGGATAAGTACGACTTCCTTTCGGGAATGGTGATCCCTCATGGCTGTGACAGCATGGTGCGAAGTTTCAGCACCTGGAGTTATGGACTGCCTTTCCCTTATTTTCACTTTGTCAATATCCCTTCGGTCTGTGAGGAGTCGTCCTTTGAGTTCTTTGGGGCAGAGTTGAGTAATTTCAGAAAGAGCCTGGAGAAATTTTTAGGTGAAGCGATCACCGAAGAGAAACTGAACCGAGCCATCCGGATCCACAATGAAAACAGGGATAAGGCGAGGGCGCTCTATGAGTTAAGAAAAGCCAATCCGCCCCTCATCTCCGGGACTGAATTGACGATGACCCTGACTGCCGGATCGAGTCTGCCCATCGAAGAGTCGAATGGCCTGTTTGATCAGGTCCTTTCAAAGGCGAAGGAGAGAGGAGCCTCTTCCATTAAGAAAGGTCCGCGGATTCTTATTGATGGGGCCTGTCTCGACAATATCGAATTGATCAAACTTGTGGAGGAACTGGGAGGTAATGTGGTGGCCGATACCATCTGTAATGGAGCCAGGGATCATCTTCCAAAGACGGACGTAAATGGGAATCCCATTGATGCGCTGTCCCATCGTTATCTGGGAAAGATCAATTGCCCCAAGACATACCGGGCTAACAAAGCTGGCACTTTCGAAGGAGACATCGCAAACCGGTTTGGCGATATCGGAGCCTATGCGAAAGAGTTCAAAGCGGACGGAGCGATCCTCTATGTCTATAAGTTTTGTGACCCCTTTGGCTTTGAAGTTCCTGCACGGAAGGCCTATTATCAATCGCTAAATATCCCCATGCTTCATCTGGAAGATATCTACTCAGCAGGGACAATGGGTCAACTGCGAACCCGGATTCAGGCCTTTTTAGAGATGATCGGGTGATGCTGGAGGATTATAAAAATAAGCTATAGGTAAGGGTGTGTACGATACCAGCCGACAAACAGATTAAAGACTTGTACCTATAATTGCGATCGCAATTATAGGTACAAATGGGATTTTGGTGGTAGTTTGTGATGAGGGTGAAAGGAGGTTTTAATCATGGCTGAGGAGCAGAAAGAGGCGAAACCGAAGAAGAGGATGACTGCCACCAAGGCGGCGGCTTCCATCGGCCCCATGGTGAAGGAGTTTATCACAGGAACCCTCCAGGCCAAGGCTGAGGGAAAGCAGAAGGTAGCCTATACCTTCATAGTCTGCCATCACGAGGAGATCTTCAGGGCGCTCGATGTGATTCCGGTGTGGACGGAAAATTTCGCAGGCATCTGCGGCGCCAAGAGAGATGCAGAGAGATTTCTTCAACGAGCAGAATCACTCGGCCTCTCCCGCTCCTTGTGTACGTATGCCCTTTGTGGTATCGGTTTTGATCAGTGGAGGGAAGAGTTAGGCCAGATGCCTCCAGATGCTCCCTGGGGCGGGCAGGTCAGGCCTGACTTCATGATCTCAAGTGGTCAGATCCTCTGCGATCCGAGAGCGAAGTGGTATCAAGCTTCTCAACAATTCATGCCGGATGTTCCTATCTATAATATTGATCTTCCCTATCCCCTGTTTCAGATCAATCGTGACCACCGGGAGGTCCTCGGGTATTACCATCAATATATCGTCAAGCAGTTGCGCGGGCTGGTGGCCTTTATCGAAGAGCAGACAAAGAAGAAGATGGATTATGACCGGCTGAGGGAGCTGGTGAAGTTAAGCGATAAGACATGGAACCTGATCGAAGAGACCTACGATCTTCGAAAAGCAGTACCTTGCCCCATGGGAACGGGTGATGCCATGAATACCATGGTGCCGATTAACTTCATGATGGCCACCCAAAAGGCTTATGATTTCTTTGTCGACCTTAAGAAGGAACTGGAGGAGAAGATCGCCAAGGGAGAAGGGGAGGTTGAAAATGAAAAATACAGGCTCATGTGGGGGGGAGGATTGCCTGCGTGGTATGCGCTGAACGATTTCAACTATTTCAATAGCAGGGGAGCTTCATTCCCTGCGGAGACGACTTATCGAATGGTTGCTCCTCTTAGCCAGATGGATCTTCCCGAGACCAAAGATCCCATCGAGCACCTGGCATGGAGATGGCTCGGATACTGGACCTTCTGGTTTGACAGAGCGAAGAAGAGGCCGGGGTCTGAACCCGATGTGGAACGGTTAATCAACCGAATCGAAGAATACAAGATTGACGGCGTGGTCATGCATGAAGCCTTCTCCTGCCGGACCTGGCATGTGGGCCTCATCTGGCAGTTGAACCATCTTGCAAAGATTTATAAACCCATCCCTGTCTATATGATGGGAAAGGATGGAAAGAAAGAGAAGGTTTTGAGAGAGCTTCCTTCGCTGATCCTGGAAAGCGATATCATCGACATCACCTCTTATTCAGAGGTCGATACGAGAAACAAGATCGATGCCTTCATCGAAACCCTTGAATCGATTCGACTGAACAAAGCCGCCTAAGAAGAAGGTTAAGGTCAAGGTTTAGGTTGAGAGATTTTGAAGTGAATTTTTTCTTTCCTTAACCTTAGCCTCAACCTCAACCTCAACCTTTGAGAGATCCTATTGACAAACTATTTTGCTGGTATTGATATTGGTTCAACGATGACGAAGGTGGTGATCCTGAACCAGGGGATCGTCGCCTCGATCATCGGCCCTACGGGTCCCGGTCAGCGCCGTCTGGCCAATAAGGTCATGGAAGAAGCGCTGAAGAAGGCCTCCCTTTCCTTCTCCCAAATCACCTATATTGTTTCCACAGGGTACGGAAGGATTAACGTCCCTTTTTCCGACAAACAGTTCACAGAGATTACCTGCCATGCAAAAGGGATTGTCCATCTCTTCCCCCGGGCGAGGACAATCATTGACATTGGCGGACAGGACGCAAAAGGGATCAAGATCGATTCTTCAGGAAAGATCGTTGATTTTGTGATGAATGATAAGTGTGCGGCTGGCAGCGGCCGATTCATCGAGGTGATTGCCGATACCCTTGGTGTTCCTCTGGATCAGGTAGGTGAGCGTTCCCTTCAAAGCAAGAACCCCGCGAAGATCAGTAATATCTGCACGATATGGGCACAGCAGGAGGTGGCATCGAGTCTGGCAGAGGGAGTGTCTGTTTCGGATCTTCTTGCCGGCATTCATCAGTCGCTTGCGGATAGGATTGTGCGAATGGTCAGCCGACTGAAAGTGGAGAGAGAAGTGATTGTGACCGGGGGCGGGGGAAAGAACAGGGGGTTGCTTCAAGCTCTTTCGGAGCAGTTGGGACAGGAGGTTTTGGTTCCTGAGGAACCTCTGCTCACCGGAGCCCTCGGCGCCGCCTTAATGGGCAAGGAGATTGCAGAAAAAGCTAGACAGGATCAGACACCACTCGAAACCAAAGAACGCATCTTAGAAGTCGTTGAAATTCTGTAATGACATCATTTAAAAATTCTCTTCCGACTCCAAATTCTTGAAATACCGAATTACCGTTGTCTGCCCCCATATCACTTAAGCATGCATTTGAAAAAGATTGCTTTTTCCCCTATCTGGTGTAGAATATTCAGGGTAGGGAGGTTCATATTTCTATAAACAATATTGAAAACCTGAAAGAAATAACGTAAAGCCGAAAAGCAAAGGATTATGAAACCCATCAAACCTAATGTCCTCCTGAAGGATCTGCGAGAGTTAATCGAAGAGGCAAGGCAGGATGTTGCGCGACAGGTCAACTCTGCGCTAGTCTTGCTTTACTGGCGAGTCGGTAAACGCATCCATCAAGACATCTTAAAAGAGAAACGAGCTGAGTATGGGAAACAAATTTTGCACACACTGTCGGCACAATTGGTTTCTGAGTTCGGATCAGGCTTCACAGCAAGAAATCTTTCCAACATGGTTCGATTTGCAGAAGTTTTCCAAGACGAAAAGATTTTGCACACAGTGTGTGCTAAATTGAGCTGGAGCCATTTTCGGCTGATTATATATCTTGATGATGACCTCAAGCGTGATTTTTATACCGAGATGTGTCGTTTAGAGGGATGGAGTGTCCGAGCCCTCGAGAAGAAAATCTCCGGCATGCTATTCGAACGTACGGCACTCTCGAGGAAACCTGATAAATTGATTCGACATGAATTGGATGAACTTAGGACAGAAGACAAACTCACGCCAGACCTGGTCTTTCGTGATCCGTATTTTCTCGATTTTCTTGGACTAAAAGATCGTTATCTTGAAAAGGACGTTGAAGATGCGATCATGCGTGAGATGGAACATTTCATCCTGGAGTTGGGTATTGGCTTCACCTTCGTTGCAAGACAAAAACGTATCCAGGTCGATAGCGACGATTACTACCTTGACCTGCTTTTCTATCACCGGGGACTCAAGCGGCTGGTAGCGATCGATCTCAAGCTTGGTGATTTCAAGCCTTCTGATAAAGGGCAGATGGAACTCTACTTGCGCTGGCTGACCAAGTATGAACAGAAGCCCGGCGAGGAAGCCCCTATAGGACTCATCCTGTGTGCAGGCAAGAAAAAAGAGACGGTAGAGTTGCTGGAACTTGAAAAGAGTGGTATCCGCGTGGCATCGTATTGGACCAAAGTCCTGCCGCGGGAGCTTCTCCAGAAAAAATTGCATGAAGCCATTCTGCACGCACGCAACCGTCTGGCACAAACGGGAACTATTAGCGACAAAAAACTTCTTGAACATTGATCAATTTGGGAAGAAGTCAGTTTTTATAAAAAATTCTTATAAAAAGGAGGGACGGACGATGGGAAAGGCGAAAAAAGTGAAGGAGATCAGTTTTGAGATGCCCAATAGGGTCGGATTGCTCGCGGAGGTGACGGCAGCCATTGCCGGAGCGAAGGTGAATGTCAATGCCATCTGTGCGTATGGGATGGAAGGGACCGGCTATTTTATGCTGACGACGAACAGCAATGCAAAGGCGAAGAAAGCCCTTGCTCCCTTAGGCGTGGCCATTGAGGAAAGGGATGTGGTTGAGGTGGAGGTGTCTGACAAACCCGGAGAGTTACAGAAGATTGCAAAAAAGGTTGCTGATGCAGGCATTGATATTGAATATATGTACGCCACCGCCGGCTCGGGCAAAAAAGAGACCTGTATTTTTCTGACCTCCGATAATGTAAAGGCGATCAAGGCAGTTAATAGATAGAAATGTATTTATTAACGATCTCAGAATAGAATTGACATAAGCATTGGAAAATTTCCCCTCCCCCTCTTTGCTAAATCCCGATTTATCGGGACCTTAGGCAAAGGGAGGTCAGGAGGGATTTTACAAATCGATTTCGTTACTATTTTGAGATCATTAATATATCCATGAATGAAGGGAGTATGAAAGATGATCAGTGTCGTTGCATCGATTCGTGTGAAAGCGGGAAAACGTTCAGAGTTTCTCCATATTTTTAAGGCCAATCTCCAAAAAGTCAGGCAAGAAAAGGGATGTATCGAGTATTTCCCGGCGGTTGATGTTGATTCCGGCTTACCTCCGCAGACCCTGGATGAGAATATGGTCACGATCATTGAGAAATGGGAGAGTGTCGAAGCTCTCCGTAATCATCTTGCTACGCCTCATATGCTGGCCTATAGGGAGAAAGTCAAAGACATCGTAGAGAATCTCTCTCTCAAGGTCCTTCAGGAAGCCTAAGCCCTGTTGCTGCTTGGATAAAAGACACCATATCTCGTCCGTTGGGGGTCTATCCTCCGATCGACACAAAGGGTTAATCATTTCGAAGATCGAATGAAATGCAACGGGGTAAATTGAAAGGCATGTTCTTTGTCATTATTTCGGCGATCGCTTTTGGAGCGATCGCCATTTTTGCGAAGACCGCCTACAGCGCGGGGTCGGATCCGATCAGCGTGCTCTTCTTTAGGTTTTCGATTGCCTCTGTTGTCATGGTCCCATGGATGATTGCCCGAAACATCCCGTTTCCTCGAGGGCGCACACTCCTCGGTCTGATATTGATGGGTGGAATCGGGTATGTCGGTATGTCGTTCTGTTATTTCACCTCCCTGACCATGGCCTCCGCGGGTCTGGTTGCCATCTTACTCTACCTCTATCCGGCGATCGTCACCATCTTTTCAGCCCTTCTCTTTAAAGAGAGCATCAGAGGACTAAAGGTTCTTGCCCTGATTCTGGCATTGGCAGGAACCTTTCTCACGATCGGACTGAGCGGAGGAGGCCAGCCGCTTGGCATTGCACTGGCGATGACCGCCCCTTTTATCTACTCTGCTTATATCCTGGCCGGCAGCAAGTTAACGAAACAGGCTGGCGTTTTAATGACCTCGACAGTTGTTATCCTATCCGCAAGCGTTGTCTTTGGCATTCTTGTCCTCATCCAGGGATTATACCTTCCTAGGACGCTGCCAGGCTGGGGAAGCGTTGTAGCCATTGCACTTGGGTCAACGGTGATTGCGGTGAGCACTTTTTTCGCGGGCCTTGAGCGAGTCGGTCCAACAAATGCCTCGGTCCTCTCAACATTTGAACCTGTCACCACAGTGATCCTTGCTTTTCTCTTCCTCGGCGAAGAGATTGGACCGATGAGGATCTTCGGCGGCATTCTTATCCTTGGCGCCGTCATCCTGTTAGCCAGAAGTGAATTTAAAAAACTTCCTGTTGAGGAATCCCATGTCAACGCTGGATAAGATTTTAAAATTGGGTCATCCAAAGCTTTACGAGATATCAGAACCCATTGTCCAGGAGGATATAAAAAGCCTGAATAAAATCGTTGAGGAATTGAGCGATATCCTCAAGGAATTCAAGGAAACCTATGGTGCAGGAAGGGCAATGGCTGCACCGCAGATCGGCGTGATGAGGCGACTCATCTATATGAATATCACCGAACCCATCATCCTCATCAACCCGGAATTGTTCGATTTGAGCGATGAAAGATTGGAACTCTGGGACGATTGCATGTGTTTTCCAAACCTACTGGTCAGGGTTCGTAGACACAAGAGGTGCAAGCTGAGATTTCTTAATCCGGATTGGAAAGAAGAAATCTGGGAACTAAAAGACGACCTCTCCGAGCTGTTGCAGCATGAAGTAGATCATTTAAACGGGATACTAGCCACCCAGCGAGCAATTGATGATAAATCCTTTGCCTGGAGGTAAAATTGGTGTTAAGGTAGGGCAGAGGGATATAAAATGAGAGACATCACACAACTCAGGCCGAAAGAAATTCGGAGCTTCATCCGGAAAGGAAAATGGGATGAGCCCACCGCTGGGTTGGCTATGGGGTATGCCCAGGCCAATCTGGTTATCCTGCCGGAGAAATATGCATTCGACTTCCTTCTTTTCTGCCAGAGAAATCCAAAGCCCTGTCCTTTGCTGGAGGTCCTGGAGCCGGGAAAGTTTCAAACCGAATTTTTATCCCATGATGCGGATATCCGGACGGATATTCCACGTTATAACGTCTATCGAAGAGGCAGGCTGGAATCTACCGTCAAAGAGATCAGAGATATGTGGAAGTTCGATTGGGTGACCTTCCTCCTGGGTTGCAGTTTTTCTTTCGAAGAGGCTTTAATGCGGGCGAAGATTCCTGTCCGACATATAGAAGAGAATAAGAATGTTCCAATGTTTATCACTAACATTTCTTGTAAGTCCGCAGGCGTTTTTCATGGACCTATGGTGGTGACGATGAGGCCCATTTCTCCGGATAAGGTCAGTAGGGCTGTGCAGATCACCTCCCGCTATGTATCTGTTCATGGGGCTCCTGTCCACATTGGTGATCCTTTAAAGATTGGAATTAAGGACCTAAAGAAACCGAACTTCGGAGATCCGGTGACTGTGAAGAAGGATGAAGTTCCGGTCTTCTGGGCATGCGGAGTCACACCGCAGGCGGTTGTAATGAAGGCCAAACCCGATCTCTGCATCACTCATACACCCGGTCATATGTTTATCTCAGACCTGCTCAACGAGGAGTTGGCCCATTTTTGATCAATGAATTTGAGAATAGAATCTCTAACCCCCCTTCATCCCCCCTTAAACTAAGGGGGGAATAGAGGGGGGTTACGGATTTTCATTGATCGCGGGCACCTTCCGGGCATGGGGCATTATTAAAAAATATTTAGACCAGAAAGGGACATCCGATGGAGAAAAGCGAAATCTACAAAAAGCATAAGGAATATCTGGCTCCCTGTGTGACTCACTATTATCAGGAACCTGTGATTTTTGACCGAGGGAAGGGAAAGTATCTCTATGACATCGACGGCAAAGAGTATCTCGATTTCTTCGGAGGAATTGTCACGATCAGCGTGGGCCATTGTGACGAGGAGATCACGGAAAAGGCCTGTGAGCAGATGAGGAAGCTTCAACATACCTCCACCCTCTACCCCACCCTCCCCGCCATCTTGCTTGCGGAGAAACTGGCGCAGATCACTCCGGGGAGATTACAAAAATCCTTCTTCACCAGTAGCGGAACCGAAGCGGTTGAGACCGCTGTTCTCATTGCGCAGCTTTATACGAAAAACAATGAATTGATCGCCCTTCGCCATTGCTACAGCGGATCATCCCTGTTGACGATGAACATTACCGCTCATCAAAAATGGCGTCTCGGAGGAAGTCTCGTTCCGGGCATCAAACACGCCCACAATGCCTACTGTTTTCGATGCGCCTTCGGAAAGGAGTATCCTGATTGCGATCTTGAATGTGCGAAGGATTTGAAGGAACTGATTGAGACCACGACATCGGGTGGGCCTTCAGCTTTTATCGCGGAACCGATTCAGGGCGTAGGAGGATTTATCACTCCGCCCAAAGAGTATTTCAAAGAGGTCGTCTCCATATTGAAAAGGTTCGGGGGACTCTTCATCTGCGATGAAGTTCAGACTGGCTGGGGAAGGACCGGAGGAAAGATGTTTGGTATCGAACACTGGGGAGTTGAGCCGGATATCATGGTCATGGCAAAGGGAGCAGCCAATGGTTCCCCGGTCGGGATCACCATTGCCACGCCAGAGGTGGCAGATAGCCTTAAAGGTTTTCACCTCTCCACCTTTGGTGGAAATCCGGTAACTTCCACAACGGTTCTGGCTACTATCGAAGCCATTGAGAAGAGAGAACTGGTTCAGAACGCTGAGGAGATGGGTTATTTTTTGAGAGACCGGTTGGAGGGATTGAAAGAGAAATTCAAAATCATCGGCGAGGTCAGGGGAAAAGGTTTAATTCAGGGGATGGAAATCGTCAAGGAAGGAAAAGCGCCTGCTCTGGATCTGGTCAATGAGATCTTTGAGGGGACAAAGAGAGAAGGGCTTCTCATCGGAAGAGGCGGTCTCTACGGGAATGTCATACGGATCACACCGCCGCTGACGATTGAGAAGGGTGAAATTATCAAGGCGGTTCAGGTTTTGGACAGGGTTTTGGAGAAAGTTGGTTAGAGAGGTTTAAAAACAACTAAATGCTCTCTTAGATTACATAGATTTTTAAAGATGATTCCAGAGATTTCTATGTGGTTTGACAATCGATGACGATTTGGATAGTATTTTAAAAAAATGGGATTGTAGGATTCATGTAGCGTCCCGATTTAGTCGGGACGAAATTCGCCCCCAATAAATGAGGGCGCTACAATAAAACAGATGAGGAGGGAGAGATGAAAAAGTTTCTGGTGATGAGTTTAATCCTTTTTGCCTTTGCTCTTTATACAACGGCCGTCCATGCTCAGTCCACGCCGGTCTCAGGAGGATCGCTCACTATTGCCCAGGGTGTTGAGCCTCCAGGATTGGACCCCACCATTGCCACCTCGGCAGCCATCCCGAGGGTTGTCTATGGCAATGTGCTGGAGGGTCTGGTCAGGATCGATCGGACTGGAAAGATTATTCCGGCTTTGGCGAGCAAATATAAGATCTCCAAAGATGGAAAGGAATATATCTTCTCTCTGAAGAAGGGCGTCAAGTTTCACGACGGGAAGTCTTTTGATGCAGAAGATGTGAAGTTCACCTTCGGACGGCTGATGGATCCACAGGTGACCATTCCCAACAGGAGATATTATCAGGATATCGAGTCAATTGAGGTCGTAGATCCTCAGACCATTAAGTTCAAATTGAAGAATGCGAACTCGATGTTTCTCTTCAATCTGGCGAGGCCCGATTCTATCATCATCCACAAAGAGGTAGCAGAAAAGCTGAAGACCGCACCCGTGGGAACAGGACCTTTTAAATTGATGGAATGGGTGCGAGGAGACCGCATTGTTCTGGAAAAGTTTGCAGCCTATCACCGAAAAGGTTTTCCATATCTCGATAAGGTCACTTTTAAATTTATCGGTGATCCCAGTGCACAGATCGCCAGTCTGCGGGCAGGGGATATTGATGTCATTGGGTATGATGTGAGTCCGGAGAATGCCCTCCTGCTGGAGAAGGACCCGAAGTTCAAGGTTTACAACGGTTATACAACGACAGAGGTTATCTTATCGACCAATAATTCGAGAAAACCTTTCAATGATGTCCGGGTACGAAGGGCCATGGCCCATGCCATTGACCGGTCAGCACTGATCAAAGGAGCCATGTCAGGATATGGTACGCCCATTGGAAGCCACATGGATCCAGGTAATCCTAATTATATTGACCTGACCTCCGCTTATCCTTACAATCCGGAGAAGGCCAAACAGCTTCTTGCTGAAGCAGGTTATCCGAACGGTTTTGAAGCAGTGATCAAAGTTCCGGAGCGTTTTGCCTATGCGAAACGTTCGGGTGAGATCATTACAGATATGCTTTCCAAAGTGGGTATCCAGTTAAAGATCGAACTGACAGAATGGGGGCAATGGATTGACAGGGTCTTAAGGAATGCGGACTTCGATCTCACGGTGATCGGTCACTCGGAGCCATTTGATATCGACATCTATGCCAACCCGAAATATTATTTCCGTTACGACAACCCGAAATTCCAGGAGACGCTTAAAAAGGCAGAGATGGAGCCTAATCCGAAAAAGAGAAAAGAGATCTACGTTTCCCTTCAGAAGATGATTGCCGACGATGCAGTCAACGGGTTCCTCTTTGTCATGCCCAGCCTCCCAACGATGAAGAAAGAGGTGATGAACTGGTGGAAGGACTACCCCATGACCGCTCAGGATGTGACCGAGGTCTGGATACAAAAGTAAAAGATGAATTTCGAAATTCGAAGCACGAAATTCGAAACAAGCACGAATGCTCAAATTTTACAATGGGGTTTTCGTATTATTTTTTGAAATTAGAATTTTAGATTTGTTTCGGATTGGTCCTAAGAGGACGCTTCGCCCGAAATTCGGATTTCGGATTTTTCATTGATGGGTGGGCCTGAGGTAATCCTTTTCAACTTCGGGCCTTTTCTTTCCCTACAAGAAAATGGCAGCCTACCTCCTCAAACGAACTCTCATCCTTATTATCACCCTCCTTCTCGTCTCTATTGTCATCTTTGCCATCCTGATGGTCATCCCAGGCGATCCTGCGCAGATCATCCTTGGCATCAACGCTACCCCCGAAACCCTAAGAAGTTTAAGACAGCAAATGGGGTTGGATCGTCCTGTGATCGTTCAATACCTCAGTTATATGAAACATCTGGCCCTGGGCGATCTTGGCCGGTCGATCACCTATGATGTTTCGATCACTTCGCTGATTTTTTCCCGTCTTCAGGTGACCGTTCCGCTGACCATTCTCTCGATGATTTTTGCTCTTCTCATCTCCATCCCGACAGGGATCTACTCCTCTCTTCATCGAAACCGAATGGGAGATTATGGGATCATGGTCTTCTCACAGATCGGCCTGGCTGTGCCTGCCTTCTGGGCAGGTATTCTCCTGATTCTTCTCTTTGCAGTCACGCTTCACTGGTTGCCGGCAGGTGGATTCCAGACCTGGCAAGTGAATCCATTCAAGGCATTGCAGTCCCTTCTCCTTCCTGCCTTCTCACTCGGATTTGTGCGGGCTGCGGTGCTGACCCGGATGACCCGATCCTCTATGCTCGAAGTTCTTGGTGAAGATTATATTCGCACGGCCCGAAGCAAAGGCCTTTCGAAAACGATGGTTGTTTACAAGCATGCGTTCCGGAATGCGATCATCCCGGTTGTGACGATTGTCGGGCTTCAGGCAGGAGACCTATTAGCCGGAGCGATCATCATTGAGAATGTCTTCCATCTTCCCGGTGTGGGAAGATTGGTTTTTGAGGCGATCGGCCAGAGAGACCTTCCGGTAATCCAGGGAGTCGTACTTCTAATTGCGGTTATGATCGTGATTATCAATTTTGTGATTGATGTGGCCTACCGTTACCTTGACCCAAGGATTCGGTATGGATGATGTTATTGCAAATTGCGAAAGGTGAAATCCAACATTTTAAGACAGGAATGAAACCTTGGTTTGTCACCCTGAACTTGTTTCAGGGTCTAACGATTTCTGAGGTTCTTAAACCAGATGCTGAACCAAGTTCAGCATGACACAGAGAAAAAAATGGTTATTCATCGTCCATTTCGAAACATCAACTTTACGATTGGATTTTTGATCACCCTGATCATTCTTCTGACTGCCCTTCTCAGCTTTGTCTATACTCCCTTTAATCCGAACCGGATGAACCTCTCCGAACGATTTCAGGCTCCGGGCAAATATCACTGGCTGGGAACGGACCAATACGGAAGGGATATCCTGAGCCGGGTGATGAAGGGAGCGGTCAATTCGATCATCGTGGGTCTGGTTGCGGTTTCCATTGGCATGGGGTTTGGAATTTTTCTCGGCTCACTTGCTGCTTTTTATAAAAAATGGATAGATGAAACGATCATGAGGATTTCAGATGTCCTCTATGGATTTCCAGCAGTGCTGAGCGCAATCCTCATTACCTCCATTCTGGGGCCCGGGGCAATCAATAGCATGATCGCGATCGGGATCTTCAACATACCCATCTTTGCGAGGTTAACTCGTGCCACTTCCCTCTCCATTTGGGAAAGGGATTATGTGACCTCGGCCAGGGCCATCGGCAGAAGCGATGCAGGGATCATCTGGAAGTATATCCTTCCCAACATCCTATCCTCTCTCATTGTTCAGGGCACGGTTCAGTTTGCCATTGCCATCCTGGCAGAAGCTGGCCTGAGCTATCTTGGACTGGGAACCCAACCACCTCATGCGAGCTGGGGAAGGATGCTCAATGAGGCTCAGACCTTTATGGGAACCTCCCCTTATTTAGCCATCTTTCCGGGGTGCGCCATTGCCCTTGCTGTATTGGGATTCAATCTCCTCGGAGATGGATTGAGGGATAT
This sequence comes from Deltaproteobacteria bacterium, assembly GCA_016875195.1. GTDB lineage: Bacteria > Desulfobacterota > BSN033 > BSN033 > UBA1163 > RBG-16-49-23. The sequence goes on from VGRY01000050.1 coordinate 14,602, forward strand.
GCTTGATCCGAAGTTGTCGAGAATTCAGAGAGGGATATGAAAAGGATGTAAGAAGTAGGGAGTCATTCGGATGAGGTTTTAAATTCCAAATCCCAAATTTCAAATTCCAAATAAGCTCCAAATTCCAATTTCAAATGACCAAAAAGGTTTTGTTTAGGATTTTGGAGATTGGAATTTATTTGGAATTTGGTGCTTGGGATTTGGTGCTTACAAATGGCTAAGTGCCATTAAAGTAGAAAAAGCCTTGGAGGGAGATCTTGAAGATCGATCAAGTACTAAAAGTTATCAAGCGGGAAGAATTGATTAACCTGACGCAGGAGCTTATTAAAATTCCGAGCGTAAGGCGCCAGGATAGCGGGAGTGAAGAGAAAGTTGCCCTCTTCGTTGCCCATTATCTGGAGGAGATGGGACTCGATGTGGTGGTTGAAGAGGTGGAGCCCGGTTCTCCCAATGTGATCGGAATCCTCCAGGGGCAAGAAGAGGGGCCCTGCCTGATGTTCGAATGCCACACCGACGTCGTCACCGAGGGCGATCCTTCGGAATGGAAGTACGATCCCTATGAAGGAAAGCTCATCGGGAATCGAATTTATGGAAGAGGAGCTTGCGATACAAAGGGGAATTTAGCGGCAGCCCTAAAAGCTGTGGAAGCGATCTGTCGATCGGGCGTCCCTTTCAAGGGCAAGATTCTTCTGGGCATACTGGTCGATGAAGAAGGGCTGATGCGAGGGGTGAAACATTTTATCCGTCATGGGTGGGCCAACCATGTGAATGCAGCCATCATCTGCGAGCCGGTGGACAACCATCTCTGCATCACACAGAAGGGAGCGCTTCGCGTTGAATTGGTCACCACAGGCAAGATGAGCCACGGAGCCATGCCTCTGTCCGGCCTCAATCCCATTCCTCCGATGGTGTCTATTCTTGAAAAGATGAAACAACTGGAAGAAGAAGAGATCGAACGACTTGGAAAAGATTCTTTCCTGGGATATCCGAGCGTCACTCCAACCGTGCTTCAGGCTCCCATGAGAGGGGAACCCCAACTCAATGTCGTCCCTTATCAGTGCAGGGCACTGCTCGATATCCGGACCATTCCCGGTCAGTCTCACGAAACATTGAAGAAGCAGTTAGAGGATATTGTGAAAGAGGAAGAGAGATCCATCCGTGAAAGCCTTGATTCCGGTCCTGACCGAGAGATCAGGGAGAGCCTTGAAAAGGGGCTCTCAAAGGGGATCTCTTTTCAGGCGATGGTCAATATCTTTGAAGATCGTCCCTGGACCAAGACTTCAAAAGAGGAACCGATTGTACAGGCTGTTTCAAGGGCCTATCGTTCCGTCACCGGAGAAGAACCGATTTATGATGGTGTGCCTGGCGCAACGAATGGCACATTTCTCACAGCATGGGCAGGAATTCCGATCGTCACCCTGGGTGCGGGGAAGCGCATGATTCCCCATCAGAAGGATGAGTGGGTTTCGGTGGAGGATCTCTGCCTCACAGCAAAACTATATGCGGCCAGCGCCCTCGAATTTCTGACCAGATGATGGTTTAATAGAAACGCATTAAATAAGATGCTGAACCAAGTTCAGCATGACAAGCAAAAGTATGTCATTCCGAACCTGTTTCGGAATCTCGAATTTGGGCATGAAGAGATAAATTGCATTTGTATTAATGTCCTATCTTATTTAAGGAGAAAGCAAAAATGGCGGCGAAGTTTTTCAGCGAAAGGAATTTGAGATTTTTACTTTATGAAGTTTTTGATGTTGAGGCGTTAACCCGATACGATGCCTATAAAGAATACGATGCTAAAACCTTCAATATGGTTTTAAAGGCAGCGATGGAACTGGCTCAAGGGCTTCTCTATCCAGTGTTTCAGGAAATGGATCAGCATCCACCAGAATTAGTCGGTGATCAGATTAAGGTTCATCCTTCCATAAGAAAGTTTTTAGAGGAATGTGGCCAAGGGGGCTGGATTGGCCCCCGAATGCCTATTGAGTGGGGAGGACAGCAGCTTCCCCAGATGATTACGCATACGTGTGAATTCATTTTTGCCGCAGCCAATTACTCCGCTTCTGTCTATCCTGGTTTGACCACAGGGGCTGCTCATCTCATTTTAAGTTTTGGGAACGAGGAGATGAAAAAAATCTATCTTCCCAAGATGCTTTCTGGAAAGTGGCAGGGGACCATGGCCCTGACAGAGTCCGAAGCCGGAAGTTCACTCGCTGACATTACGACCGAAGCAGAGCCTACGGATCAGGGTTACTATAAAATCAGAGGTCAAAAAATCTTTATCTCCGCCGGAGATCACGATGCCGTCGAAAACGTGGTTCATCTCATGTTGGCAAAGATCAAAGGCGCACCTGCCGGCGTCAAAGGAATTTCTCTTTTCGTTGTACCCAAGAAGCGGTTGGATGAGAACGGCCGGTTAGTTTCTAACGATGTCGTCACTTCTGGCATCTTTCACAAGTTGGGCTATCGAGGGTCTCCCATTGCCCAACTCAGTATCGGCGACAACGACGACTGCCATGGTTTCCTGGTGGGTGAACCTCATCAGGGACTCCTTCAAATGTTTCAAATGATGAATGAGGCACGCATTGGAGTCGGGATCGGAGCCGCAGCCATTGCCTCGGCTGCTTATTACGCTGCGTTAGATTATTCAAAGAAACGACTCCAGGGAAGAAGACTGTCAACCAAGGATCCTGCTGTTCCACAGGTTCCCATCATCGAACACCCTGATGTGAAACGCATGCTGCTTTTCCAACGGTCCGTTATGGAAGGTTCTCTCGCCCTCCTGATGCAATGCGGTAAATATGCTGACCTCGCAGACGTTCTTACCGGAGACGAAAAGGAGAGGAACGAGCTTCTGTTAGACCTCTTAACGCCGGTTGCTAAAAGCTACCCGTCGGAAATGGGTCTGCTTTCCATCAGCCAGGGCTTACAATGTCTGGGTGGATCAGGCTACTGCGATGACTACCCATTGGAGCAACATTACCGCGATATGCGGATTCATCCGATTCATGAGGGAACCACGGGCATTCACGGATTGGATCTCTTGGGCCGAAAGGTCGTGATGAAGGGCGGGAGGGCATATAAACTCTTTCTCGAAGAAGTGCAGAAGACCATACGAGAGTCGGAAACGCTTGAGACGCTTCAGTCCAATACGCAAAAACTTAAAGATTCATTGGCCCTGCTTCAAAAAGTGACTTCCCATCTGATGGGGGTCAGGGAGAAAGGAATCCCTGAGCTCTTTTTGGCGGATGCAACCCTCTACTTAGAGCTCTTTGGAATCGTCAGTGTAGCCTGGCAATGGCTTGTCCAGGCCACGGTTGTGGTGAAAGCCCTGAGGAATGGCCTGGGTGATGCAGAAGTAAATTTTTATAACGGAAAGTTGTTTGCTTTTCGATATTTCTTTGAGTATGAACTTCCGAAGATCGAGGGGTTGGCAAAGCGTTTGATGAACAGCGATGGGTTGACGGTTGACATCAAACCCGAACTTTTTTCAGATTGATGTATTATTTTACCCTCTTATTTCGACTCTTCCGGGTTTTGTGTGGGTGATTTCCCCTTCTTGTATTCCCCTCTTAGCTTAAGGGGGGATGAAGGGGGGTTAGGAAGATCATTGAGGCCTTTCGAAATGATTTATCATGAAAGCAACGTTTAAAAGGAGTGGAAGGAAATCAGACGGAAGGCATCGCATCTCCGAGACAAGTAACCCCTCCCCACCTTCCCTCGGTTTCGAGTCGCAACGACTTAACCTAAGGGGAGGTTACCCACTCAATTCCCGGATAAACCCTTATTTATTTCATCGAAACCTGGCCGGATGAATGCTCTGGCATTTGGAAATGCTTTCTCCACCGCTTCCCTTAAACTGTCGAGAAAGGCGATGATGTCAATCACTCCCTTTTCATCATCCGTGAAATAGTGGCGAATCACTGCCCAGGCCCCAATCGAGCGGTCAATGGCGATGAGTGCTATCTTTGCTGAACCATCAGAATCTTTCGGAAATTCGTCGTCTTCATCCTCTTTTTCAACGATTCCTCCCCGGACAGCCCGCATCACCTTTGCACAGATAAAGTATTGATACCACCGGATCACCTCAACGGCTTCGTCGAGATCGACTCCGTCCCTTGCAGCAGAAACCGTTTCAAAGAAAAGCGTCTCCTTCTCTTTAAACCAATCTTCCACCGATTCGCTATACTTCTTGGCAGCTCGGGAAAGCAGGTGATTGTTAACAGCCGTATCCTTTGCCTTTAGATCTTCCACATCTTCTTTATCATCCAGTGTATCGAGGTCCACGCCCCACTCTTTTGCGCTCTCTCTCAACAACTCCATCGTTTCCCTGAACGTTTCCGACAATTTATTCCAGAATTTCTCATTCTGGATATCCCGGGATTCAGGATCTGAAAATTTCTCCTCCGACATGGAGAAATTCAGGCACCGGGAAGTCATCTGACACCGTTCACACCATCGGTCACAATAATTATAAATGCCTGAGATGAACCGCTTGTCTTTTGCCAGTTTCTTAAGCCTCTCCCGATTCATAACTACTCCTCTGCAACCGTTTCCTCAGATATAGTTTTTTCCAGCACTCTGAAAAAATTAAGGAGTTTAATCCTCTGGTTCTTTTTGTGACTCTGAATCCCTTTCTTCCTCCATCGCCTCTTCTACCATCTGATCCATATCTTCACCCATGTCTTCCCCCATCTCCTTTCCCATGCGCTTCATCCACTTCGCCATGCTCTTCGGGTCCTTTTCATCGAGGCCGCCCCATTTCGATGGATCGGCCAGGCTTTCCATTCGACTCTCCTCGGAACGGATGACTCTTACCCTGGAGAGGACTCTTGTCATCTTCTTGCTTTTACACCGTTTGCATTGAGGAACAGAAGTATCGTCTGTCCTGATTACCAAGAACTCTGAGATCCTTCCACACTCTTCACAACGATATTCATAAATGGGCATATTGTTTCCTCCCCTTAATGACAAAGAAATATAAGTAGAAGAGATTCAGACCTCCCGTGAGCGAGAGGCAGAGAAACATAATGGGATAATTGGTCAACTGGAGAATGACTCCCATGATTGCCGCTCCTGTACCTGCCCCGAAATCGGAAAAGGCCGTATAAGTGCCAATGGCCGGTCCGTGAGAAGAGCCTGAAAGGTCAATAGCGTAGGCTACCAGAGTAGGGTAGAGGAAAGCATTACCCAGCCCCCAGATCACAGCGACCAGAAAGAACATCGGAAGATTGGAGGAGAAGGCGAGAAGGGCCATGGCAATGATCTGTGCAACCAGGCAGGGAAAGAGAATCTTCTCTCTCGAATATTGGTCGAGTATCTTTCCCCCAAAACCCCTCGCTGAGATCAGGGTGATGGCCAAGACGGCGAAGAAGAGGCCGGGGTTGGAGACCCCGTGATGAAGCGCATAGAGTGGAAAGAAGGCAGTGACCGCGCCCCAGATAAAGCTTCCCCAAAATGCCATGATCGCTGGAGGAAGAGCTTTCCGGCTCAGAAAGGGTTGATCTTTTATGGACTGATTATCCGATGAATCAACCTCCTCGCTTCTTAATTTAAGTGTGATAAAGAGGGAACCAAGGGATAGCCCTACACAGACAATAAAGAGAATGTAGAATTTAAAATAGTTGATGAGGGTCATTCCAAAAGAGGGAGCCAACGCAAAGGCGATGTTGATGGCTAAGTAAAAATAGCTGAGACTCTGCCCCCGGTGTGCTGCCGGGCTGATCCTTGTAACCAGAGTGAAAGAGGAGGTGGCAAAGAGGGCCAAACCGATTCCCTGGAGTACCCTGACGATAAAGAAAGGCCAGAAGGGTTTGGCAATCAGGTAACCTGCTGAGGAGATGGCATAGAGAAGGGTTCCGGCGATCATAAAATTTTTCTCCCCGCCTTTGAGAAGGGCCCTTCCGATGAAAGGCCTGAGGACGAGCGAGGAGACACTAAGCGCTCCTACCAGGACTCCTATGCCCGCCTCCGTGGATCCAAGTTGCTGAAGGTAGATGGGAATAGTGGGGATCAGTATGAAGAAGACAGACGAGAAGGCAACCTGGGCAAAGCAGATGAGAACAAAATCGCGCGTTAATATCTGACGAAGAGCCATACGGTTTTATCTTATTTTATAAAAGTTTCTGTGTAAACCCCGTTAGAAGTAGATCATCGAAACCAGCCTCTCTGCTTTATAATGAAAAATTTCTAACGATTCAAGCAGTGGGGGTTTTCTAACGGGGTAAAGAGGGTCTATAAAACATATAACCAAATTGAAGTGTTGTGCGCGCAAAGGGAAGTTAGGGGCGTAGAGCGACTTCTGAAATCAGGGAAGAAGGATTGGAATTAGTTTGCGATGATTCACGATGAACTGTGAATCCGCCGTTTGGCAAAACACTCAACGGCCAGCGGGAGTAAGTGGGTTCTGCCAGCGTAAATCTTTAAAGCGGGCAAAATCTCCATCCGTAGAACAGAGAATGAGTCCATGCTCGATTGCCAATGCAGCCAGATGGGCATCAGGAACGAGGTTAGCCCGGTTTCCCTGTGTGATGAGGAGGGAACCCAGTATTTCCCGATGTCTCTCTGTAGGTTGAGGAACCCAAACAGGGGAGCAGTTGAGCCAATCCTCCACCTGATTCCAGGCCGTGCCAACTGACTTTGGCCGTTCAAAAACTCGCGGGTTGGACACAAGACGAATAAAGGCTAAAAGGCTGGGCCATGGTAGGCCAACGGGCGCGGTTCCATTCAATTTTTCATCCAGCCAGCCTAAGGCTGGCTCGTGCTGGGGTAGATTGGATACATAGGCATAAACAAGTAGATTGGCATCTACGAGGATCACCGGAAGGATTCTCCTTCTGCTGTGGCGAGGGCCTCAGAGATGTCATCCAGGTTTCCGATCAGGCACCGGCCCAGAGAAACCGATGGAGTTCGGTAGAGTCTCCGGCGAGGTTTGGATGCGATCAACTGCTGAAGGCCACGTCTCAGAGCTTCATTGATGATCGTCTTTAGGCTCATCTTGCGAGTCTGACGTATTCGAAGCAAAGTTGCGGACACATCGTCATCAAGGCTAAGGGTTGTTCTCATACATCATATCATAAGTTAAATGATGTCTTGATGTCAAGATTTTTAAATGACTCTCTGGAGTCGAAGGATTGACTCTTTTGTTCGTTTTTTATAGACTGGTACCATACCATAAAAGAAGGGCATAAGGAGGTTATTCCTGTCGGATGAGCAAAGTATCCCCTCCTGTCCTCACGGGAGTTTTTCCCAGAAAACGGTTGTTTCGCGCGCTTGATCACATGCGGAAACAGCCGATCATTTGGGTTTCAGGACCTGCTGGCTCCGGAAAGACCACCCTCGTTGCAAACTACCTCGATACTTGCAAAATCCCTTGCCTTTGGTATCAGATAGACGAAGGCGACGCAGATCTGGCAACTTTCTTCTTCTATTTGGGAAAGGCAGCAAAAAAGGCTGCACCCCGAAAGAAAAAACCATTACCCCTGCTCACTCCTGAATATCTACAAGGTATTCCCACATTTACCCAACGATTTTTTGAAAATCTTTATGACCGATTTAAAATCCCGTCTACTCTTGTTTTCGATAACTACCATGAGGTCCCTTCTGATTCACCATTTCATGACGTGATCCTCAACGGGTTATCCAGAATTCCTGAGGGAATGAATGTCTTTCTGGTCAGCCGAAGCGATCCTCCTCCAGCTTCAATTCGATTGCGGGCCAGCCATCAGATGAATGTGCTTGGATGGGATGAGCTTCGTCTGACCCTGGACGAGTCGGGTTCCATCCTCCGTTTACGGTCAAAGCGGAAATTTTCAAAAGAGACGATCCGGCACCTACATGATACAACAGATGGATGGGCAACTGGATTGATCCTGATGTTAGAGAGCGTTAAGGGAGGGACTCAGCATCAGGTAGCCGGGAAGCTAACCCCAGAGGAGATCTTTGATTATTTTGGAAATGAACTTTTCAATAAAACGGATGAAGAAACCAGGGAGTTTTTCCTCAAGACAACCTTTCTACCTAAAATGACGGTGAAGATGGGTGAGGCTCTCACTGGCCTACCCCATGCAAACCGTATCCTTTCCACATTGAGCAGGAATAACTATTTCACAGAGAGAAGATTCGATAAAGAGCTTGTATACCAATATCATCCATTGTTCAAGGATTTTCTAATTTTCCATGCAAGAAAAACCTTCTCTCCAAAAGAACTGACAGTTTTGCTCCGCAGCGCGGCAAAACTTCTCGAAGAGGAGGGTCAGGTTGAATCCGCCATTTCGCTCCTTCGCGATGCTGGTGATTGGGAGGGAGTCGCTCATTTAATCATGACGCTTGCACCAACTTTGGTTACGCAGGGAAGATATCGTCCCATGGAGGAATGGTTAGACAGCCTTCCAAAGGACATCATCGAAAATAATCCCTGGCTTCTCTATTGGATCGGAATATGTCGCCTCGTGTTCAACCCACCACAGAGTCAATCCTATTTTGAGAAAGCCTATGAAAAATTTAGGAGTCAAAAAGAAGTAGCGGGAATCATCCTTGCCTGTTGGGGCATTATTCATTCTATTATTTATGGACAGATTAACTTTAGCCCAATGGATCGATGGATACCTGTCCTTGAAGAACTTGGGCATCGTTTCAAGGAATTTCCATCAGAAGAGATTGAACTTCGGTTTGCCTCCTCCTTGTTCTCTGCGTTGTTATACCGACAACCACAGCATTCTGAGATCGAAACCTGGGCAGAACGGGCGCTATCGCTTGCCGAAAGGTCTTTAAACCTAAACCTTAAATTACAAACCATTTCAACCGTCGCATTCTATCGAGTGTATGTAGGCGATTTTGCGAAGGCGCTTCTGGCCATCAACTCCTTAAGGAACTGGTCGCAATCTAAGGAGTCCACTCCTTTAATTCAAATTAGATTGGGAGCTATAGAGGCTGCCTATTACAGGTATGTGGGATTGCATGAAAAGTGCCTAAAGGCGGTATCCGAAGGCCTGGAGTTATCGCGAACCACCGGCATCCATATATTTGACCCAATTTTATTGTATCACGGTGCAACAAGCGCCCTCGGTATAAACGATTATCCAGTAGCCAAAAGATTACTTGAGCAAATGACTTCGTCTCTACGCAGTTACAAATCTTATGACCTCTGCATTTATCATAGTGCGAAAACCCAGGAGGCTTTGTTTCAGGGAGACCGTAGCCAGGCTTTGCTTCATATAGAGCAAGCAACAAAATTGAGGATTGAAACGGGGTTAACTCTCATTACAGGCTGGTGCCAGATACAGAATGCTTATGTCATGCATGCACTTGGAAGGCACCGAGAAGCGGAAGATCATCTGACCCAAGCCTTCAGTTTTTCCCGGGATATCAGGGGCAAAAACAATGAATATGCTGCGCATTTGGCCCAAGCCCACTTTGCCTTCGATCAAGGGGAGGAACAATTAGGCTTGATATCTCTCAGAAAAGCATTTGCTTTAGGAAAGGAAGGTGGATATTTCAGTACCTGGGGTCCCCCTCACCCTTCTGATACCTCCAGGCTCTGCATCAAAGCACTCGAAGCCGGAATTGAGGTTGAATATGTGAAAGAGTTTATTCGCAGATTCCGTATCGTTCCCGACAGGACAGAGCTCCTTTTAGAAAACTGGCCCTGGCCTTTGAAGATCTATACGCTCGGACAATTTTCTGTCTTAAAAGATGGAAAACCGATTCTCTATTCGAGAAAAGCACAGGAAAAGCCTCTCTCAATCCTGAAACTATTAATAATCATGAGAGACAAGGGGATCAGAACGGAGGATATGGCTGACATTCTCTGGCCCGAGGCGAGCGGCGATCTGGCATATCACTCTTTCCAGACGACACTTCACCGGCTTCGCTCGCTGATTGGTTATTCTGAGACCGTGCTGGTCCGGGAGGGACGACTCTCTCTGGATTCCAAACGTTGCTGGGTGGATGCCTGGGCTTTTGAACACCTGCTGGAGGAAGCCGATATCCTGTGGAAAGAAGGAATTGCCCAAAAAGCGATTCAACTCACAGAAAAGGCCTTAGCATTATATCAGGGCCCATTTTTGGGGAAAGAGGGGGAGCAACCCTGGCAGATGCCCGTAAGCGAGCGGTTGCGGAACAAGTTCCTCAGAGGTGTGTCAAGACTGGGCGATTACTGGATTCAGGCAGGGCAATGGGAAACTGCCAGGGATTGCTACCAGAAAGGTTTTGAGGTGGATGACCTATCCGAGGGGTTCTGCAAAGGGCTGATGACATGCTATCACCAACTTGACCAGAGAGCCGAGGCCCTGTCGCTTTACCTGCGTTTTGAGAAGAGGCTTAAAGCGGTCCTCGGGATTGAACCCTCCGAAAAAATAAAAGCTTTTAGAGACGCATTAACCAAGAAAATGCAGAGCGCATAGCGCATCCGTCCTTTACATTGCTCTCCCCCTCTTAGATAAGAGGGGGTTGGGGGGAGTTAGTGATCTCCTCCTTTTTAAAAACCATTAACATCTTGAAATTACTTGTCTATCCTATTCTCCTACCTTTCCACATCCAACCAGTTTAATCCCTGTAAAAAATATTTTTGAATATGTGACTTATATGTAACTGGTTCTGTGATATAGAGCAGGTAAACGATCGAGTTACTGGATAAGGGGTTTCTTTTGAGCTCAACTGATTTCTCTCACGACTACATCGTTCGCATCTACCGCTTTGAAAAAAACAAACCCCGAAGCCTGGTCGGGCTCGTTGAGGAAGTTGGAAAAAAGGGAAAGAAGGGCTTTCACACCTACGACGAACTCTGGGAGATTTTGAACTCTCCATTCTCTGACCCTCCCCCGAAGGAAAGGAAAAAGATGAAAGGTTTCAAATGAATAAATCCTTTAAAAACTTCTCAATCTGTACCCGATCTGTACCTCCATCTGTGATAAGAGAAAAATCAAAATCGTTTTCATAAGAAAAGACCCGCTACTTTGTGGGGGGGGAAAAGGAGGTGATATAGGGAGAGGGCATCCAATTTTTTTATTGAATTTTGGTTACTTTTTTGTCCCGCACGAAGCACTATACGGTTAGTCCAGAAAGGAGGGAAAAATGAAGAAAAAATTATTTATCTACTTATTTGTTTCGGTATTGTTCCTCATCCCGCTCCTTACCACTCCAACCTTCGCCGCCGACCCTGTCGTGACATGGAAAGTATATACCCCGTTTACCGAGGGGGTTTGGCTGAATCAGATCGCAAAGAACTGGGCAGAGGATATCTTCCAGATGAGTGGTGGAAGGATGAAAATTGAACTCATCTGGCCCTTCCCAGGAGAATTACCTGCTGAACCTTATAGTCCTGTTCAACGAGGGATCTGGGACGCAAGTCATACGTCCCCAGTCTTTGTCATTCCAAAGTATCCGGCGGCCATCCTCTTTACAGGATCCCCGGCCTTTTTTGACCTTCTGGGGTATTTTACATGGATGCATGCCTACGGCGGCAAGGATCTTTTACAGGAGACCTACGGAAACACTTTGAAAGTATTGCCCGCAGGTATGTATTGGGCAAAAGTTGGGGGTTGGGGCAACAAAAAATTCGAAACTCTCGATGACTTCAAAGGTCGCAAGTACAGTACGACAAATCCTGTCTGGAGAAAAATTATTTCTGAATCGGGAGCGTCCGTGGATGTACTTGCCGGATGGGAATCCACCTTCCGTCTGCAGAGAGGGAATCTTGATGCTGCGGAGAATAGCACTCCCTGGATCGATATGTTGTTGGGGTTTCATAAATTCTCTGAATACTCTTATTTCCCAGGATTGCAGCAGATTGCTGGTTCTCTTGAACTGGTCGTCAACAACTCAAAATGGGAGGCCCTGCCTTCTGATCTAAAGGAAATTGTCAAGGGGGCTTCTGATGCCTCCATGACAAGATCACTGACCAAGTTCTTACTGGATGATGCTAAGGCCGTTAAGGTCATGAAGGATCAAGGGAAAGTCAATGTGGTGAAATTCTCCAAAGAAATGCAGCAGGATATCTTGAATAAGTTTGTCGCCCAATATGATGCCATACCAGATCCGATGTTTCAAAAAGTTTGGAAATCGCAAAAGGAGTTCATGAAAATCTACGTCCCATATATGAAACTCCAACAAGTTGACGCAGAGGTGAAACTTAAGTGAAGGAAAGATGAAATTTTGGAAGAATGGAATAATGGGTAATTTAGAAAACTGTAGCGCCCCCCTGCCTTCGTCCCGAAGGGCGGGACTTCGTGCAGACAGGCATTTACTGAGGGCGAACACACCGTCGGAAATACCTGCATGCCGGCAGACAGGAATGCCGTCGCTACATAATCCCCCTTTAGAAAAAGAGGCGGGGAAGGATTTTAAAAGAGGAGGAAACCAAAATGGCTACAAGAATAATGAATAGAAGAAATTTTATGAAGTCAGGTTTGGCGGGAGTTGGTGGGTTGTTATTGGTTACCTCAAGGCCAAAAGAAACAAAAGCAACACAGCAAAAAATTATTTCCCGGACCCTTGGAAATACAGGAATGAGAGTACCAATCGTCAGTATGGGAATGGTAAGTGTTGGGAATCAAGGTCTTGTTCGGGCTGCTCTGGATGCAGGTATCGTCTATATAGACACTGCCCACACCTATCATCGAGGTCAAAGCGAGGAGTTAGTGGGAGAGGTGGTCAAAGGACGTTCCAGAGAATCCTATGTTGTCTCTACAAAAGTTGGTTTTGGCAGAGCTGCTGCAAGCATGATAACGGGCCTTTATACTGCAGAGGCAACCGAAGAGGCTTTCCTAAAAAATGTGGATGTTAGCCTTAAACGCCTCGGGATGGATTATGTTGACATTCTCTACCATCATAATCCATGGCGAAGAGAATCAGCACTCTACGAGCCCGCTTTGAAAGCAATGGAAAAGGTGAAGAAGAGTGGGAAGGCTCGATTTTTGGGTGTTTCCTATCATCGAAACGAGGTCGAAGTAACTCAGGCGGCCATTGACTCAAAACTCTATGATGTCATTATGATACCTTGCAATTTCAAACAAAAAAATTATGTCGAGGTAAGGCAAGCCATTGCTAAGGCAGCCAATGCTGGTCTTGGGATTGTTGCCATGAAAGTTATGGGAGGGATACCTGCTCAAGACCCATTAAAGCCTTTTAATGCAAGTGCAGCTCTGAAATGGGTCTTACAGGATTCCAATGTTCACACTTCAGTACCCGGGTTTGGTACTTTTGAGGAGATGAAGATAGATCTTGCAGTCATGGAGGATATTACCCTTACCGATTCTGAAAAAGACTATTTGAAGACGGCCTCCATCACTCCCGGTTTATACTGTCAGGGTTGTGGTCAATGTGTGAAACAGTGTATTGCCCAGCTTCCCATCCCTGATTTAATGCGAGCCTTCATGTACACCTATGGCTACCAAAGGCCAGCAATGGCAAAAGAGCTTGTTGTTTCTCTGGGATTGCCTTCCCGGCTTTGTGAGGATTGTGGCACATGTCCGGTGAAATGTTCCATTGGATTTGATGTGCCCCGCAAGATCCAGGATGTGGCGCGGCTAAGAGACGTGCCGGCAGAGTTTATTGTTTGATTAACAAAAAAGCGGTTTGCTTAAAAACAGAAAGGGAGTGGAATAATGAAAACCATCTGGATGGCTATGGGGATTATTGTTTTTTTGTGGAGTCCTGGGACAGAGGCAAAGGACTTCGCATTTCCTGAGATTGCCGGGTGGAAGAAATCCGGGGATGCCCAGACGTTTATTCCCAAAACCCTTTATGAGTATATCAATGGGGCAGCGGATCTCTACTTGATGTATGACTTTGAGGAATTGAAGGTGATGGAATACGAGAACCAAAAGAAAGCCCAACTCACTGTTGATGTGTATCGCCACAAGACTCCACTCCATGCATTTGGAATTTACAGCCAGGAGCGCTTGCCAAAAACCAACTTCCTCGATATCGGAATCCAATGCTATTACGAGGAAGAATTCTTAAATTTTCTGACAGGACCTTATTACGTCAAGATAAGCGCCACCAATACCAGACCCGAGGATCGGGAGGCGCTGATCACCTTTGCTAAAAAGATAGCTGAAAGTTTAGGACCGAAAGGATCGATCCCTTCTCTCATTTCTGTCTTTCCTACCGAGGGAAAAGAAAAATACTCTGAAAAATTTATTGCCAAAAACTTTCTCGGATACGCCTTCTTACAATCTGCCTTTACTGCCGATTACCAGATCCAGAACCGGAAGTTCAAATTGTTTATCATCGAAGGGAAAGATAAGAATGCGTGCAGGGACATGATTGAAAAATACCTCCAAACCATCAAGAGTCCGAGAAAGGACATGGCAGAGGGCCGTCTTACCCTCTCCGACCCCCATCATGGGGATCTTGACCTTCAGTGGCAAGGGAGATACCTCTGGGGAATACTTAATCTTAATGAGGTTTCTCTCCGTCTAAAATATCTTAAGCTTTTTGAAGATAGGCTAACAAAAAAGTGACCAGTGACTAAAGTAATCTAAATTCCCTTAAAAGGCTTCGGTGTCAGGCATTGAATTGTGAAATAGCGAAAAATAATGTGCCAGGACAAGGGGTCAGCCCTTGACACGGGACAAATAGAAATGGCGGACGGGTTCATAATCAAGGTCTTATTCGCTAGTCCGAAACAGGGGCCCGTCCCCCATCCCCCCATCGTTCGCATCTACCGCTTTGAAAAAAACAAACCTCGCAACCTGGTCGGACTCGTTGAGGAAGTGGGAAAAAAGGGAAAGAAGGGCTTTCACACCTACGATGAACTCTGGGAGATTCTAAATTCTCCGATCCCTCCCTCTTCCTCTCTCTACAATGAGAAGAGGAAGTTAAGGGGCCACATGCTTGAGAATAGACGAGGGAAAAGGAGGTGATGGATCAAAGTTGATTCGAGATTGTTGAAGAGGAAGGAGGTTTCATTGCCCGACTTAATCAAAAACCAATTACCAAAAAGGAGGAAACAGTTATGAGTACAAAAAAGATGAACAACATCATTTGGGGATTCATAACTATTTTGGGTTTTATTGTGTTCATTCCGGTCGCTCAGGCGGAAAATATTGACATGATAAGCTGTGGCTCCGGTAATATCAATATCATTGCCGCCGGTGAAGATTTAACCATTATGGCCATGGAAGGGAAAGGAATTAACCTGGATAATTACGGGAATAAAACATTCGATAATATGACCTACCAATATGGAGCCTTGTTTAAAATTGATAAAGGGAATTGGAGCGGGTCCATGCTGATGAAATATATGGATCCAAGCGGAGATTTTTTGGTCGTTGAAATCGCGCAAGTCGGCATGGTTCGGGACGGGAAATTTATTTACGGCACCGGCAAATGGAAGGGAATTTCGGGTGCGTGCAAAGCCGTGCCTAATACGCAAGGTAAACCGATATCACCCGGCACGAATCAGGGTTGCTTCAAGATAACGGGAACCTATGAATTGAAGAAATAGGTATCAAAAAAAACAATTTCTTATATATGGGAGTTATCCGCTCAGTGCGGACAAATACAAGAGAGGTTTTAAGAACGACCACAAGGAATGGTTGTTTTACGGAAAAGAAAGGAGGATGAATTATGCTGTATCGATATTTTGCGGTTTTGTTTCTCCTCGGTATTATTCTCACGGGCAATCTGCCTTTTCATCAACCTGTTTGGGCCGAGACCCTTGTTCACACAACCACGGAAGTCAGGCTCCTATTGGCTTTGCGTGTGGGGCAGGAGGAGCTTCAGAAATTCTTGCCGGCTACCTGGCAGGTAGCCCCACCTCCAGGCGGTCCAATAAAGGATGCCAACCTCTTCGTCCTCTTCATTGACCCGTTGCTCTTCCAAGACCCTCAGGGAAAGCCCGATGTGGGGGCGACCAATCGATACACAGTGCTCGCAGTTCCTGCAAAGCATATGCAGACCGGGGAGGCAGCCACCGTCGTCGTCACTGGCGGCGTCGGCTCTACGACTGCTTCCGCCCCTGGAGCTTACAAAGCAAGCATCTTGGGGACCGTCAAGAGGGAGCAGACGTATAAAGGGGCTAACAGCGAAGGTGGAATCGTCGATGACTTCTGGGAAGTACGAGATGTTCAAGGAGGAACAATGGATCTGCGCATTCAGTACGAGAGAGCCCTCCCTATGCGGACCAAGCTGGACCAGAAGATATATTCCGCTGTGGAACCGACTTTTTACCGAATCTATCGGCAGGATATAGCTATGGATTTGGTTAAGAGCATCCCTGCGGGTGTAGACCACGTAAAAAACTACCGATTCAATGTGGCTATGCCTAAACTAAAAAGCCTATTCAATGGGAACGAGCAGCTTGTGGCGGTTATCGCTTATCCCATGTTCGTGCGGCAGATTTTCCTTCCATAGGGGAAGGAAAAGCGGAGTCCACACTTTTATACATAATTTTAATGAATTACATATATCCACAAAAAGAGGCACGGTTTAAACCGTCATTATTATTTACCAAACTTAAAATTAGTCAAAATCTATTAAAAAGGAAGGAGGGTACCCATGAATACCAAAATTCATTCTACGAGTCGAAGGGGCTTTCTAACAGGTCTGGCTATTGGAGCAGGTGGGTATGTTCTTGGTTCATCGTTGACCCATCCAAAAGAGGCCATGGGGCAATCTATCCAAGGCTCTTTGGATAGAGTTCCAATGGAAACCCGTTGGAGTACTGCCGCTGGCGGATTAGTGATTTGGCAATTCAATTTTTTTAAAAGACTTTTAGATACCGAAGGACGTGAGAAATTTCTCGAGTATATGATGAAGAGCTCTCCAGCGGTAGGGGTACGGAGCAAAGGGTTGGCAGAACGCTTTGGTTTAACTGGCAACGACGCCAAATCAGCGGCTGTAATTATCCCGGCCATCATTACTGTTTATTGGGGCCCCCAGCAAAAATTTGAAATTGAAGAAGCTACCGCGGAAAAAGCGAGAGTGAAATGCCTTGAATGTGGATTTTGGAATTTAATGCAAGCCCAAAAAATAACCGATGACCTTTGCTCTGCTCATTCCCGGTATTTTTGGGAGGGTTTTGTCAAAGCCATGAATCCAAAACTGATTTCAACTCTGGTTAAGGCCCGTCCTCGGGGTGATTCGGTTTGTGAATGGGCGATTGAGCTTAAGGCATGAAATGAAGAAAAGAGATTCTGGAGGAGAGAAGGATAGGGTTTAACCATCTGGATTTTACTTATAATTTGAGAAAATGAGGGACACTTCCCATATTTCTGTTGGGAGTGTCCCATCTCTTTTTCTATTTGGACTCTTTATATTGAATCTTTCCTTTCAACTTTCGAATCCAATCCTTAAAGCTATCGATGACGGTTTTCCCTTAAACGTTACAGCCATTTTTGGTTCATCCGTGTATTGAGTGGGTCACCTCCCCTTAGGTTAAGGGGAGGTGGGGAGGGGTTACTTGTCTTGGAGATGTGACAGGTCGCCTTCTTTCCACCCGTCTGATTTCCCTCCCCCCCTTTTAAACGTTGCTTTCATGATAAATCATTTCGAAAGGCCTCAGTGATCTTCCTAACCCCCCTTCATCCCCCCTTAAGCTAAGGGGGGAATACAAGAGGGGGAAAGTACCCACACAAAACCCGAAAGAGTCCCATTTTTAAAATTCCATTGGGAATTAATTGGGGATGGGCAAAAATTTATAATTTTTTGGTAGTCTGGAATGAAAAGCCACCCCCCTATTGATCAAGGACTTTGGAAATTTCCTCTCTGTGTGATCAAGTTCAACCTAAAAGAGGGTGATCGGGGTTTTAGTTTAAGGCATTGAAAACATTTCACAAATCTCTTTTTTTTCAAAGCTGGCAAATTCCTTATTTTCGACTTAAGATGTTCTCCGACAGGAGGCATCATGGAACCATTA
>VGRY01000051.1 GCA_016875195.1 Deltaproteobacteria bacterium
TGCAAATCCATTCCACAGTACAATTCCATACGGCACCTCCTGGGCTAAGATTGAGATTCTTTCCCTGAAGCATATCAGATTTGTTTCTGCTTCGCTTCAAGGAGGTGCCTTTTAATCATTATCAATGTTAAGGTTTTCATGACCCGGATGCTCTCATACACACGGGTCGGCATCGCCGCCAAGTGGTCTATGGAAAAACAGGAGGGGGAAGATACCTGACAATCATTATTGAGCCTATGGGCAGGAAGGAAGCGTGGCTCATTACTGCATGGGATATGACCGATTCAGAGAGGCAGCGATATAAAAGGAGACTTAAATGAGAAAACCAAAAAGGCTAAAACCAATTCCTAAATTTCCTTCAAGGAAGGAAGAACGTGAATTTTGGGAAACTCACGATACTTCGGAATATTTCGATGAGAAGAGACTCGTGAAATTGGCTCCTCATATGAAAGATGTCAGGCTTGTTCATATTTATGTGGCACCTGACGGTTCCCGATATATTATGATCCCTGAAGTCCTGAAGAAAAGAAAGACACAAATGGCCGGCCACGATAAACCTTTCTTCCTTTCTGCCAATTAAGTTGCTTTCCTTAGATGGCTAACTTGAAAATTTACCCCTAAGATTGCTCGGAAGAGTTAGGCAAATATTTTAGACGTCTCCACAAAACTGGGGATTCCTATTTCTGTTTGGGGAATCAATTTTTTCTATTGACATTCAGTGTTTCAATCTTATACGATGTGGACATTTAATTCCCACCGCCTTACAAGGTTAAAAACATTTCTTCTAAACTAAAAGCCCATGATATCTGGTTAAACTTTGGAGGTGTTTCTGCCCTCTCAGGCGTTAGTTTCGATGTTGGAGAACAGGAGATATTGGCGGTCATCGGTCCCAATGGCGCTGGGAAGACAAGCATCCTAAATTGCATCAATGGGTTTTACCGGCCTCAAAAAGGAGAGTTAATCTTTGAAGGTCAGAATATTTATCACCTCCCTCCTCACCGAATTGCACGATTAGGCATTGGACGAACCTTCCAGAACATTGAACTCTTCACCGGACTTTCCGTCCTCGATAACCTGATGGCGGCGAGACATATCCACTTGAAGCGGGGCGCATTGACAGGAGCCTTATACTTTGGCCCTGCCCGTAGAGAAGAGATTCGACACCGTGAAGTGGTTGAAGATATCATCGACCTCCTCGAAATGGAACCCTACAGGAAAAAGGTGGTGGGTCTTCTTCCCTACGGGGTTCGAAAGCGAGTCGAATTAGGAAGGGCTCTTGCTCTCGAACCCAAACTACTTCTGCTTGACGAACCCATGGCCGGAATGAACCTCGAAGAAAAAGAGGATATGGCCCGTTTCATCATTGATATCCATGAGCTTAAAAATATCCCCATTGTGTTAGTGGAACATGATATGGAAGTGGTAATGGACATTGCGGAAAGACTGGTCGTCCTCGACTTCGGGGAAAAGATCGCCGAAGGCGGTCCGGATGATATCAGACAAAATCCGCTGGTGATTCGAGCTTATTTAGGAGAAGAAAGTGAACAAGAGGATACCAGGTTATCAGGACATCAGGTTTAGTAAGGGTCTTAAAATAGGCTCTTCATGGATGCCGGCATTACAAAGACCCATAACCCCACCTAACCTCCCCTTAAATAAGGGGAGGAACATCCTCCTTCTTAAAATATGAGGGGGAAAGAGGGAGTTATTTAATCCCAGAAACATGCGTCAATGATTGAGAATACCCTGCCGAAGCTATTAAAAAAGAACGCGGAAAAATATGGCGACCGAAGGATTGCCATGAGGGTGAAGAACCGCGGCATTTGGCAACCCTTTACATGGAAGGATTATTACGAGAACGTCAAATATTTTTCACTCGCCCTCATCTCCCTTGGGATGAAAAGGGGCGATAAGATCTCAACCCTTGGAGAGAATAAGCCCGAAATATTCTGGGCTGAATTAGCGATTCAGGCAGTGGGTGGAACGGTCGTTGGAATCTATACGGATTGCACACCTCCAGAGGTTAAGTTCTTTGTAAAGGATTCGGATTCGACCTTTGTGGTCGCTCATGATCAGGAACAAGTGGACAAACTTCTTCAGATCAAGGAAGAACTTCCCCTCGTAAAAAAAGTGATCTATTGGGATCCAAAAGGATTATGGAATTACGATGATCCGATTCTGATCAGTTTTACAGAAATGATCGACCTGGGCAAAGGTTACGAAAAAAACCATTCTGGTCTATTCGAAGAAAGTATTGAAAAGGGAGACGGAAAAGAAATTGCCCTGATCTGTTATACTTCCGGGACTACAGGGTTGCCCAAAGGAGCCATGATCAGCCACAAGGGGCTGGTTACTATTGCGAAAGCCTGGTGTGATGTTGACCATTGGTCAGATCAAGATCGGTATGTCTCATTCATCCCACCGGGTTGGATTGCTGAGCAGGCGGTGGGAGTTGCCGGTCAACTCGTTTCAGGCATGGAGGTCAACTTTCCTGAAGAACCTGAGACGGTTCAGGAGAATATCCGGGAGATTGGGCCTTCCATTCTCTTCTTCGCTCCACGTCTGTGGGAGAATATTAACCGGATGATTCAGGCCAAGATTACCGACACCTCGCCCCTGAGGAGATGGATTTACCGTCTCTTTTTACCTGTGGGATATAAAACAGCAGCACATCGTTCATCTCAAAAAGGATTGGGCTTGATCTTTAAGGTCCTGTACCAGGCTGCCCACTGGATGCTCTTTCGTCCCTTGAAAGACCGGGTCGGACTTTCGCAGATTCGATGCGCCTACACCGCAGGAAGTGCAGTAAGCCCGGATATTATGAACTATTTTCAGGCGATCGGTGTGAACATCAAACAAGTTTATGGGGGATCGGAACAGGGACTGGTTACCATCCATCTCGACGGCCAGATCAAATACGAAACCTGTGGCCCACCCATGCCAGGTGTCGAAATCCGGCTCTCTCAGGATGGGGAGATCATGATAAAAGGCGAGAATATCTTTTCGGGGTATTATAAAAATCTCGAAGCCACCCAGGAGAAGATTCGCGAAGGGTGGTATTATACGGGCGATTTTGGTTACATTGATGAAGATCGCCATCTCGTTGTCATTGACCGAATGGAGGACTTAAAAGAGCTCAAAGGCGGTCGCAAATTTTCACCCCAGTTTGCCGAGATTCGGTTGAGATTCTGCCCCTATATCAAAGACGCTTTGGTGGTTGGGGGAGTGGATAAAGATCAAGTTACAGCCATCATCAACATCGATCTGGACAACGTGGGACGATGGGCCGAAGCCAACCGCATCCCCTACACCACGTTTACCGATCTCTCACAAAAACCTGAGGTTGTCGAATTGGTCAAGAAGGATATCCAGCGGATTAATAAATTTCTTCCAGAGTGGTCCAGGATACGGAAATTTGTAAACCTGCATAAAGAATTCGATGCGGATGAAGCCGAATTGACACGAACAAGAAAATTGCGCAGGACGTTCGTTGAAAGCCGTTACAGTGACCTGATCACCGCTCTCTATGGAAAGGATATGGATTATAATGTGGAAGCCTCTGTCACCTATCGTGACGGGAGAAAAGGAGTGATTAAGACGTCGATTCACATCAATTCGGTGGAGGAGACTTAGTGAAAGAGTTCCTTCAACTTGCGATTCCAGGAATGATGGTGGGCAGCCTTTATGCCCTGGTGGCGGCTGCAATCGTCCTGGTCTATAAATCGACCCGTGTGGTCAGTTTAGCCCACGGCCAACTCCTGGCTTTTGGCGGGCTCTTCTTCTGGATCGGCCTTGTTGCCTTAAAACTTCCTCTTCTCTTGAGTATTTTGCTGGCAGTCGCCTGTTCAATTCTGATGGGTTGGCTTGTGGAGCGGGTCACGCTACGGCCTCTCATTGGGCAGCCCTTGATTTCCGCTTTCTTGATGACTTTTGCGGTTTTCATGGCTTTAGACGGCGTCTTTCAGCTCATCCTCAAAGGGGAATCGAAAACCTACGCCACTCTTTTATCGCTGGGTGAGTTCCAGATAGTGGAAGTGCCGATTCGCGTCGTGCAGTTGATCAGTTTCGGTGTAGTTTTATTAGTTTTCCTATCCTTAGCTCTCTTTTTCCGTTTTACTAAGACAGGCCTCGGGATGCGGGCAACAGCAGAGGATCACCAGCTCTCCCAGAGCACGGGGATCAATGTGCGGACGATCTTCTCTCTCATCTGGGTCATCTCTGCGATTGTTTCCGCAGTTGCAGGGATGGGGACTGCTTATGTGATGGATATCCATTTTCCCCTCCCTTACATTGGAATTAAGGGATTAATCGTTGCCCTCTTCGGAGGGCTAGATTCTCTACCAGGTGCCCTCCTGGCAGGACTCATATTGGGTGTGGTTGAAAATGTATCTGCAGGTTACCTCGATCCCCTGGTCGGAGGCGGTTTAAAAGATGTCGCTGCCTATGCACTGCTTCTCATTATTTTGTTAGTAAAACCTTATGGACTATTCGGGTTAAAGAGAATCGAAAGAGTTTAAGAGAAAATATCGAAATCCGAAATTCGAATTTCGAAACAATATCAAATGACCGAAAAACAAAATGTAAAACCATATGATTTAGAAGAGCGAACTTTTATTTTTGCTAAAAATGTGAGAGCCTTCGTTAAAAAATTATCCAAATCTTTATCAAACATCGAGGATATTAAACAACTTGTAAAGGCGTCTGGCTCTGTTGGCGCGAATTATATTGAAGCAAACGAGGCCCTTGGAAAAAAAGACTTTCTTCTAAGAATCAAGATATGCCGAAAGGAAGCCAAGGAAAGTCGATATTGGTTGAGATTAATTGACACCGACACCATATCTGCATTGGAGAACGATAGAAAAGAGTTAGAAAATGAATCTACAGAACTTATGAATATTTTTGGCTCTATATTACGAAAAACAAAGTAGTTTTTAAAATATTCGGTAATTCGGATTTATAGATTGTTTCGGATTTCGATATTCGGATTTCGGATTTAAGGGTTTAAACGATGCGGCCTTGCGGGACGTTTGACGAGCGTTATAGCCAGGACATGGCGATCTTGAGGATCAAGAGGCATTGGCTGGCCTTGATTGTAACGCTCATCTTTCTCTACACCTTCCCCCTTTATGGGTCCTACTATTTTATCAGTCTGATCAATAGTCTCAGCATTACCATCATCATCGTTCTTGGTCTACAACTGGTCAGTGGATACTGCGGACAGATCTCCTTTGGTCAGGCTGCCTTTATGGCCGTTGGCGCCTATGTCTCCGCCATCCTGACCGGAAAATTTGGCTTTTCCTTTTTCCTGGCCCTTCCTATTTCAGGATTATTAGCCGGTTTGATCGGTTTAATTGGAGGAGCCCCTTCCCTTCGGATCAAGGGTTTTTACCTCGCGATGGCCACCATTGCCATCCATTTTGTGGTGATGTGGTTGATCATTCATCTTCAGATTACTGGAACAACACAGGGACTTCACCCACCGTCGCCGCAGATCGGGAGTTTCGTCTTCGATAGCGACGAAACAATTTACTATATCATTGTCACCGTAATGCTTCTGATGACCTACGGCGCAAGAAATATCGTCCGAACCCGTGTGGGTAGAGCTTTTGTAGCGATCCGGGACAACGATTTAGCGGCTGAGGTCATGGGAATTGAACTCTATCGCTATAAACTTCTCGCCTTCTTTATCTCCTGCTTCTATGCAGGAATTGCCGGTTCTCTATGGGCCCACTGGATTCAGATGGTTCATCCCGAACAATTCACCCTGCTTCATGCCTTGAATTATATTGGAATGCTCATCGTGGGAGGCGGAGGAAGTATTCCAGGAGTCTTTTTTGGGGTCCTCTTTCTCAGGCTTCTGGACGAAGGGGTCATGTTTGCCGCTCCCATTCTGGCATCGATCTTTCCCTGGATTGGAATTCATCCGGCGGCTTCGATGAGCGTCTCAGTCTTTGGCATTGTCCTGATTCTCTTTTTGATCTTTGAGCCGAGGGGGCTTGCCCATCGGTGGGAAATTTTCAAAGCTTCTTATCGACTCTATCCATTTTCACATTAAACATGGAAGGAGGTGATAGAATAAAATTCGAAACTCGAATATCGAAATCCGAAACAAATTCGAATTTTCAAAATTGAAATTCCTTAAACTATGATTTGTTTTGAACATTTGAAATTTGGTTATTCGATATTGTTTCGAAATTCGCATTTCGTATTTCGGATTTACCATTGGCCATTATTCCATAGTGAATCGTTTCCTTTTTACCGAGGCCCAAGTTATGAGAGAACTAGATGAAAGGAGGCAATGAAGATGCAAAAGATATTATTGGGAATCATTATTCTTACTTTCCTGTTTGTGGTAGGCGTGATGTCAAGTTACGCCCAAAAGGAGGTCGCTTACCTAAGCCTGGCTGATTACACCGGCGCCATAGCAGGTCTGAATGTCCCAGCGGATATGGGCTGTGAGGACTACTTTAAAGATTTAAACGCTAAAGGTGGCGTTGACGGAGTGAAAGTAAAATTCATTGGTGTCGATACCCGATATGATGTGGCGAGAGGGGTTTCTGCCTACAAAAGGTACCGTACGGAACCCAAACTTTTGGTGGTCAATGCCATTGGCACTCCTATCGGCAAAGCCGTCGCACCCCTGGTGACAAAAGATAAGTTAATCACACTCGTCCCTGCAGATGGTGAATTTCAGGCTAATATTGGAAGAAGCTTCATATGGGGTCCTACCTACCAGGATGCTTTTGCTGCCACCGTTGACTGGCTCCTTGCAGATTGGAAGAAGAAAGGAAAAACAGGAATGCCCAAACTCGGTTACATCTCCTGGGATAGTGCTTATGGAAGGGAACCTCTACGAGGCGGAAAAGAGTATGCTGAGAAGATGGGAGTGGCTATGGCTCCGCCTGAGTTTTTCCCACCAGGATCACTGGACCATACCGTATATCTTAGCCGATTGGCAAAAGCAGAGGTCAATTATATATTCGTCGGCGGAGTTGATCCCACACCGACCAACGTGATTCGAGATGCCCATAAATTGGGGTTAACCAAAACCATCCAGTTCTTCTGTGACTATTGGGGTCCTACCTCCCTTGGAACCCGACTCCATCCTGAAGCCCTGGAAGGGGTGGTGATGGGCTCTTACTATCTCCGTGGAGACGACGCCAGGAAGCATCCTCTTGCGAATCTCTGGACAAAGTATGGCCGGGGGAAATTAGAGGATATGAATGAAGTCTATACCATTGGGATGGCTTGGGCCATGACACTCGAGGCAGCACTGAAGATCGCTTTAAAAGAAGTTGGTTATAAAAAGTTGGATGGGGAAACCATTTACCAAGCCTACCAAAAACTGACAGGTGTGCAGAGAGCCGGACTCCAAGGACCCTGTGCCTATAGCCCAACTTCTCGAAGAGGAAGTCTGGAGATCAAATTCTATCAAGTTCGATCAGGAAAGGTTGTCTCCGTATCGGATTGGATAAAGGCTCCTGACGCTGTATCCCTTCACAAATTTTAATAAAGATGATTACACAGATTAAAAATGTAGATTACACAGATTTTTAAATCAGCAAAATCTGAGTAATCGGTTCCTAATCGTTGTAATCAGATATTTTTAAACTTTTTAAAAATATCAAGAAAGGGGGAAATACCAATGTACTCTTTCAGAAAGATAATGATCGTCCTCAGCTTTTTAATCTTCATTTTGCCTTTTATAGCTTGCAAAACCCTATCCCCGCCTCCGAAGCTGAATGTAACGGTTGCCGTCACTCCTCCGCAGGTGGAATTGGCATTCCCGGCCATCCTGAAGGTTCCTATCGTATTCACAGGCACGGGATGGAAGCCTAAAGAAATGGTGGTGGTGGATATGGTCCTCCCTCCAGGGGTGCAAATGCAAGGGGTCAAACCTGGAGAAGATGTGGGGATTGCCTATGGTGAAGCAGATAACGCAGGCAATTTCAAAGCAGAGGTTTCTGCCAGCTCAAAATTGAACACCTTCTTTCGGGTGGGATACACTCTTATTCTGTCTATCGATCCAAAAACCCTAAACCCTATTCCTCCAGGAGTTTATAAGATAAAAGCATCAGGCGCTGACTCCGGAGCAGTGGCAACAACAACACTGGAGTTTGTAGCACCTGTTAAGAAATAAGAAATTCTAAATTCGAAGCACGAAATTCGAAATTCGAAACAATCTCAAATGACCAAATTTCAAATGTTTGAAACAAAATATAGTTTAAGATATTTGAATTTTGAAAATTCGGATTTGTTTCGAGTTTCGATATTCGGATTTCGGATTTAGCTGTCCAACTATGTTGAACCAACTAATCAAAGAGGACAGCGGATGCTTCGTCTCAACAATATCGAAGTGATCTATAGCGATGTGATCCTGGTTCTGAAAGGGGTCTCCCTGGAGGTGCCTGACGGAAAGATCATCTCCTTGCTGGGTGCCAATGGCGCGGGGAAGACTACGACCCTAAAGGCCATTTCAGGAGTCCTCTACACGGAATTAGGCGACGTCACCGATGGAAGCATCGAGTTTGATGGAAAGAGGATTGACGGCACGGCACCGGAGGAAATCGTCCAGATGGGGATCGTTCAGGTCATGGAAGGTCGCCGTCTGTTTGAACATCTCACCGTAGAGGAGAATCTCTGGGTGGGAGCCTATGCCCGAGACGATAAAGAAGCGATTCGAAAAGACCTTGACCTGGTCTATCACTATTTTCCAAGACTGAAGGACCTGCGAAAAAATGTGAGCGGGTATCTCTCCGGAGGAGAGAGGCAGATGTTGGTCATGGGGCGCGCTCTGATGTCTCATCCGAAGTTGATGCTTCTCGATGAACCCTCTCTTGGCCTCAGCCCTCTTCTCGTCAGAGATATTTTTGACGTCATTAAAAAGATCAATCGTGAGGAGAAGACTTCCATTCTCTTGGTAGAGCAGAACGCTAAGATCGCGCTTTCCACATCCGATTTTGGCTACATCATGGAAAACGGCCGGGTAGTGTTAGATGGCCCCTCCCCTAAACTAAAGGAAAATGAGGATATTAAGGAATTTTATCTCGGGCTGAGCCAGGTAGGAAAACGAAAAAGTTTCCGTGAAGTAAAACACTACCGCAGAAGAAAGAGATGGCTGTCCTGATGGCCATGAGGAGGTAAAAAATGAAGGCGATTCTAAAAGGCCTGATATTACTGTTAGCTCTATTTTTCTTCATCCAATTCCCTTTAGCCTGCTCACCCAAAAAAATGAGTACGGAGCTTCCGAAACCTTATAAGTCCTACCTCACCAACGTCAACCCGGATTTCATGGTGAAACCGGACAAAGCCTATCAATGGCACCGATATAAGGATAAAGGAGGTCCTACCCATTCAGGAGATGGTTCCTGGCAAAGATTCATGACATTTTTGGAAAAGGAAATGAAAAAATACGGTGTGGTTGATATCACCAAAAATAAGTGGACTTATGATCGCTGGTATACCTCGGAGTGGCCGGAGGATAAAAATTGGACGCTCATCTCTAACGGGACTCCGGTCAAAGTCGCTCACTACGGCGCTTATTCAGGGTCTACGGAGCCTAATGGCATTTCAGCAGAGCTGATCTATTACAACCCTGCTTCGCCCCCTTCATCCATCAAGGGGAAAATTGTGGTCTTTACCACTGCGCCTCATCCCAATCCTCCATTAGATAAGGGATATCAAACATGGTTCACCATCAATGATTACGAATATATCTCCGGCCCTGAACATTTTCCTCCCATGCATACAAAGGTCCCTGTCAATGAAACTGTCAGCTTCGATATCTGGTGGCAACTCCGCCAGACCATCAGGATCATTGATACATTAAAGAAAGGCCAGGCGGCCGGAGGGATCATCGTTTTCGATGGTTCTTATGACCGGATTGCCGGGTTGTATACCTTCCCTGTGCCGGTCCTCTATCAGGCACCAACCCTCTTCCTTGACCGGGTCGCAGGCAAGAAGGTACTGGAAGATGCCAAGAACGGAAAAAAGGCAACCTTGAAATTGCTGGCGAAGATGGAGAAGACCGAGACCTATCAACTGATCGGATACTTGCCTGGGAAAAATTATGGCAAACCATCTGATGAAAAGATTGTTCTGACGACTCACACCGATGGACCTGGTATCTCACAAGATAACGGAGCCTTTGGAATTTTAGGGATTGTGGCCTATTTCTCCAACATTCCCCAGGCAGAAAGACCAAGAACCTTGATGATCTTCCTCGATAATCGGCACTACATGCCGGGGATGGAGCAAGGGTTTGAAAAGGAAGACTGGTTTAAAAAATATCCGGAATCGAAAAAGTCAATTGTCGCCCTCATTGGAACAGAACATCTGGGTCAGGTTGAATATAAGGAGGAAGGAAATTCATTCCTGCCCACAGGAAAAGTTGAACCTTCCTTCCTGTGGACCCGGAATAACCCATCACTCATCAACATGGCGATTAAAGCGGTCAAAGAGAATAAATGGCCTAGGGTCATGGTTCAGTGTGTCGAGAAACCGGGGATTCACGGAAAGCAGCAAGGCGTATGGTATGGGATGGGAAAAATTGCCCTGGACTGGAACATTCCTGGGTTTGCCACCATGGGAAGCCAGGGAGCTTATTGGGCGACTACTGCCCGCATCAATAAATTTGATAAGAACCTCTTTTATACTCAAGTGGCGACAATGGTCCAACTCACAGGCGAGTTGATGCAGGCCGATCTTCGTTAAACCGGTTCCAAAATAATTGTGATCTTGCCGTCGGGGAGGGTGAAGGGTGAGGCCTTCATCCTCATTCCCACCTTAATTTTCTTGACTTCCATTTTAGGAATCCAGCCCATGACAGGCAACCCCTTCTCCGCCTCGATGATGCCAATAGGACAGGGTTCGAACTGGATGCTTGAAAACGGCATGAGTGGCTGACGGACTGCAAAATGTTCCGGTGGAACGTGGATCTTCGTAAAGGTCAATAGTTTCCCTTCTGCCTTAAGTTCCTTCCACTCCATATTGCTTTCCATGCAGGATGGGCAGTCCGCCTGAGGAGGATAGTACTGTTTTCCGCACTTCTTACAGAGTGTGGACATGATTTTTCCCCCTGCCAAATCATCCGCAAACCGATTCACTTTTGTCTGGCTAATAAAAAGAGAAAAGTTCTTGAATTCCATCCTATTGCCTCCTGAAGATATGAATGAACGACACCTGCCCGGATCCGCCCACATTATGGGTCAAACCAATCTCTGGATCTTTTACCTGCCTTGGCCCGGCTTCCCCTCTTAACTGTTTTGTAACTTCAATGGCCATGGAGACGCCTGTGGCTCCAAGAGGATGGCCTTTTGACTTCAACCCTCCATCGACATTAACCGGGATCCGACCTCCGACATAGGTCTCCTTGGCTTCAATCAATTTTCCACCTTCTCCCTTCTCGCAGAATCCGAGGTCTTCGTAAGCCACAATCTCGGCAATCGTAAAACAGTCGTGCACCGTGGCAATGTCTATATCCGACGGCCCTACCCCTGCCATTTTGTAAGCAGTTTTGGCAGCCTCGCGGGTCGCATGAAGTGACGTTAATGATTTCCTGTCGCCCAGTCTCATTGAATCCGTACCGCATCCTAAACCAGCCACCCATACCGGTTTCTTTGAGATCGCTTTCGCTTTTTCTTCGGAGGCGAGGATAATGGCTGCGGCTCCATCCGTGATCAAACTGCAATCATAAAGTTTGAGAGGATAGGCGACCGTAAAGGAGGTGACGGCCTTTTCGAGCGTAATCTCTTTCTGCATCTGGGCATAGGGGTTAAGGCTGCCATAATAGTGATTCTTAACGGCCACCCTGGCGAGCTGTTCTTCCGTTGTTCCGTGCTCGGCCATATGGGCATTGGCGATCATGGCATAGTAGCCCGGAAAAGTCGTTCCAAAAGGATATTCCCATATCGCATCGCCTGCACGGCCCATGATCTCTGTTGCAGTACTGGTTGGGACCTCTGTC
The DNA here is from genome assembly GCA_016875195.1 of Deltaproteobacteria bacterium. Lineage (GTDB taxonomy): Bacteria > Desulfobacterota > BSN033 > BSN033 > UBA1163 > RBG-16-49-23. The sequence goes on from VGRY01000051.1 coordinate 11,966, forward strand.
ATCTTCTCAACCCCAACAACCAGAACAATATCAGCCAGGCCAGAGGCAATGCTCATCCACCCTGTTCGCAAAGCAGCGCTTCCAGTGGCGCACGCCGCTTCAACCCGGTAGTTGGATTTTGGGTAGCAGCCAATGTAATCATGGACCTGGGCAGAAGGCTGAATGCCAAAGGAGAATTCGTCTCCTGCCACACCCGTCACCATGCTGTCCACTTCCTTGAGCGGGATGCCTGCATCGTCCACACACGCCTTGACCGCTTCAAAGACAAGTTCCCGGAGCGAGGCATCCGACCTCACCCCGAATTTTCCATGTCCGATTCCCACAACTGCCACCTTTTTCATAAGTTCTCCTACTTTTTGGGTATCAACTCAGCTTTTTTATTAAGAGCGCACCTGAAAACCCCGTCCTGTGGACGGGGATGAAAGGTGTGTCTGCTGAAAGCAGAAAAAAGCAAACCAGATGCTGAAACAAGTTCAGCATGACATTACGGTTCGGTTCTGGTCTGCTTGTCATCCCGAACTTGTTTCGGGATCTCAGCTTTGGGTTTAGAGGATTTAGGTTTTAAAGCCCCGCCTTGTAGGCGGGGTTCTTTACTTGTTTTATAAAATCCCTCCCAACCTCCCTTTGCCAAAGGGAGGCTTAAAACATCCCCCTTTTGACAAAGGGGGATACAGGGGGATTAGATTATTTTAAAAACGCTAACTCATCACTTCCCGTACAATTCTTTCACCTTCGGTCGGTCAATGGAGCCATCCTGCTTTTTGGGAAGTCCATCAACAAATTGAACATACCCAGGTTTTTTATAGCGCGCGATCTTCCCAGCTACGAAATCGATCAGCTCTTTCTCCGACAGTTTTGCGTTCGGCTTTAAAACGCAGACCGCTTTAATCCCTTCGCCGAATTTCGGGTCGGGAACCCCAATCACCGAGACTTCCTGAACCGAGGTGTGTTCGAGGATCACCTTTTCCACCTCCACAGGATAGACATTTTCACCTCCGGGCTTGATCAACTCTTTCTCCGCCTTTCTACCTGCAAACCAGAGATAACCCTCTTCGTCAAGACGTCCCGAGTCACCCGTGTGATGCCATCCCTCCCGAAAGGTGTGCTTGCTCAATTCCTCTTCGCCCCAGTATCCAAGAAAGACCAGCGGACCCTGAACCAGGATCTCCCCCACCTTTCCCGTTTCGACCTCTTTATCAAATTCATCTACAATCTTGATATTGACCAGTGGACCCGGCTTTCCGGCACACCCTGCCTTTTCTCGATTCGAACAGACGCTTGTCAATCCCATGGTCTCGGTCTGGCCATAAACAAGCCAGTACTGGCCGACGCCAAGACTTTCAAATCTTTTAATGGTCTCCTGCATATCGATCCCTAATACATTTTTCAACGAGATGAGAGTGCACTCACCTTTTGCCTGTTCATCAAGTATCTGGAGGAGGATTGGGGGAAACTCGCCGATCAGGGAAATCTTCTCCTGATCGATCATCTTTCCCGCCAATTTCGGATCAAATTTCGAAATCATCACATTTCTTCCGCCGACATGCATCATCACTAAGGCTCCGAACATGCCTGCAATGTGAAACAAAGGAAGAATATTGAGATAGGAATCTTCACTGGTGAGCCCCATGAGGGCGATATTCTGAATGGTGCAAAAAACAAGGTTGTGATGGCTGATCATGGCTCCACGCGGCTTTCCTTGAACGGCGGCCGTGTGCATGATGATAAAAGGATCGTCACCCTCAATTTCGACCGGGGCAACCGGTTCCCCCTTCAGGAGAGAACTGAAAGGAGTATAATTCTCCCCTCCTGTTCCAAAAGTCACAAATGTCTTCAAAAAAGTTGAGGACGGGCGAAGGTCGGAAATCACCTTCTCAAAATCGGGGTCGACGACAATCATGGCTGGTTCAGTATTCGTAAGATTATATCCGATTTCTTCAGGCGAGAGCCTGAAGTTGATCGGAACCATGATGGCCCCTGTAGCTGCAATACCCCCTAACAGAGGAAAAAATTGTGGGTCGTTTTTTGCCAGGACAGCGATCCGATCACCTTTGCGAATCCCCTTCCCCTTTAACCAACCTGCCACCCGGTTGGCCCGATCAAACAATTCTCCAAAAGTCACTTTCTCATTCTCGGATTGGATGGCCACTCTTTGCTTGAAGAGTGTCGCATTCCTCTTGTAGATGTCGTAAACTGTAAAACTTCGTACCTTCATGTTTTTATCCCTCCTCATTCAGATACTTTCCTGCGTTCTTCTTCTCTAAGTTCTCGTCGTAAATACTTCCCAACCTTTGACTTGGGCAACATATCTCGAAATTCGATATACTGAGGCACTTTGTATGGAGCCAGCCTCTCCTTACACCACTTGGTGAGTTCAAAACCACTGATCCCTTTAATGTCTTCCTTGAGCACGACAAAGGCCTTGATGCGCTCTCCCACTTTCTCGTCCGCAATGCCCACCACGCTGGCGGCAATGACTGCAGGATGTTCCTGGAGCACTCTTTCAACCTCAGCGGCTGCGATCCGGTACCCCTTATGCTTGATCAAGTCCACAGACCGATCGCGAAAGTAGAGCCAGTTGTTCTGGTCGACCTCCACAACGTCCTTTGTGCGGTACCATATCTCTCCATCGATATTGATGAAGCATTTTTCAGTCTCTTCAGGTTTATTCCAGTACCCCTTAACTGCATAGGGCGAGGTAGCCAGAAGCTCTCCGGGCTCGCCTGCGGGGACGGGCTCCAGGGTATCCGGGTCTACCAATCGAAATTTACTCCCGGGTGAAATTTTCCCTGCTGCACCCTCCGGAGGCATTCCGTCCCTCGAATAACTGAGAGAAATAGCTGCACAGAGCTCAGTGGCACCATAACCCTGATAAAGGGGAATTTTAAATTTTTGATACCACCGATTTGCAACCTCTGTGGGAAGGACATCACCCCCTGTGCCGCAGTACCTGAGGGAGCTGAGGTCATAGTATTCCAACCGGTCATGTTCAAGAATCATTCGATACATTGCTGGAACGGCAAACATGCGTGTTGCCTTATAACGTTGAATATGGTCGAACATCGCATCGAGGACCACCCGAGGCATAATGATAAGAGGTTCCCCGGTGATCAGCAGCGGCGTCAGGCCATCCATCTGGCCAATGACATGATAGAGAGGCGCGGATAGCAGGGTTATCCCCTTCCCTGAAGGCACGATGTATTCAGACGCCTTGGCCCATTCATCTACTCTGTACAGAAAAAGTCCAGCAGACAGAGGCACTCCTTTTGGAAATCCAGTGGTCCCACCGGTGTAGAGCATCACCGCCGTGTCTTCGGGTTTTCCCTTGAAAGCAGGAAGGGAATCAGGAGTACCCGCATTCATCACATCTCGAAAAGAGGCGAACTCTCTGCCTTTTGGGATTTTTCCGATCGGGATTCTGCCAAAACCCATCCCGAAATATTTCTTCCATGCGGGAATAAGATCCGTCATGTTCGTATAAATGACTTTCCGGATGGGGGATTCGTTGAGGATATCAATGACATAACTAAGATTGGTGTCCATGCATAAGATGATCTCCGCTCCCACATCATTCGCCATATATTGGATGTCATAGGCCGTATACACAGGAGCAACCATCACGGGAATGGCTTCGAGGCGCTGGAGGGCGAGCCAGGCAATGAGGGTTTGAGGCAGATTATAAAGATAGACAATGACTTTTTCTCCCTTTCCCACCCCTGATTCAAAGAGGCCGGCGGCCAATCGCAACACCATGGAATGAAGTTCAGAAAAAGTATACTTCTCTCCGAGGAAGATCATGGCCGTCTGATCGGGCGACCGCTTCACCACCTCTTTAAAAGATCCGTAAGTTGTATCAGCCCCTAAACCAACCATCCACTGCCTCCAGCTATACTCCCATGAAGGAAGATCTCACCTCCGGGTTTTCCCTCAACTCCTGACCGGTTCCCTGAAGGGTGAGCATTCCATTCTCAATGATATATCCTCGATCCACAATGGGCAGAAGCGGCCTGGCAAATTGTTCCGCCACCAGAACCGTTATCCCTTCCTTGTGAATCTGTTTGATGGCTTGAATCAGACTGTTCTGCATCGCAGGGCTTAGCCCTAATAGAGGCTCATCCAGAAGCAGCAATTTGGGTTTGGTCATCAAAGCCATCCCGATGGATAGCATTTGCTGCTCACCGCCGCTGCAGAACCCAGCCCTCCTATTCTTGAGCTTTACAAGGGGGGGAAAAATATTATAGACAAATTCGTAGGTCTTCTCGATCTCTCGATCTCTTCGCAAATAGGTGCTGATCCTCAGATTTTCCTCGATATCACTGTCAGGAAAGATGGGATGCCTCTCCCTGCTCAGGGCAATCCCTTTTCGTATTCGAACGCTCGGTTTGGCGGAAAGAATCTCTTCCCCTTCAAAAAAAACTTCACCCAGAATGGTGATCCTCTCTCCTCCTTTACGTTCCTCCTTCAACTTCATATCGATGATCAGACCCGAAATCGTATTCATCAAGGTCGTCTTGCCAGCGCTGTTCGATCCCAGCGCGCTAACGATCTCTCCCCGAAAGACTTCGAGACTCAGGTCATTCAATGCCAGAGCATTCTCGAAAAAGACCATCAAGTTTTTTACTTCCAGCATCTTCTCCATATTTCAAATTAAAAAACCGTGACCGTGTCGGTTATCCGTGTCCGTTTTTAATTTATATTTATGCTTTCCGATATTACAAAATTTTAATCAGTATCTCCGAACTCTGAACTCATAACTCCGAACTGCTTTTCACCCTTCCACTTCAGTTCCTAAATAAGCCTTCTGAACTTCTTCATGGGCCATGGCTTCTTTGGGTGTACCATCTGCAATCTTCTGCCCGAAATTGAGGACAATCACACGATTAGCCACACGGAAGAGTTCCTTGAGGCGGTGTTCGGCCATCACGATGGTCAATCCTTCTCTGTTAAACTTCTCAATCATGGGAAGTGTGGCTGCAACCTCAGACATCGCCATCCCAGAGAAAAGTTCGTCCAGGATCAAGAGATTCGGACGAAGCGCCATACAACGAGCCAAATCAAGCCGTTTTAAATATCCATGAGGAAGGCTTCCTGCAGCCTTATACGGAACTGCAGAATCACGCTCAAACCCCAGGTCATCCAACAGGTCGATTGCTACATCATCCCTTTCTCCATACTTTCCGCCTCCAAGTTTCTTCACCCTTGGAGAGTAAAGCGGGACAATGAGGTTCTTAAATGCGGGAAGTTTATGAAAGGCCCTCACCATCTGGAAACTTCGTGAAACGCCGAGGCATGCAATCTGATAGGGTGGTTTACCTGTGATGTCTGTCTCGTTGAAGACGACCTTCCCTGAGGTAGGTTTTACAAAGCCGGTGATCAGATTGATGAGGGTGGTCTTGCCTGACCCATTGGGACCGATGATTCCTAAAAATTCCCCTTTTTTTAGAGAAAAATTGACGTTATCCACCGCAATGACACCGCCAAAGCGTTTCGTTAAGTTTTCAACCTTTAAGACCACTTCTTCCTGCATCTATATCCTCACATCTCTCTCAAACTGATGATATTTTCTCTCCATGTAATGAAAGATCCCTTCAGGCAGGATTGCCAGGGCGCCGATTAAAATGATGCCATAGAGCGCCATTCTTAACCCTCCAAGGGCGCGAAGTGCTTCAGAGAGCGGAACCAGGATGAAGGTCCCGATGACGGAACCCGCAAAACTGCCCGGTCCTCCCAATACTGCTCCGGTCAGGGGAAGAATCGTATTGTCGAGCGCAAAAGCGGACCGTCCGACAAACTGATAGTAATGGGTCATGAGCGCTCCGGCAAAACAGCCCACGGCGCTGGCAATAAAGATCGCCTGAGCTTTATACCAGTAGATATTGATTCCACCAGCCATCACCACCCGGTCATCCTCCCTGATCCCTCTCAAAACCAGTCCAAAATCCTCTGTGATCAATTTTCGAAATCCAAAGAGGATACCCACGACCGCAATGAGAGCGATATAGACCGCCATCCAGTGATTAGGAAATGGAGAGAGCGAAAGCAATCCATGGGTTCCACCGAGAATTTCGAGCGTCTCGATGAGGTGGTCAAATAAGAGAGGAAGGATCAGGGTGACCATGGAGAAATAGACTCCCCTCAGCCTTAACACCGGGACCAGGAGGAGTGTGCAGATAAGGGCGCCTCCAAACGTAGCCAGAGGAATAGTTAAGAAGATAGGCCACTTGTAATAGAAATTAAACCCCCCTGAGACATAGGATCCAACCCCGAAGAAGAGCGCCTGCCCGAGAGAGATCAAGCCTACAGAAGCCATGAAATCCCAGCTCAATGCAAGGAGAGCGAAAATACAGGCATAGAATACGACCTTCCCCCAGTAACTGCTTCCCAGAAAAAGTGGAAGGCATAAGAGTAGCGCAATGGGTAAAAAGCGGGGGAGAATGAGATAGAGCATGTCCCGGTAGGAGGAGAGAGCGAAAATTGTGTCGCTTCGGGCCTTGATGCCCCGGTCGATCCTCTCTCTTCGCATCTTCGCGGCTTCTGCCATACTAAACTCTCTCTTCAAGCTCCTTATATTTGCCAAATATGCCCGAGGGTTTCACAGCCAGAATGATGACAATGGCAGCGAGCGTGACGATCGTCTGCCATTGGGCCTTGAAGAATGTAGCAACAATAATCTGGCCGAAACCTAAAATAATACTTGCGATTACAATCCCCGGAACGCTTTCCAGTCCTCCCACAATGCCAACAGCAAGGGCATAGATGAGGATATCATATCCCATCTGCGTATCGATCGATCCAAGGGGTAGGATGGCCAAACCTGCCACCACTGCCAGGGCAGACCCGAAAGCCAGACTGAGGGCAGCAGTCCAATCCGAATCGATGCCCAGGGAGATCGCGGTCCTTTCATTCTGGGCAATGGCTCTGAATGAGAGCCCTACTTTGGTCCGATGGGTGAAGAGATATAAAAATACAATGAGGGCAATTCCAATCCCGACCAGGAAGATGCGCTGGTAATCGAGCCAGATCTTCCCAATGGGTACACTTCCCTTAATAAACTCTGGAAGAACATAGGTGAACCCTGAAAAGCCCAAATACCTCAGCACTTCGATGATGACAATGGCCGCAGCCAGTGTTGCAATGACCTCATTGATCGCAAGCCCTCTCAGCCTGAGCATCAATCCCCAGTAGAGAATGAAGCCGAGCAGGCCTACGACAATGATAGAAAGAATGGCCGAAAAGAGAAAAGGAATGCCTAATTGATTGATAAAGATCCATGTTAAAATGCCGCCCAGAATATAGAAGGCTCCATGAGCGAAGTTTGGCACTCCGCTGATCCCAAAGGTAAGGCTGAATCCAATGGCCATCAGCGCCAGGGTAACACTATTTGTAATGCCATAGATCAGAATCTCCATAGTTTTTTAAGCAAATAGGCTTCAGTCTACGCGATATGAGTAAGGGCCCAAGGGTTCGAGGGTTCGTATCAATTTAGTTTTTTGAAAAGAAGTTTTTTTATAGGTCAATGGATCAAAAAAATCATCACAAAATCCCCCTTAATCCCCCTTTGCCCCTACTTTCTACGGGGATAAAAAGACCAAAGGGTGAAGTGTTTTACCTCCCTTTAGCAAAGGGAGGTGGGGAGGGATTTTAAGAAGTTTTTCAAACAGCTAAAGTGTCACAAGGGTTCAAGTTTTCTTGAAACTGGCTTCCGAAAATCTTCTTGTTTTACTTGAACCCTTGACCTCTGGAACCCTCGAATCCTTTGAATTTATTACTTCATCCAGGGAGCCAGTTCGATCTTGGCTTCGGCTACAATATCTGGATAAACCGGAATCATCTTACCCGCTCTCCACTGATAGGAGACGATGATGGAAGATTCCTTCGGGTTTCCGTCGAATATCTGGTTATGCGTGCTCTTGTCAAACTTAATGCGTCCTGAAATGCCCATCATGTCTGTCGCTTCGACCACGCTTGCAAATTTATCGGGATTCTTAGAAGGGACAAATCCGGCACGTTCAATGGCATCCTTCAAAATATAGACTGCATCGTATGCGGAAGAAACGACGCGCGGATCATCCATGGCAGGGTATTTTCTATCCTGCCACTTTTTATGAAAATAAGCTGACTGGGGCAATGCCTTCACAGGGGCGGCTGTTCCACCTGGAAAGGGCATCACAATGACGTAGTCCAGGTCTTCCCCGTAAGTCGTCCACGCCTTCGGAGAGGTGACCACGGCAAAGTCGAGGAACAGCATGGTGGGTATCCTCATTGATTTCCACTGTTTGAAACAAACTGGAAGGGTAGGCATATCGCCAACCACATAGAGCATTTGAGCCCCGGCTGATCTCGCTTTGCTCAGAACCGGTGAAAAGTCATTCGTGCCCACGGCTACCGGTTCATAACCTACCGTCTTCCAACCGAATCCCTCCAATCTTCCCTTGGTCGCATCGGCTGCGCCTCTCGCCCATAGTGTATCCTGAGCGATGATGAATAGTTTGTCATGGCCGAACTGTTTTCTTACGGCGTCTATCGTCATACCTGATGTTGTGCCCACATAAGTGGAGTTGGTAGTTGCCCTAAACCAGTATTTGTATTTTTCAGGATCCCCTTTAAAGATATTTATTAGTACGGGTGTCTGGGCAATCGTCTGCAATGTAATCATTTTATATTTGGCGATGAGATCCATCGTTGCCACCATAGCTTCCGAGCGAAAAGGGGCCACAATAAGGGCGTCGGGTTTCTCCTCGGTAATCATCTTGTCCACAGCCATGAGGGCGGATTGAACGGGTGTTCCCGGCTCGCCGCAGCGCGTATCTGCGGTGACCAATTTTAATGGACGCTTCACCTTTTCATCCTTCACCATGATTCCGCCTGTCGAATTGATCTCATCAATGGCCATTTCTACAGCAATTCTCCCCGATTTCACAAGGGGCTGAAAAAAAGAAGATGGCAACCCTAAAACAATGGGTTTGGCCTGAGCATAAACAATGGAAGATAGACCAATGACAAAAAAGCTTGATAAAAATAGGATACAAAAACCCCTTAAAAACATCTTGTTTTTCATTCTACCACCTCCTGTTGGAAATTGGTTTAAAAATGGACGACCTCGCTCTTGTTTTTTTCACACCTCCTCTCCATCGGAATGGTGAAGCATTTATTACCAATTTAAACAATCGTTGTCAATATTATTTATATTCAAAAAAACCTTTTCCGGTTTTCCTTCCCAAAAGGCCGGCACGAACCATCTTTCGGAGAAGCGGACAAGGACGATATTTCGAATCTCCAAATTCCTTATAGAGATTCTCCTGAACCATGAGGAGCGTATCTAATCCGATAAGATCGGCCAGAGCTAAAGGGCCCATCGGGTGATTCACCCCGAGGACCATCGCCTGATCAATATCCTCTGCGGAGGCAATTCCCTCCTGAAAGACAAAGATCGCCTCGTTGATCATGGGAACAAAGATCCGATTGACGACAAACCCGGGCGCCTCATTGACCAGGACAGCCGTCTTACCCAATTTTTGTGATAGGGCTTTGATCGTCTGGAAGGTTTCCTCGGAGGTGGACTGGCCTTTGATGATCTCAACCAGTTTCATCGCCGGGACAGGGTTGAAAAAATGCATCCCGATCACTTTGTCAGGTTTCTGAGTGACAGAAGCGATTTCTGTAATGGAAAGCCCGGATGTATTGGAGGCCAGGATGGTCTCTTTTGCACAGAGTTGATCCAATTCCTTATAGACCTCCTTCTTTAGTCCCATGTTCTCAATGACTGCCTCGATCACCACATCTGCCCCTTTCACCGCTTCAACGAGGTCCACTGTCCCGTTCACCTTGGATAAAAGCGCCCCGGCCTGTTCTTTTGTCATCTTCCCCTTGCTGACGGCTCTATCATAATTCTTTTTAATGATGTTGAGACCCCCCTGAACAAAACGGGCTTCGATATCCCTCATCGAAACCTCAAAGCCAGCTTCCACGCAGACCTGGGTGATCCCTGCCCCCATCAAACCCGCACCTAACACACAAATTTTTTTGATCTCCATCGTTTCTTCCCCCCTTTGTATTGTCAAAATGACTGATTGAACCGGAGAAACTTTATCAATAGAAGAGCTGTCTTGTCAAGAAATATTGACCCATTCGATGATGAACTCCTGGTCTAAGCTCGGCCCAAAGACAAGCTCCATCCCTTCGCATGAAGAAAGAGTGCCACTCAGGGTCAACCCTGAGCAAACCTCAACCTTCGTTTGGACAAGCCCACCGTCCCGAATAAGGTGGAGGGACATGCTGGGACGTCGAAGGGTTGACTTAGGGTAAGGCATCGGACAGATTAAGGATAACACACTTCAAGAAAGGAGATTTAGATGAGTGATTATTTCTATTCCCTTGATGCCCGGAAGTATTACAAAGACCTTGAAGAAGCCCAGGGAAACATGTTCCAAGCCTTCAGAAATTTCAACAGTGAGATATTCGAGAAGGAGAGCGTCCTTTCCAGAAAAGTGAAGGAACTCATCGCCATTGGCGTCGCTCACACGACTCAATGCCCTTATTGCATTGAGGGCCATGTTAAGGCGGCTAAGAAAGCAGGGGCTACGGATCAGGAGATTGCAGAGGCTGTTTTTGTCACGATGGCTTTAAGGGCAGGAGGCGCCCTTGCTCATTCGACCATCGCTATGCATGTGTCTAAAGAATTGGAAGGGGCTGAAAAGGCCAAATAGATTAGGAGAGGTCTCTGTAAGTAAAGAATCCCTGCCCTGTGGGCGGGGTTTCAAAACCTAGGTTCCTAAACCAAAAAACCGAGATCCCGAAACAAGTTCGGGATGACAAAAAGACAGGAATCGAACCCTCATGTCATGCTGAACTTGGTTCAGCATCTGGTTTGCTTTTTTCTGCTTTTAGCAGAGGCATCTTTTATCCCTGTCGTCAGGACGGGGTTTTCAGATGTGTTTTTAATAAAGAATCCCTGCATAACCCACAAAGCTATCGTCAGGCATGATATCGAAACTGGTATAATAATCGATGAGAATCCCCTTTTCTGCCCCTAAGATCTTGCAAGTAGCCATTGCGGAAGCAGCCGCACCTGCACTGCAGGCGCTCTCGTTCTCTCCTGCATGACTGATCAACCCTTTTGCGTCCATCTTTAAAGCAAAATCGATGAAACCCCTGTCATTCTCATTTTTCACCCATTTCAGGGCAGAAGGGCCGGTCCCTTTTTTGACGTGTCCATAATTGGGGCCATAATGGGTGAGATCGGTTGAGCCAATGGCAAGAATCGCCATTCCTTTCTCATTGGCAAGCTTGGCCACCTCCTCCCCCAATGTTGCAGCCTTCAGAGAAGAAGGCGACCGGATGGCAAGGAGTTTCGCATGGGGAAAGAAGTATTTGATCATAGGAAGTTGAATCTCAATCGTATTGTCCCCACTGGCCGGGCTTTCTGACTTCACCTCGATTCTCTTCATCAAACTTTTAGCAAACTCCGAATCGATTTCCATATCTCCGAACGGAGTCTCCCAGGAGCTCTCCATCACCATCCTCGGGGGACCTTCAGGGCCGAGATGGCCACCGTAGAGAACGATCATGTCAGCTTTTCCCATTGACTTCAGGAGATGAAAAACTCGTGCCGCAAGTTTTCCGGAAAAGTACCAGCCTGCGTGAGGAACAATTCCTCCCCGCACTGTCTTTAAGGAGACCGAGGGAGACCATCTCTCCAGAAAGGATTCGATCCCCCTCTGGCATTCCCTCTTATCTACTGGGTACCATCCCCGAGGCAGGGTTCTCTTTCGTGTGCTCATGGCTAATACCTCATTCTAAAAGACGTGACCGTGCCCGTGTCACGTGTCGGTTTGTTCTTTTTTAACTCCGAACTCCGAACTCATCACTCCGAACTAAATTCTTTCAAGAGCGGCCATTCCCATCAGCTTGAGTATGTTCCCCATCACGATTTGGAATGCCTTCACCAGGGAAAGCCTGAAGGTGCGTAAGTGATTGTCCTGAAGGTGGATGAATGGGGTCTGGGTTTCTGCTCCTGGATCAGGATGCTCGTAGAAATTTGTAAAGGATGTGGCGAGATCAAAAGCATATTCGGTCAACTGGGACATCCTGAGGTTCTTTCCAGCTTTGACGACTACCGAATTGAATTTCGAAAGAACCTCCATCAGATCCCTCTCCGTCTCAGTCAACTTGGCAGGAACAACCTCTTTTTCCCAGACAAACTCAATCTTTCTCTCTTCAGCCTTCCTCAAGATACTGCAGGCCCGTGCATGGGCATATTCGAGATAGACCCCTGTATCTCCAGTGGTCTTGAGGGCTTCATCGAAATCGAAGATGATCTGACTCTCCAGCGTAAATTTGAGAAGGTAATATCGTATGGCTGCTGTGGCCAGTGCGCTGGCAACACTCTCTTCGATGGGATGGTCCGCTTTCTCCACCACCTTCTTCTTCACCATCTCAATAAAATCCATTGCCTTCACGCCTGTCCCCGAACGGCCTGACATGGCGACCGATCTTTTCTCCTCAGTCTCTTCTGCCCCTAAAATACGGGCAGCCTGCAAAGAAAGATTGACTACTTCGTAGGCTAAATGGATCGACTGCTCTGCCTCCTTTTCGAATCCCATCTGACGGAGGCATTCGATCACTACCTTCTGTGGATAACTCTGCCTGACATCAATGACATTGATTACCCTGTTCGCATGTCCAAACTGATGGTGTAGAAGATCGCATGGCTCCCCATCTCTGTCCGTTGTCCAGAGCACCCTTCCATCGGACTGCAGGCCCCAGCTGGCATATAGAAAATCTTTTTCAAGAAGACCAAACTTCCAGAGCTGATAAGCGATATCCTTACCTGTATAGGTGACGCTTCCATTGGAGCGGATCAATATCTTATCTAAACTTTTAGCTCCATCGCTTGTCTCAACAATGCCGCCAAATGGCACGACCCAGCACCCTACATTCGGTCCTTCTGTTTCTAATCGAAGCGCTCCCCTCTTCTTAAGGAGTTCAAAGGTCTCCTGCCAGAAACCCTGGCGAATGATATCCGACTCCCAGTTGAGAAGCTCATAATAGATGTTCAGTGCCCCCACTGTTCCAAGATGGGCCTGAACAATCCTCTTTGATAACTCCTTGGCAAACGGGGCGACCGGATGTTCCCCTTTTTCGATTTGATGAAGAACCTCCTCCCTTTTTTCTTGAAGAGAAGGATTATTTTCAACCTCACCTTCAAATCGGGCATATAGGTCCCAGCAAAAATAGTCCAGAGGCTGATCTTCAGGAACCTTCGCCCAGATGGGCCTTAAATCGCCAGAACCTTCGTTAAAGAAAGGGGGATCGAGATAGAGAAAAGCAGTCACCACATCGACCACCTGAACGCCTGTATCATCAATATAATTGCAAACTTCCGTAGGAAAACCTAACCATTGATGGACCCTTGCCACCGTATCCCCGAGGACCGAATTCCGGAGATGGCCAATATGCATGGCTTTGTTTGGATTGACGCTTGTATGTTCAATAAAAACTTTCTCGCTCTCAGGTGATAATGGTTTGCCGAAGGATTCCCTTCGTTCAAAAACCTCAGAAACCAATTCCCTGGCCAGGTAAGGCCAATCGATTTTAAAATTAACATAACCAGGAGGAGTCAGGGTGACTTCCTGAATATAGGGTGGGAGATTTGTCTCCAATTTCTTAACCACTTCTTTTGCAATCTCAAGCGGCGGACGCCGTTTCACCTTGGCAAGCGAGAGACAGATGGCGCTCGAAAGATCGCCCATCTCTCTCTTTGGAGGAACATTGAGGGGAATGTCTTCTGTCTCCAAAATCTCTTTTAATAATTCTGCTATTCCTTCACGGATCATTCTTTACCTTTGCCTTCCGTTTTGTTCCAATTATGATGAAGATAGGGAGGAAAAGTCAACCCTTCATAAAATTGACAGCCTAAAAGGCAAAAGGATATAATCTCGGTCAAATTCTTCACATAATATCTGATATTTCATAGGCCTGTCATCCTGAACTTGTTTCAGGATCTCATAGAGATGGGAAAAATGAGATGCTGAACTAAATTCAGCATGACACTGTTCATTCTCAAATGTTAGAGGCAAATTCTCACATTTCCATGTGTGAGAATCTAAAAAAGGGGGGTTCAACATGGAAAGCACCGTGAAGAAATATGCCAATCGGATTGAAATGAACCGGGTAAATCCGCATATTCGTTACAATGGAAAGAAAAGCGGACTCATTCTGGACCCGTTAAGAGATGAGGTTCCTCTCCAGATCTTAGGATTCGGGATTTATCAGCTCAAATCCGATTTCGTCACAAAAAAGACGAAAGAGAAGGAGATGGTCCTTGTTCCTCAGGATGGAAGGTTTGAGATAGAAGTCAATGGAAAGATATTTTCCGGTGAGAGAAAAGGCGGCCCCTTCTCCTTTGGGCCTGGCCAATCCAATGCCTCTGCCCTCTATGTACCTTGTAATTCAAGGGTGCAGCTTAGAGGAAAGGGGGAAATCGCTTTTTTCGAAGCCCCTGCCCTCAAAGAAAAGCCTCCCTTCTATCTTTCACCTCAGGAAGCGAAAGTCGTATCCAGAGGAAACTGGATCTGGCGAAGGGATATCACACCCTTGATCAGCCCAAAGGATGCAAGTTCAAATCTGGTTGTTGGAGAAACTTATAGCCCTCCGGGCTTCTGGTCGGGCACTCCACTTCATCAGCACGATAAAGATCAGTTTCAATCAGGTGAATCAGATCATGAAGAGGTCTATTACCACCGGTTCAACTTAAAGAAGAATCCGAGGGACCAATTTGGACCCTACGGAGTTCAAATCCTGATGGATGGAAAGAGAATGAGCAAAGCTTATCTGATCGGAGAGAAAAGCATCTTCGCCATTCCAGGGGGGTGTCATCCAGTCGTTGCCTCTCCTGTTTCCGAGCTTCTCTACTTGTGGGGTCTGGCTGGAAAGGGTGAGGAACTGGCTATGAGGGATATCCCAGAGTTCATCCATCTTAAGTCGTTCGAAGAAATTTTTAAAACTTTGGATGAGGGCCGGAAGAAGGTCCTTCCCAAAGAGGAGGTCGATAGAATGTGCGAACCTTACTCTTTCACAGATGAACAGCAATATCTCTTAATAACTATGCTTAAAGAGAAAGGATACGACGTTGCTTGAATCGAGCCATATACCCGCTCCCGGAGATATTCAAAAATTCTTTCAGGTTTTCAACATTGACCTGCAAAAGGTCTATCTCCCCTCTTTCCGTTTACAGAATGGATTGTATTATGGATTGATTCGAACCGGCGATGGTAAAAAACTGGGGGTCATCGGGGAAAAGGAAGCTCTCCTCAAAGATCCTTTTTCTGGAAAAATACTTAATCACTCACCCTCTCTCAAGCTATGCGATCTCTTCCTTGAAAATACCCTCGTTTTAATGGAACTCTTTCCATTTACCAGGCCGGTTTCGGTGTTGAGTTTCCCGGCTACCATAGGAACCGGAGATCGTCTCGGTCTGGCCACTCCAGGCCATCTCCGCTCAGTCAGGAAATTTAGCGCTCGGCCTGTTCTGGCTCAACAGTCGATTCGCGAGAATAACCAGACCGGTAGAAACTTTAAAGAGGTCATTGCAGATGCGGCCTGGTCTGTCTTCCAGGAAAACTATCAGAATGGCTACGGAGCGGACGGAGACCATCTGAAATCCCTGGATGAGGTGGCACTGGCTCTTGATGCAGGCGTCTCCATGATCACACTGGATCTTTCTGAGAAATTGAATTTCGAAGCTCTTTCCATGCCAAGCGAAGTGATTCAACGAAAATTCAAAGAGGAGATCGATCCTGGCGACGCAACCGTTCTTCTCCATCTCTTTCTGGACAAAGAATTCACATTCAGAGGTTCCAGGGGCGACCTTTCTATCCGTTTTTCAGAGGAAGAGGTGAGGAGAAATGTCCTTCTCTTTGATCAGGCGATTGACTTTTCCGAAGAGGTCTATCAACTGATCATGAAACGGACAAATCAAAAGCCTCTGATCGATTTTGAAATATCCATTGACGAAATCCCCTTCCCCACTCCTCCAGAGACCCATCTCTTTCTGATGATTGTCCTTCGCCATCGAGGGGTACGGATCGACTCGCTCGCTCCCAGGTTCATCGGAGAGTTTCAAAAAGGGATTGACTATCGCGGGGATGTTCAAACCTTCAAAAAACAGTTTTACCACCACGTCCTCATCGCAGGGCATTATGGAAACTATAAACTCTCCATCCATTCGGGAAGCGATAAGTTTTCCATCTTCCCCCACGTTGGAGAGATCGCTGAAGGAAAAGTCCATCTTAAAACAGCAGGGACAAGCTGGCTTGAAGCAGTGCGCCTCATCAGTCTGAAAGATCCTTCTCTCTATCGAGAGATGCATCAAAAAGCTCTCTCCTCATTCGGGGAAGCCACCAAACACTATCATGTGACAACAGACCTCTCCTCAATCCCTTCGATCGGGTCCCTTTCTGACCTTGAACTTCCATGCTTCCTGGACCAGGAAAACTCGAGGCAGCTTCTTCATATCACCTACGGCTTTTTACTGAGGAGTGACCTGAGAGAATGGATGTTTAGCACCCTGATCCAATATGAAGAGGATTACACCTCTCTTTTAGAAAAACATATTGATAAACATTTGAACTCCCTTGGAATAGAAAGGAGAAAGTCAGAATGAAAAAAGGTTCACGCGCAAGCATTGAACAGATCGTTGAATCAAGTCTTCCTCAGCCACTTTCGATTAAAGAAAGACCGCCTCTGCTGGATGATCATGTCAACCATCTCTATTCCCTTGTCCAGTGGGGTCAGACAACCCTGGCTTCCGACCATCTCCTCTTTCCTGAAATCAATGGAAGATTATATGAAACCGTGGGGGGGTTCATCAGAAGATTGAACCTCCTGTTCTTCAACTCCCGACCCGTTCCTGATGAACCGATAGAAACGTTTCAACAAAAAGTTTATCTCAGGCAATACTCCTATGAGTTCATGTTAGAAACGGCGCTCAACTTCTATGGTCTCGAAAGCCGTTGGCTCAACGATAAAGAAAAGGCCGACTCTCTCGACTGCATTCTCAATACCCTTCAGGAATGGGAGAATCGAGAAAGAGTTGAGGGAGGGAGTTCCATTGCAGAGGCCGTGATCTCAAAATGGCTTACAAAGATGAAGAGGGTCCAGAAGGGAAGCAGTATGGCTGCCAAGGCAGCTCTCCGTATCGAAGAGGGAATCGATTTTAAGAAGAACCTCTTCACCCAATTCCTGCTGAAAGCAGAGAAGGAGATCAAAGAGAACGTTTACTACCGTATGGTAAAAGAGGGGTTCTGTAAGTTCGGAAATGACTATGCCATAGGCTTGCGGTGGCTCAGACACTTGGGCTTCGAACAGGTCTCCACCAACCCTGTTCTGGCTGCCAGAGCTTACCAGGATGAGCCTTTCTTGACCACGCTCTTTCTCGATCAGATTAAGCGGCATCCCGATTTTAAGCGCTGGTCTGCCAAACCCTCTCAATACGGAGATGAGATAACGCTTTACGCAACACTGCTTGCCCTCTGGGATAATCTCCATGTCTTTCGTCCCATCTTTTTCAACCTCCGAGAGACCTCCGGAGGCGGTGTCGTCAGTTTTCAACTCAATCCAAATATTGCACACCTCGTTGACGAATCCATCCGGGATGTATTTACAGCCTTCTCCCTTGCCTCAGATAACCTCGACCTCTATGACCAGTATCTACTGGCCGGATATCAAATGGACGGTTGGAAAGGGAGGCCCAATCTCGTCATCAAGGTGGCAGCTACAACCCCTGCCGCAAGAGTCATCACTCGAACGATCAACTCCTTCGGTTTCGGGTCAAATATCACGGTCGATTACAGCGTCAGCCAGGAGGCGACACTCATCCTGGAAGAGATGGATGGAATGGCTGAAGCAGTCAAAAAGGGAATCCAGCCCACACAGCTCTATATGACCAACATGGGTGGGCGCCTTGAGAGCCACCTGAGAGAGGTTAAGCTTGAAGAGTTTTTTAAGGAATTAAAAACAAAAATTGGTGAAAAGAAAGCCATTCAAAAGATTGAAAACCTCTCTGAAACAAACGGAACAAAAGAGAAAGTCTCCGCTGCAAAGGGTTATGAAGAAAAGGTCCTGGCGGCAACACGATTCGCACATGGTCAAAAGACCTTAAACGACCCCATCTTCAACGCTCTGGGAGAAGTTGCCTCTAAAGAGTTGCTTCAGAAGTGGGAAGACGGAATCGGAAAATCAGGGACATTGGTAGCAAGAAGAGTCTGGTCGCTCTTCTTTTCTGATGAGAACCGGAAAAAATGGATCGCTTACTTAATGAATAGAAAAGGAGTAACTCAATCTCAGGCACGTCTCATCATGGACCGCATTCACTACCTTCCTGCCTCTAAAAGGAAACCTTTTGATACCTACTGGACCCTCACCTCCCGTAACCTCGTCCATACTGAATTTCCAGATCACCAGGAGAATGTGAGAAAAATGGCCGAAACTCCACAGTTCGACCTGAAAGGGTTTGAAGAATCTATCTCAGGTTCTTTTTCAAAGGAGGTCCTCGATCTTCTCAATCAGATGGAGGATTTTCGAAAGGCTTACGCGATCAATGCGGAGCTGGCTGAGGTGTTTAAAGAGGCAGGAATTTCAGGGGAGTTTGGTTTTGGAGGTTTGACTCCTTCCGATTGGCCGAAATTCGGCCCCGTTCAAAAGACCCTCTCCGAATTTAAAGGGGCCTATGACGGATTTCAGAAAGAAATGGTTTCGCTAATTAAAAAGGACCGCACCACAAAGAAAAAACCTTAACCGGGACACTTTCCATAACTCCCCCTCCCTCTCAATAATAACCCCACCCATCCTCCCCTTACATTAAGGGGAGGTGAGGAGGGGTTAAGAGGGGGGAAAGCATCTACGCGAAAGCCGGATGAACCAACTTTTATTTCGAAGAATTGAGTTGGATTCTCTGCCCTTTTTCGGCTGAAAGATAGGCAGCATAGACCACTTCCATCGTGTCTTCTGCCAGTTTTAGTCCTGACAAGGGTTCTTTACCCTGACGGATGCTATCAATGAAATCCTCCAGTTCCTGTGGAAAACCCCTCATCCAGTCCTCATCCGGGCTAGCAAAGTTCCATCCTGCCTTCGTCTCGAGTTTTTCTGAAATATACTCGTCTCCGAGGATTTTCGGATCCGGAGCATAGACCTCAACCGCATTGTTTGGGTTAATATTGGCAAAAGCAACCGCATTCGAGAGATAGACCTGCATGTTGTTACGGGTCCCACCCAGAACTCCATCTGAAGAAAAGATGGATGCTTTTGAGTTGTCCTCGAACGTGATGATGAGGGCAGACCAGTCTTCCACATCCTCCCATGTATTGACCAACCATTTCTTTTGTTCCTTTTGAAATGAGGGAATCCGTGTATGCTGTCCAACCTCTGCGGTAATGAATTTTGGGCGAATGGGTTTCCCATCCCTCAACTGTCCTTCAAAATATTTCAGATGAAGAGCAGCGCCAATGGGATGGCAACCTAAGCGAAGCAGAGCTCCACCACCGGAGGTCTTCCATTTTCGTGAATAAGCAGCATGCGATCCAGAATGGCTTTCTTCGGCCCGGATGTCCATGATGGTTCCGCCGGTCACCCTCACAATTCTTTTAATCTTTTCAACGGAAGGCGCATAGACCCAATCCTCAGCATAATTAAAGAGGATACGGTTCTTTTCGATTGCCTTTCTAATCCTGGCGCAACTCTCCATCGCACTTCGAAGCATCACTTCTTTGGATACCCGGAAGCCGATATCTTCACCTTCAACGTCCTCCCCGAAGTATCCGGTCAGAGGTTTCTCGCAGATGATATGTTTTCCTGCCTCCGCCGAAGTGATGATCATCTCCTCATGGAGATTGGTCGGGATGCAGAGATCGATCGCATCGATATCCTTCCTCTCCAGGAGCTTTCGGTAGTCCGTATAGACGGACGGAATGTTGAATGCCTTTGCTGCCATTTGAGCGTTCTTTTCCGTCCTTGAGGCGATCCCCAGAATTTCCATCTTGGAGCCTCTCAGCTTTGAATAGTTGTTTAGATGAAGGTGGGCAGCAAATTGTGAACCTACAATTCCGACTCGAACCTTATCCATGATTCACTCCTCCTTAAATAATTTTTAAAAACTATAGTTGTATAAGAAACTTTATAAAATCCCTCCCGTCCTGGTTTATTCTTGTCAAGTACTTTTTCGGGAGGTATTTATTACAAGTTCTTAGGTATTGCACCTTGCCTAATCCTGGTAATTTGAGGGTCTCAACTGAGCCCTGACCTTGCTAATCGAGGCTAAG
>VGRY01000052.1 GCA_016875195.1 Deltaproteobacteria bacterium
TCAAGTCGCATGCGATCTTGATCGCCGGATCCACCGGGAAGAAGTGTGTCCCGGATTGGTAGGTCGGACCCACGAGCTGAGTGATGGCACAGTTCATCATCGTTCCAATCAGGCTGGAAACATCCACCCCCTGTCTTTTGGCCGTAAGTAGATACATCGCCATATGAATGGCTGAATAAGGAGGATTGACAATCAGGGTAGTGCTGACTTTATCCAGAGGGATCCCTTTAAAAAGGGCCTCCGTGTCCTCAAGGGTAGCCATCGAGGTTCCTACCAATCCTACATCCCCTTCTGCGAGAGGGTGATCCGGATCAAGACCCAACTTGGTGGGAATATCATAGTCGATGTTGAGTCCGGTCATGCCTTTGCTCAGAAGGAAGTGAATGAGGCGATTGCTCTCTTCGGGAGTCCCGAACCCGCTCTGTTGCCTTCGGGTCCAGAGTCGGCCTCGATACATGTCTTTATATACGCCACGGGTAAAGGGGAAAACCCCGGGGTCTGGCGGGTCCTGGGGAGAGTCTTCACGATCATAGAACTCTTTCATCTCAATTCCTGAAAGAGTCCTGAAATGGGGGAGCCTTTCGCCTTTCAGGTAGCGGTCATAATGATTCTGGTCAGAGACTTTCATTTCTGCCTCCTCTGCCTATCTTCTTACCCTTTGAGGATTATTTTTCCAAAGAGTGAAAAAGGACACTAAAATGAAGAAGACATTCATTTGCAAAATCCCTCCCCTGCCTTCGCCGAAGCGGCTTCGCGCAGGCAGGTAACCTCCCTCCTTCGGCAAACTCAGGACAGGTTTGTTAAAGGTCCCGATAAATCGGGATTTGGCAAAGAGGGGTGAGGGGAGATTTTATAATGACTATACCAATTAAATTTTGAGACTCTTTATAAGAAGTTATGTCTTGTCTTATAAAATTTGGGAGAACATTCCGCAAGGGAAAACACCTGCCGTATCAATAAATCTCGAAGAGAGACGGAAGGAAGGTGATGATCTGCGGAAAGATAAACAGCAGAGCGGCGCAAATGATCATACCGATTAAAAACGGATAAACCCCGCTGTAAATTTCGCCAAAGGGAACCTTGGTGATATTCCGGACCACAAAAACATTGATCGCCACCGGAGGAATCACCACGCCGATCATCACAAAGATATGGAGGATGACGCCAAACCAGATTGGATCGTAACCCAATTTGATGACGATGGGAAAGAAGATGGGAGTGGCCAGAACCATAAAGGCGAGGTCATCGATAAAAGAGCCCCCGATTTCATAGATCAGCAAAATGAGAATCATGATCACAAAAGGGGGATAAGGAAGGCTCCCGACCCAATCTGCGGCAAGGATGGGGATCTTGGTCACGACCAGAAAATGGCCAAGGATCGTAGACCCTGCAATCAGGACCAAGACCATACATGCCGTTCGAAGGGATTCCGCAACCGATAGGATAAACCCTTTAAAATTGATGTCCCTTTTAATGACGGACAAAAGAAGGACCGCAAATGTACCGGCGCTCCCCGCCTCTGTGGGCGTAAAGAAACCCCACGCCATCCCTCCGGTCACAATGACGAAGATCAGAATCACCCAGATCACCTCTTTGAGCGATATCCATCTGGCTTTCCAGGGTGATTTTTCACCTTTGGGCCCCAACGCTGGATCGATCTTGCACCATCCGTAGATGATAAAGACAAATAAGGATGTGACGATCATCCCTGGAGCGACTGCGGCTAAAAATAATTTGCCGATGGATGTCTCGGTAATCATCCCGAAGACAATCAGTGTGACACTTGGCGGAATAAGACTGCCAAGCGTACCCGAGACAGCGATGATTCCTGTTGAGAGTTTCCTTTTGTAATGGTACCGTTCCATCTCAGGATAAGCCACACTGCCAAACGTCGCTGCTGTGGCAATGGCTGACCCCGTCACCGTTCCAAATGCAGCGGATCCCCCCACCGTGGCCATGGCCAGTCCTCCGGGGATATGTCCGATAAACTTGTAAGATGTATCATACAATCGCTTCGCAATCCCGGCATTATAGGCAATCTGACCCATGAGGACAAAAAGAGGAATGACCGTAAATCCATAGGAAGAAAAGACATCGAAAACATCCTTTGCCAAAAGGTTCAACCCGGCCTGAAAGGAAACAATATAGCTAAACCCTAAAAAGCCGACAATGGCCATGGCAAATCCTAATTCGATCCCGGTGAGGAATAAGGCCAATACCGCAATTAGGCCTAAAATTCCGATCGTCACCTCACTCATGTTTTCCTCCGAAGGTCTTGAAGATATCGCACAGGAGCACGAGACACTGAATAAAAGAGCAAACCCCTAATCCATAAGCAACCGGATAAAAAGGCATGGTCAGGGTGGGGGAAACCTCTCCTGCTTTTTTGAGATCCATTCCATACTTGATCAATTCCAAACCGATGAGGAAAAAAAGTCCCATCCCCATGCATCTTGTTACAATATGAAAAATGTTTCGAGTTTTATCAGAGAACCTCATCACCAGAAAGTCAGTATAGACATGTCCTCTGACCCAGGTGGTCAAAGGAATGGAGAAACCGATCACCACAGCCCCTGAAAAAGCGACAATCTCAAAAGTTCCGATAATGGGTTTTCTAAATGACCTTAAAATAATGTCTGAAACCGTGAGTAACATGATGAAGGTCAGGCTAACCCCGCTGATGAAATTGATGTAGCGGCTCAATCTCCATACCTTATCTAAAAACCATCCCATAAGTAGCTCCTTTATAATCAGTCAGTTTGTCTTGTAGTCAGATAGTCTTATAGTCAATTCATTTTTTTATCCTCCACTATATGACTATTCGACTATAAGACTATGAGACGAATGACTAAACAGGCATCGTCACCGTAACCCAAATCTCTAAAAAGTCGGATGGTTAAATAGTGCACAAAAAAAGAGGGGAAGGCAGTAACCCCTCCCCCTCTTTTTGGGTTCTACTTTTGATATTTATAAAGTGTATGGAGAAAAAACTGTAACACCTGATCTCCGGGCAATCCCTTGTCCTTCATGCTCTTAACATAATCATCATAAAGAGGTTTGAGTGTCCTTTCCCATTTCCGGTTCTCATCCACGGAAAGTTGGATGATCTTGTTGCCTCTCTGAAGGGTAAAATCTTTACCTGCTTTAGCAATCTCATCCCAACCCTTGCCATGTTTGTCAATCCATTCGGAGTTCACCTGTTCAATGATTTTCTGGTCAGCCGGAGGGATGGAATTCCACTTGGCCTTATTCATAGCGATAAAAAAGGCAGAGCTGTAATACATTGCAGGGGCTTCGACCGTAAACTTCACCACTTCTCCCCACTTCCAGGCTTGCAACGCTTCATAAGGTGCGATCGAAGCTTCCACAACACCCCTGCTTAATGCTTCATAGGTCTCACCCATCGCCATAGATACAGGAGCTCCTCCAAGGGCGGTCACAATTTTCGTAGCAGCACCAAATGCTCGAATTTTCATCCCCTTGACATCCTCAAGCTTTTCAACAGCCTTTTTGGTATGAAGGAGTCCGGGATCATGGGCGTGCATATACATCATCTTGACATCATCAAATTCCTTTGGTTTAAATTGGGCGATAAAATCATTGATCGTTTTCGTGATGGCCCATCCGCTCTTGTGGCTTAAGGGAAGTTCAACCACCTCTGTCAGAGGAAATCTTCCTCGCGTGTAACCACAGACAGACATGCCCACATCGGACAGACCTTTGACTACCCCGTCATAAACCTGAGGCGCAGGCGTGAGGGTGCCGCCATAATGCATGGTGACCACAACCCTTCCATTCGTCCTTTTTTCGATCTCTTTCCCCCATTCCGCAGCCAGCACACTATGCTTATGAGGTGCCGGAAAGAAGATGGAATAACTGAGTTTGATCTGTGCGGATGCAGAAGAAACAAAGATCAACCATCCTAAAATTGAAATGCATAACACTAAAGAAATAACCCTAAAACGTCTCATGATTTCCTCCTTTCGATTTTTATTCCTTGATAAAAAGCTTGTTTTTTACTTGATCTCTTTTCTTCGAATCACCCCCTTTTCAACTGAAATTATCCTCCGATGAAAGGATCTGCTGTATTAGAAAATAAAAAATCTCTAACCCCCCTTCATCCCCCCTTAGGCTAAGGGGGGAATAGAGGGGGTTACGGATTTTCATGGTTCGAGGTTGCCCTCCGGGTATGGAGCATTAGACGGAAAATGAATGAAACTATTCAAATTAAACCGTCCATTCTTCTTCTTGAGAATTTTTTAACAAGTATAATGGGTAGATAATTTTTGTCAAGTCATTTTTGTCAAATTTCTAAAACGCCATGGAATCTTTGAAATCTGAAAGCAATGTAATATAATAGAGTGCCAAAAAGAGAATTCCAGTTGCCATTTTTATAACGAAAAAGGAGAAGAAGTGATGTATTACGATCCGGATAAGAATGACCATGGCCTTCCCCATAATCCCTTTAAGTCCTGCGTGGTGCCTCGACCTATTGGTTGGATCTCAACCATCAGCCTCGAAGGAATACACAATTTAGCGCCTTACAGCCAGTTCCAAAACCTGACGTTCGACCCTCCCTACGTGATGTTCGCAGCCAACCAGAATACCCGTGGCCTTCGAAAGGATTCAGCGGTCAATGCCGAACAAACCAAGGAATTCGTTTACAACATGGCCACCTATGACCTGCGTGAGGCAGTCAACCGATCAGCCGTAGAGGCGCCTCCGGAGGTGGATGAATTTGAACTTGTTGGTTTGACCAAGGCGCCATCCATCCGGGTCAAACCCTACCGGGTTGCGGAGTCCCCGATCCAATTCGAGTGCCGTTATCACAGCACGCTGCGATTGCCGGGCAATGGATTGATGGGCACGGTGGATGTCATCATTGGCCGGGTGGTTCTCATACATATTAAAGACGATTTCATCACTCCGGATGGACGGATTGACCTGTTGCGGGTCCGCCCATTAGCCCGGCTCGGTTACTACGACTATACGACGGTGGAATCCATCTTTGAAATGGTGATTCCCGGGAGTAACGAGGTACTGCTTGCAGGTCTCGAGGGTAAACCTCGTTAGAAAGTTTTCAACTTTCTAACGGGAAAGCTCACACGGGGCATTAAACCTTGTGTTCGCTGAAAAGGAAACAACCACCATCCCCGCAGCAGAGCTGCGGGGTTTTCTAACGGGGTAAAAAGACATGAAAAAAGCTTGCTTCCCTTGACTTAAGTTATAATAAAAATTATGATTTTTCGATCTTATCAAAAAAACCTTTCCGGGTATTGGAGAGCGTGCCATGGTGATTCAGGGAGCCAATCCATTTCCAAAAGAATCAGCGGATCTCTATCGTAGAAAACGTTGGTGGTTAGACATCCCCCTGGGAGAGATGCTGGATCGAACCTGTGACCTCTACCCCTATAAGGAAGCGCTTGTCTCCGGAGAGGTCAGGCTGACCTTTCAGCAACTCCAGGAACGGACAGACCGGGCTGCCCTGGCCTTTCTTGAAATAGGCATTCAGAAACTGGATCGGGTTCTGCTCCAGATTCCAAATTGGGTAGAATTCGTCTATGCCTATTATGGGCTCCATAAGATGGGAGCTATTCCTGTGATGTGTATTCCACGCTTCTCTCAGAGGGAGATCGAACATTTCTGTGAGATCACAGAAGCTAAAGCCTGGATGGTCCCTTTACAGTTTGAGAAGATCGATTATCATTCGATGATCGAATCGATACAATCCAAGGAATCGCTTCTAAAACATATTATTATCATTGATCCCGCCTCGGATAGAGACCGTAAGCCGTTGCCCAAAGGCACCCTATCTTTCCATGACCTCCTCGGAAAGGTTGATTTAAAACGATATCCTAAAGATTACCTCCAGACCCATCGCCCTAATCCGGATGAGATCTGTCACCTGATGCCAACCGGAGGAACAACAGGCCTTCCCAAGCTTGTCCCCCGCGCCCATAATGACTTCTTCTGCAATTTCGATTATCGCGGAAAGGTCTGGGAACGAAGTCCGCGCGACATCACCCTGATTGCCACGCCCGTCACCCATAATATGGCCATTGAGGTCTCCTTAAACCCTGCTTTCCTCACCGGAGGGAAAGTGGTGCTGATTTCCTCCACCCGGCCCAAAGAGATTCTTGAAGCCATTGAAAAAGAGAAAGTGACAACGATGATCCTCGCGGTCGCCCAGGTTCAACAGATCGTCGAATTTCCAGGACTGGATCAATACGACATTTCATCGCTCGATGTCATCGGAACCGGCGGTTCTCATATGCCTTCGGAGGTGATCCGAAAAGTTTACGATAAATTGAAGTGCAAATTTTATAATGTCTATGGCAGTTCAGAGGGACCGTGTACACAGACGAGATACGATGACCCGGAGGAAATTGTTTTTCATACGGTTGGACAACCCATCTGCCCCTATGACGAGTACAGAGTGATCGATGCGAATGGGAACGAGCTTCCCCGAGGAGAGGAAGGGGAGCTGGTGGTGAGGGGGCCAACGATCTTTCGAGGCTACTACAAGTCAGAGGCTGAAAATAAGAAGGCCTTCACCCCGGACGGTTTTTATCGAACAGGAGACCTTGCCAAGTTTGACCCCGAAGGCCGTCTGATGCTCACAGGTCGAAAGAAAGACATCATCATCCGCGGAGGGGAAAACATCAGCGCCAAGGAGGTGGAGGACCTGATCGTTGGCCACCCCAAAGTGGAACAGGTGGCGGTGGTAGGCATGCCCGACCCGATTCTGGGAGAACGGGTCTGCGCTTTTATCAAACCCAAACAGGCGGGGGCCATCTCTTTTGAAGAGATCATCGCGCATCTCAAGGAAAGCAAAACATCGGTTCTTTACTTTCCTGAAAGGATCGAGGTCATCCAGGAGATGCCCCTGACCAATGTGGGGAAGGTTGATAAGAAGCGGCTGAGAGAAGACATCAAGGAGAAACTGAAAAAAGAGGGTAAAGTTTAGCTGCACTCTATCCCCCTTCTGTCCCTCCCCTTAAGAGACTGTGTCACAATGTCATTGCGAGGGAGAGAAACGACCGAAGCAATCTCGTAACGTATTGATAATCCTGAGATTGCCACGCTCCCTCCGGTCGCTCGCAATGACGAAAAGGGGATTGCGACGCAGCCCTTAATTTAAGGGGAGGGGAGGCGAGGTGGGGTTAAGAAACGATGGAAGGGAGAAAGGTTGATGACGCGAAGGGAGGTGAGGCTGAATTTCATAAGGTGACTCAATGAGTGAGGCTTTTAAATCGGAAAGGATTAAAAACTTTTTATAGGAGGAACTTTCATATGAAAAAAAAGGGCGTTTTGATCTGTTCGATCCTCATCATCACATTGGTGCCTTCGATCGTCTTCGGGGTTACCGAACTGAAATGGAGCAATTTTTTCCCGGTCCCGTCCCGGCAATCAAAAATCTGCGAAGAATTTATTAAAGATCTTGAAGCCCGCTCGGGCGGTCAGCTGAAAATCCGTTATTTCCCCGCGGGAACCCTTCTGGGTCCTACGAAGATCTATGACGGAGTGGTGGAGGGGATTTCAGACATAGGTTTTTCAAATATTGGGTATACCTTTGGTCGTTTTCGAATGACGGAGGCACTCGACCTGCCGCTTGGGTTTCCGAATGCCTGGGTGGCCAACCGCGTCGCCAACGATTTCTTTCGACAGTTCAAACCAAAGGAGTGGGATAAGATTCATATGCTTTCTTTGCATACCAGCCCTGCCAATGTGGTTCTTTCAGCAACCAAACCGGTCAACAAGATGGAGGATCTTAAGGGAATGACGCTGAGAGGACTGGGGTTTATTGCTGAAGTTGTGAGCGCCTTGGGCGGAACGCCACGATCCATACCTATGCCGGAATCCTATGAGGCTGTTCAAAAGAGGGTCATTGATGGACTGATGATCCCTATGGAGACTCTCCGAGCTTTCCGGTTGGCCGAGGTCACGAAGTATGTGACGGAATGCTGGCCTATCGGACAAGTCTACACCTTCTATCTGGTAATGAACAGGGATGTCTGGAATAAGCTTCCCCCGGCTATCCAGAAGGTCTTTAATGAATATCCTTTCGAGGAAAAATTGGCCCTGATGTGGAACGATATAGATATCGACGGAAAACAATTGGGAATAGAAAAAGGGCTGAAGTTCATCGAGCTCCCGAATGATGAGATCAAGAAATGGAAAAATGCGGTTGAACCGGTTCTGGATAAGTATGTCAAATCAATGGTTTCGGCAGGCTTTCAGGAAAAAGAGACCAGGGAATTGATTAATTATGCCAAGATGCGAACCGAGTATTGGACAAAGAAGCAGAAGGAATCAGGCGTTAAATCGTCTACGGGTCCTGCAGAGGTTCGTATAAAGTAATGGTGATGCTTACAGCCGTTCTCTTCCTGATAGGGGGAGAACGGCTGATGCAAGGAGAACATGATGATGCAATTTGAAAAATGCTTAAGCCAATTGGAAAAGTTTAACAGGTCGTTCAGCCGTAACCTTGAGTGGATTGGGGTCATCGGCATCATCTTGATGTTTCTGGTCAATTTTATTGATGTCATCGGAGCAAAGCTTTTTCTATGGCCAGTTCCTGGGGCTGTTGAAGTCATCAGTTTTTCTCAGGTATTGGCCATCGCCCCTGCCGTTGCCTTTACGCTCCTTCTGGGTCGGCATATACGGGTGGAATTTATCATCATGAGGCTTCCCACCCGTATCAGGGAATCGATCTGTGGTTTCAGTTCTCTTCTGAGCTTGATCACTTTCGTCCTAATCCTCTGGCAAAGTTTTGTTTATGGCCAATCCCTCCAAAGGGCAGGAGAGATTGGTTCCACCTCGCGCATCCCCTTTTATCCCTTTGCCTATATCATCGCTTTCTGTTGTATTCCGGTCTGTCTGGCTTTTCTGGTGGAGGTCCTTAAATCCTTTTCCGAGGTGGCAAAACATGGATCCCGTTAATGTAGGTATTATTGGCATTATCCTGCTTGTCCTTCTCTTCCTCCTCCGGATGCCGGTTGCCTTTGCAATGGCTTTTGTTGGATTTCTCGGATTTTCCTACCTGGGCTCTTTTAAAGCGGGATACAAACTTTTAGCGCGTGATATCTTCGAACAGTTTTCCAACTTCCCCTTGAGCGCCATTCCTATGTTTATCCTCATGGGCGCTTTTGCCTTTGCCTCGGGCATTGGAAAAAGGCTTTATGATGCTGCTTATACGGTCCTCGGGAGTCTTCGAGGAGGGTTGACCATGGCTACAGTCGTGGCCTGTGGCTTTTTCGCCGCCATCTGCGGATCTACTTCTGCAACAGCCGCCACCATCGGAAAGATCGCCCTTCCGGAGATGAAACGGTATAAATATGATGACACCCTGGCTACTGGCACTCTTGCCAGCGCTGGCACGCTTGGTATTCTCATTCCTCCGAGCACGATCTTCCTCGTCTACGGGATTATGACCGAGCAGTCCATCGGAAAACTTTTTGTAGCAGGCATTATCCCGGGAATCATCCTCACTTTTCTATTTGTCATCACCGTTGGCATCATCTGCTGGGTCAATCCAGTTGCTGGTCCGGCCGGAGCCCAAACCACCTTTAAAGAAAAAGTGAAAGCGATGACAGGAATCGGTGAGGCCCTGATTCTATTCGGCCTTGTGATAGGAGGGTTGTTCTTCGGTTGGTTTACTCCCACCCAGGCAGGAGGAATCGGAGCAGCAGGCGCTCTGGTCATCGGCCTGCTGAGGCGACAATTGAGCTGGAAGGTATTTATCGAATCAACAAAAGATGGATTACGGACCTCCTGCATGGTTCTCTGCGTCATCGCCTGTGCGACCGTATTTGGTCACTTCATGGCGGTCTCTACCATTCCTTTCATCCTGGCCGATTGGCTCGGAGGGCTTCCCATACATCCGATGTGGGTCATGGCAGTGATCGTTTTTATCTATCTGATTGGCGGCTGTTTCATGGATTCCATGGCTCTGGTCGTTCTCACCGTCCCTGTGATTTACCCGGTTGTTGTGCGCCTTGGATTTGATCCAATCTGGTTTGGCGTCATCATCGTTTTAGTGGCTGAGATGGGCGTGATTACCCCACCGGTGGGAGTCAATGTTTACGTCATCAAGGGAATAGCTCCTGAGATCCCTCTCGAAACAATCTTTAAAGGGATTTTCCCATTCCTTCTTGCCATCTTCGTAATTACCGGCATCCTGATAGCCTTCCCCAAGATCGCTCTTATCTTACCAGGTTTGATTAGATGATCATAAAGGTTATCAGATGACCAGGTTATCAGGAAGTGGATATCAGGTAATCAGAACATCAGGACGAATCAATAGGCTTTTATTACTAACCTGAGACCTTGATATCCTGGTCCCCCGCACCCTGATCCCCTGATGACCTGATACTCGTATTTAGAACTTACCGGAGGAGGGTTGATAATATTTCTTCTGTGTTTAGCCGCTTAAGTGTTTCCCTGTGATGTTCTATAAAAGACTCCATACCTGCCTTTAATTTCAGAGAGAGCATCCTCTCTTTTGGCACGGCCTCTTCAAAATAGCTCAGGGCGGAACGGAAACATACTGTGATCCCCCTTGCAAACTCTTCCTTCCCAGCTTTCCCTGTGAATTCAATCTTTCCGTTATTATATTCAAATTCTCCGGCAAAGGGGTCCAGGAATCCAAACTCATCCGCTTTCTCAATCAGGGCTTTTCTGAATGCTTTCTTGAAAGTTCCTCTGGACGAAAGGGTGTCCACCATTCTCTCAGCGTTGGAAAGAAACTCATGAAACAGAAGAAGAGTCTCCTCAAAACCCTCTTCTCTTTCTGCTGGCGCTCCTCCTTCTTCGACGGAACCGCCCTCTTCCTTTTCGGTCACGATGTCCTCAACCTGAGTTGAAATTCCCTTTTTTCCATAAACATTAAAAAAGGCTCCATATTGGGCGGCGTTCTGGATAAAAATGGGAATGGACATGCGACCGAAGACAGAAGGTCCTGTCTTTGGGGTCGTAAACATCTCGATCGGCTCTCCTCCTTCAATGAAGAGAACACCCATGGGATGATGATCTTTGCCCATGACTTCGATAAAGCCGGTATGTTTTTCTTCTTCCAATTTCAGGAGA
Organism: Deltaproteobacteria bacterium; assembly: GCA_016875195.1. GTDB lineage: Bacteria > Desulfobacterota > BSN033 > BSN033 > UBA1163 > RBG-16-49-23. The sequence continues at coordinate 11,089 of VGRY01000052.1, forward strand.
AATTCCTCGAGACGGACAAATTGAGTTGAAAGGTCTTTAAAGAGCAATTCATGGCTGAGACTGTTGGCAATCAGGATGACCTGCTCGGGAAGTAACCGATACAGGCTGATCACGCCATCCTTCTGCTCTGAAAAATCGAGAAGGATCTGGACCGCGGCCTGCCCGATCACCCTTTCTGAATCCTCTTCCATTCGGATCTCCCCATTGATCACCTCTCCGTGGTCAACGAAGAGAAATCCTCTCGCCTTAGGAAAATCGACCTCAATCGCCCCATAGAACCCCTCCAATTCCAGGGTGTCGAGCAATGCGGAAAGATCGGTATAGGCCGTTGACAGATTCTTATGAACAACCTCTCCCCGCGGAAAGATGATCATGCCCTTCCTTCCTTCCTTTTCTGTAACCGCTCTATGGCGGCTTTGACGCTCATCTGCATTCTCTCGATAGATTCAGCCAGGATCGCCACCTCTCCCTTTGCCTTCACCTGAATTGGCGTATCCAGCTCACCCATACTGATCTTATCCGCCACTTCCGCGAGATAGAGAATGGGCTTGATCACCGAACGGGCATAAAAGATAATCCTGACCAGTAGGATGAGGAGGACACCGAGAACGACAATATAAAAGATCCGGATCTTACTCTCATATTCTTCCACATACCTTCTCTCGATATCTTTCATCTTCGACTCAATGACTTTAGAGGGCCTTGAGAATTCGTCAATATAAGTGGTGGCTGCCACGATCAAGTCTGTCCCTTTGACCGACGCCAGATACATATATTTGGGCCGGATCTTTCCATCTGCATCCTTCCAATCATAATAGCCAGAGGCCGGACCTTTTAAGCTTGCCTCCAGGATCTTCCAGAAAGCGGGGAACTTTTCGGAGAGCTGATGCAGGTCCGTCCCCACGATCTGTGGATTAACATGAAAGTGGTTGATCGCATTCGTATCATGGACTGCGGTATAACCTGTCTCTCCCACCTTCTGGACAGCGATCTCTTGGAGCCTTGGATCTCTTAGGACATCCTCTCTCTTCATTTTGGAGGGGCGGGATTGGATGAAAATCTCCATCTGGGCTGCCACATCCATCGCTTTCTCCCGTATGGTCTTTTCTCCAGCTCGATCCAGAGAAGACTTCGATTCCTTGGTGGACGTGATGCTTAACTCCTTTAAACTTTCCGATCCGATATCTTTGATACTGGTGAACCGATATTCTCCAATATCCCAGCTATAGAAGACCAGGCTTCCGATAATTGCAAATGCAACCAGAATCGGGATAATGACTCCAAGCACCAGTTTTGGTAACAGGCCAAATCCAACGTTCTTCTTATCTGCCATAAGCACCTCCTTCAAAAAGGGCGAGAGGTTGGGTCACCCTTTCATCCGATCTTCTTACTCAGAGTAAGAAGTTTCATAGTGATTCTTAAAAAGTCACTTCTCTTCTGTGGATTGGGGATTTCCTCACTCAATGCTTCCAAAAAAGGTAATGCCCGGTCCGCAGGGAAAACCTCTCTCTTCTCTTCGAACTCAGCAAGTTTATCGTCGATGACAAAAGGAGCGACCGGCCCCATCACCCTTTTCAATTCTGTAACGAGAATGTCAAAAAAATTCTCCTTGACCAACTTTTTCTTCACAGGACTCTGGACATCGACCTTCTCCAGTAATCCCACTTGAAAAAGCTGATAAGCCATCTTTAACGCTTTATACTCGTCCCATTCAAGGGATGTTGCAATCTCCGATATGCTCTTCACCCCGTTGGACAGAGCCAGCATATTCCATTGATCAGCGCTGATTTTCTTCTCTTTTCCGTCCTTCTGAAGAGAAAGGCGGAAAACACTCTGGGTGGTGGGAATCACTTCTTTGATCTTTTCAAATTCCTGTTTTCGGGATGACCAGTTCAGTAGTAGTTGTTCGGTTGTAATCGGGATTGTTTTTTCCTTTAGAAGCACCTCCGGATCAAATGAGACTTTTCCGGACCTCATACCCATCATGATAAAAAATGCGTTCTCGCCAATAAAATGATCCGTTCTTGCGTGGAGGATATCTCCCCTATCCAGATAGATCTCTCCTTCCTCTTTACCCTTAACGTAAACCCTTCCAGTTTTTTTGTCCGTCATCAGGGGTTTGAGGATATCAAAAAGTTTTACATGGGCAAGGTCCCCAATATATGAATCTTGCATAAAAAAGGAGGGCTGCAAAATAAATGCCATAACCTGGTGTGGGTCGTTTTTGTCTTCTGAACTTTAACTTATTGAAATTTAAATTGTTTTAAATTCTTTTCAAGGCGGGGGAAGAAGTGAATTTAAGGTTAATATTACGGTTGGCAAAAAATTAACCAATTCATTGAACTCTTTATGCCATTTGATGATCAAGGGTTTTTGATTGTAATGGAATTGACCATTTCCATAAAGCTTTTCTGGAAGGTATCATAAACTTTCTTCTCATTCCTAGAAATATCGCCCTTATCCCAATCCTTTCCCTCCGCTGAGACGTTCAACCCGAAGGAGTTCACATCTTTTGAATACCGAACGAAGACACCGTGCTCTCCCAGATAGATGAACTGAAACTGCCCCTGAAGGGCCCAGTGTGGAGGGATGGCTATTCCTTTTTTGATAATGGGTTGGAGAGAGCTTGCATTTGGGTTCCATGCCATTAACTGGCATAGATGCTCTATTTCAAGATCCCCTTTCTTCATTTTCGCCTTCGAATACATTCTTTTCTCTGTGTACGGTTTGAGCGGTGGGGCGGTCATAGGCAAGGCCTGCGGATTTGTCTTATCCGAGATCTGAACGATGAACATCTCCTCCGTCTTTTTCTCTCTCTCTTTGATAAAAAAATAGACCCGTGTCAGGGAACTCTCCGCCGGGTTGTCATGAGAAAAGGAATGGATGAAACGATATTCCGAAGGCAATGACATCGTGAAGGGTGGTTTTTGGGAAACCAATTGCTTTCCTTTGATCTCCAAATCCTTTGCCGTAGCAATCGATATCATCCCGAGGATAAGGATGAAGTTAATCCATATGATAACGCTTCTCTTCATGCTTCCTCTCCTAATGAGATAACCGTATCTGGAGGCCATAATCATCTACAAAACTCCTTGCTGCGATTTTCCCTCATTTCATAAGACTGGGCAGGAAAGTCACTATTTTCGGAAAAATGGTTAGAATGGTAGCCAAGATGATCTTTGCAATCCAAAAGGGAACAGCTCCCTTAAAGATCGTCCCTAATGGGACGTCTTTGGCAACCCCAGCAGTGACATAGACGCAGATCCCGACCGGAGGGGTAATCGTCCCAATACTGACCATGATGATCACAATGATGCCAAACCAGACCCCATCGAACCCCAAACTGGTGACCAGAGGGTAGAGGACGGGTACGGTTAAGGCAAGGACAGCCAGTCCTTCCACAAAACAACCGAGGAGGATATAGAAGAGATAGATAAATACCAAAATCACATAGGGAGAGACGTCCAGTCCGGAAACGAATGCCGCCAGTTGCATGGGTATCTTGCTGATCGTTATGAAGCGGCCGAAAATACCGGCTCCGATGAGAATGAGAAAGAGCATCCCTGTGACGCTGGCGGCCTCTGAAAGAGCATTTTTGAATCCCTCTCGAGTCAATTGCCTCGTCACCAGGGAGAAGATCAGGGCGCCAAAGGCACCCACAGCGGCCGCTTCTGTCGGAGTGAACACACCTAAATAGATTCCTCCCATAGCGATCAGGAATAAAACAGCGACCGGATAAAGTTTTGCAGATAACTTAAATTTTTCAAAAATGGTTATCCTTTCTCTGGGCTGAAGAGGGGCCAGACTCGGATTAATTCTGACCCAAACATAAATGGTGCCTATAAATAGAAAAGCCAGAAGGATCCCTGGCACAATGCCACCGATCAGAAGTTTACCGATGGACTCATACGTAAGGATTCCGTAAAGGACAAGAACGGTGCTCGGTGGGATGAGAATATCCACGCCGCCTCCTGCCGCAATACAAGCGGTGCTAAAAATGTCTTTGTATTTATAGCGCCTCATCTCAGGGAGGGCAACCGCTGTGAAAGTAGCTACCGTGGCGATAATGGAGCCTGAAAGGGCCCCAAAGACCCCGCAGGCGCCGATGGTCGCCATCCCCAATCCTCCCCTCACCCGCCCGATCCAGGCATAGAGGGCCTTATAAATCTCATGCCCCAATCCCGCGTGGAACAAAAATAACCCCATCAACACAAAAAGTGGAATGACGCTCAAGGCATGAACACTCGCGCTGGCAAAGGCATCCATCCCTAACTTGGCCAACATCGCCTTTGGGCTCGACAGATAAGCAAAACCTAAAAGACCGACGAAGAGCATGGATAGACCGATCTGCATCTTAAATGCAAGGACCACAAAAAAAAGACCAATCCCCACAATACCCGTCAACTCAGGACTCATTTTTGCCTCACTTTCTCCAAAGAGTAAAAAAAGTCCACCAGGAGCGCAAAACAGAAGAGCAAACTACCCAAGGCAGCCGCTATCAAGAAAGGGTGGACGGGAAGATGGAGAACACCCGTTACATTTTCCCCTAACCATAACCGTTTCGCCTGGGCGGCCAACTGCCAGGTCATCAATGAAGCTAATCCCAGGCTGACCAAATAGACAACGCTTTCAATGTAGGCTTGAGCTCTCGGTGAGAACCGGGAAACTAATACATCAGTAGCAATGTGACCTTTTTGAATCTGTGTATAACCGATCGCCGTGAAGATAAGCAGGGCAAGCAGAAACTCGGTTAGCTCATAAGAACCTGTGATCGGAGCTGCAAAGAATTTGCGTCCGGTGACATCTACAATGGTGAGAAACATCATCACCAGAAGAATTCCCAACCCGATCTGATACACCCCCCGGATGACCGGATAAAATATTTTTTCTAACAGACGAGCGATTTTCCCAAAGATCATGACGACTCCCCTTTCCTCATTTGATAGCCCTCTCTGCTTGACCCAACCAAGACCTAGGGGGTTGCTCCTCACGGAAAGCCTCCCTCCTCTCTTCATATCTTTACGAGAGGAGGGAGTCAACAAGGAGTTTGTTTTCCTCACGGCTGCATCACAAGGCCTGTTATCATCTGGATGCAGGATGAAGGTTATTTGGGGGCATATGTCCTGCTAAGCTTGACCATCTCTTCAAAAAATGCTTTTCCTGGAAGCCCTTTACCATCCATCTTTGCGGACCATGCCTTATATTGGGGCTCTGTTGCCGATCTCCACTTTTCCATTTCCGCTGAGGGGAGATCATAGACCTGCATGCCGGCTTTCTTATGAACGTCAATCGATTTTAATGCAAGATCATCATAAATCCCTGCCCCTTTCAATGCCACTTTTTTCCCGATCATCTCATCAACAATTTTTTGGTCTTTGGGTGACAGTTTGCTAAAGGTCTCCTTACTCATCACGGTGACCATAATGGGGACATATGCATTGACAATGGTTGCATGTGAGGTCACCTCATGGAGACGAAAATGGAAACTGGCCGACCAAGGGGTAAAGACACCATCAATCACTCCCCTTTTCAGCATTTCATACTGCTCGCCGACCGGCGAAGTAATCGGTGAAGCTCCGAAGGCCGAGGCTAAGTCTTTTGTCGCCGGACCGTGGACTCTTATCTTCATTCCCTTGAGGTCTGCCATGGTTCGGACGGGTTTCCTGGTAAACAACTGGCCTGGATCTCCAGCCCATATCCAACACATTTTGACTTCAGCAAATTCTTTCCTGAATTCCGGAAACTTTTCCCAAAGTCCATACAGGGTTTCGGTGACGTGTTTCGAAGAACTGAACAGGAATGGAAGTTCCGGACCTTCTGAAAGTGGCAGTCGCCCGGGAGAGTATGCGGGAAGTGTGTAAACGAAATCGGCAATCCCGGTTACCACCGAATCATAAAGGTCCGCCGGCTTGGCTAAAGTTGACCCCGGGTAAATGGTTATTTTCACCCTGCCTTCTGTTGCCTTCTCAATCTCTTTCGTCAATGGGTCAATCACCTCGGCATGCATGGCATGCGAGGTAGGCACAAAGTGCCCCCATTTTAACTCAACGGGTTTCGTTTGAGCATGTAAAGCGGTTAAAGAGACTGCCACGAAAAATACCGACATCATGCATACACAAACAGCCATCATCTTTTTCTTTTCCATAATTTCCTCCTTAATCCAACGAAATGGTTAATTTTACCTCATGTTCTCTTAGGTCTACAATGGTTGATTCATCTCCCCTTCAAGCCTCACCTCCTCTGGGATGATATCCTCTTTTACAAGAATGCGAAAGACAACCAAAATGCAATGTCTGCCCTTCCATACGCCCTAAAATGGACAGGGCCATCATCATTTTTTTGAGGCAAAACGGCTTGCCTTCTGTTTTAACCTCTCCCACTCCTCATCCACATCCATCTGAACCTGACGTATCTGTTCTTCATTCAGGTGTTTAAATCTTCCCTGTTTCAGGAGATATTCCTGCACAGGAAGGCTCCGTGGCTCATGATTCAGGGTATATCGTCTTCCATCCTCCACCTCGTAAAGAGGGAAAACATTCGTTTCAACGGCAAGAATGGACAATTCCGGCGCGAGATCAGAAGGGGTCCTCCAGCCGGTCGGGCAGGGAACGAGAAGGTGAATAAATTTTGTTCCACGGATGCTCTTTGCTTTGACGATCTTTTGTTGAAGATCACGGGGAAAACCAATCGTGGCCGTTGCCGAATACGGATTGTAATGCGCCGCCATGATCTCCATGATGTTCTTCTTGCGCCGGGGGTTCCCCTCGGGAGTGGTTCCTGTCCAGGCATAGGAAGGCGTTGCGGAGCTTACCTGGATGCCCGTGTTCATATAGGCTTCATTATCGAGGCAGACGTAGATAATATCATCGTTGTTCTTGGTCACGCCTGAAAGAGCGGCCAACCCAATATCGTAAGTCCCTCCATCTCCCGCAAAGGCCACCACTTGAATCTCGTCCTTACCCTGAATTTTAAGGGCATTGGCAATTCCTGCCGCTGTCGGGGCCGCAATTTCAAAAGCCGAATGGAAGGTCGGAACGCCGTAAGCCGTGTTCGGATAGACGCCACCGATCGATCCTTCACAGGAAGGAACGATCACAGCAATGGTTTTGGGCCCCATCGCTTGAAAAACCAGCTTCATGCCAGCGGCCAGCCCACAGCCCGCACATGCAGCATGGCCGGTTCTTAAAAAATTGGGTTGTTGTTCCTGAAAAACCATTCCCGTTCTCCCCTTAAACATTTGTGTTATCTTTGAAATTCCAAATATCAAATCCAAATGACTGAATGATTTGTTTTAGAATTCGAATTTTGGTCATTAAAGTTTATTTGGAGCTTGGTGTTTGAAATTTGGTATTTCCCCTTTTGGGGCTATTCTTCCATAATCCACACCGGTTGATCCAGGGGTTCCGTTCGTTCCATCGCATCCAAAGCAATCCTCTGGATCAACTCCGGATTCACATCCGTCCCTCCTACTCCGGCAATATAGTTATAAATGTATGGACGGTCCTCGGAATGTACCAGGGCCGCTTTCAATTCCTGACAGAAGATCCCTCCGCTTCCCATTGAATTGTTCCGGTCAATGACCGCGATCTTCTTCTTTCCGGCCAGTACCTGTTGAAGAGCCTCGTTTGGGAATGGTCTGAAAAGGCGTATTTTTAACAATCCTACAGAATGTCCTTGCTCTCTAAGGAAACGGATCGCCAGCCTGGCAGTGGATGTGATGGAGCCAGCCGTTACAATCACCACCTCTGCATCTTCCATGGCAACAGACTCAACGATGCCATAGCCTCTTCCGAAGACTTCCTTGAATTCCTTATCCACACGCACCGCAACTTCTTTTACGGAATCCATCGAGACCTGAGCCATATGCCTATATTTCCGATATAATTCCGAGGTAACCACGGTCATGAGAAACCCAGGTTTTTCAACATCGAATCGATGAGGAAGATCCAACGGTGGAAGGAAGTGATCCACGGCATCCTGATCTGGGATCTCCACAGGCTCCATGAAGTGAGAAACCAAAAAGGCCTCGAGGTTAACCATTGCAGGCAAAAAAACCTGTTCTGAGATCTTATAGGCCTGAATCACGCTATCAAGCGCCTCCTGGCCATTTTCGCAATAGAACTGAATCCATCCGGTATCTCTCTGAGAGAGACTATCCAACTGGTCCGCCCAGAACCCCCAGGGAGCTGCGATGATGCGATTCACATTGGCCATGACCACCGGTGTTCGACATCCGGCGGCAAAATGGAGCATTTCGTGCATGAGCGCAAGCCCCTGGGACGACGTGGCCGTAAAGGTCCTCACCCCGGTTAAGGAAGCCGCAATACATGAGGCCATGGCCGAATGCTCAGACTCGGTTCGCATCATGATCCCTTTCAGCACACCGGTTGCTTCCCATTCGGAAAGCTTCTCGTAGATGGGCGTCTGAGGTGTAATCGGATAGGCCGCAATTAAGGGAGTGCGACTGAGCTTAACCGCTTGGGCCACGGCATGGTTTCCGGTCATGAATTCTTTCATAAGGTTATTCTCATCTCCACCACTGCCCTTGGGCAGGCTTTGGCACAAGTTCCACATCCTTTGCAGTGGCTGAAATCCACGGTTCTCGTCCTGGAGAATGGGTCCAGTGAAACCACCCCCTCAGGACAGAAGAAGTAACAGTTATAGCAATAATTACAGGTGCCACAGGAAAAACATCTCGACGCTGAAAAACGGGCTTCATCCGCTCGCAACCCCATATTCACCTCTGAAAAATTCTTGAGCGTTTTTGCCCGACTCCGTTTTCGAATCTTCACTCTCTGGCTCGGCTTAAAATAGAGAGGGTTCATCTGTTGATAGGTGGCCACGCCTTTTGGTTCAGCCCGGGTTTCTCCCTCTCTAACCGAAAGATAGGAGGCCATCGAGAGGGAGCCACGGTTTCCGACCTTAATCCTTGAAAGGATGGCTTCGTCTGAGTCGCCTCGAAGAAAAAGATCAATAGAGATGGCCGCTCTTTTCCCTGAAGCGATGGCCGTTGCAATGGTTCGGGGTTGATCCACAGCGTCTCCTCCTGCAAACACTTTCGGGGAGGGATTGAAACCAACGAGGCCATCTCTAACAAAACCTTTTGGAATCCAGGAGAGGTCCACCTGCTCACCCACAGCGGTGATCACATCATCCGTCTCAAGCGTCAGAAACTTCCCCTTGATAGGAATGGCCCTGGGCCGTCCTCCCTCGTCCAAGCCGCCAAGCTTCATGCGTTGAAAAGTAACGGCCAATCTCCTCTTCTGCCCCTGCTTGATCTTTACGGGTTGAACGAGGAATTCAAATCGCATACCTTCTCCTTCTGCTTCATGAATTTCGTCCTTGATCGCAGGCATCTCGTTTCGGGTCCTCCGATAGGCAATCGTCACCTTCGAACCAAGGCGCAGGGCCGATCGAGCCACATCCATAGCCGTATTGCCACCACCAATCACAAGGGTCTCTTTCCCTAAACGGATCTTCTCTTTCGAATTGATTCGCTCTAAAAATTCCCCTCCCTTCCAAACCCTCTTCATCGCTTCGCCTTCGATCTTAAGGGAGACGTTCAACCCCGCTCCTGGAGAGAGATAGATCGCATCAAATCGGTCCAGATCCTCAACGGGCACATCCCTGCCAATAGCTACGCCTGTTTTCAACTCGATGGGAAGGCTCAAGATTCTACGTATCTCTTTCTTCAGGATCGATTTGGGAACGCGATATTCCGGAATTCCCCATCGCAATACTCCCCCGAGTTCTTTCTTGGATTCAAATAGGGTGACGCGATGGCCGAGGATCGAAAGAAAATAAGCGCAGGAAAGGCCTGAAGGGCCTCCTCCCACGACGGCGATGCTCTTTACGGATTCCCCACAGGGAATGGGCTGGATCTGATCAATCTCGATGGAAGCTCGATCCGAGACATACCTTTCCAATGCCTGGATGGATACCGATTCATCATATTGAGACCGATTGCAGTTGGCTTCGCAGGGATGGAAGCATGCCCTTCCGCAAACACCCGGCAACGGATTTTCCCTCAAGACAGAAAAAAAGGCTTCCTCTTCCCTTCCTTCGCTCATCAAATAGAGAAATTCAGGGATATTGATCCCCGCAGGGCATGCCTCCTGGCATGGAGCAATCATGAAATTCGTATAAGGCTTTTGAAAACCCCATTTCCCTGTTTCAATGACAGCCGTACTCCCGTAAGAGATGGGGATGAGTAACTCATTTAACCGATCCGGATGGATGTTCATTGTGGGTTTGGTTCCTTTGCTCCGTAGATTTTCGTCTGTTTGTAAGCTTCCACGGCAGCTTCAATATTCTTTTCGACCTTGGAGGGAGCCATGCTCCGGATGGCTTCTGTCAAGGCCTCCATCCTGATCAAGTTCGTCAAACGGACATAGGCTCCCAACATCGCCGTATTAAACGTGTCTCCTAACCCGACCTCCCTGGCAATGGCGCTGGCATGGATCAAACCAATCTTAAATTTTCTCCATCCCTCAAAGAATCCTATCTCCCGGCTCGTATTGACCAGAAGGATCCCATCGGGTTTCAGTTCTTGAGAGATCTCGTTCTCATCGGCTAATGAGAGATCGAACAGGACAACCTGGTCCGGGTGCTTGATTTGGCATTTGAGTAGAATCGGTTGATCATCCACACGCAAAAACCCAAACACTGGAGCGCCCCTCCGTTCTGATCCAAAGAGAGAAAAAGACTGAGGGTATTTCCCCTCCAGAAAAAAAGCTCTTCCCAATATCTCCGAAGCGACAACCGCTCCCTGCCCTCCACGGCCTCTAAACTTAATCTCGATCATAAAATCAACTCGTTTCCTCTTCGGTCTCTACAAAGTGTCGTAATATCAACAATCCATTTCTTTCAATTATTAACAGTCTCATAATAGAATGGATGCCACCAACGATCTTATAGCTGCAATCTATAACCCCAATTGAGTGAAAAATAATTACCTCTTTCAGATATTTCTCTGATGGATAGGCTACTTCAGAGAGGTTTAAGCTTCATTTTAAAATCCCCCTAAATCCCCCTTTTACAAAGGGGGATAATAATGGGTTCTCCCCTTTAGCAAAGGGGAGTTAGAGGGGATTTTCCAAAAATTATGGCTCAATTGGGGTATAACAATAACTCCCCCTCCCCCCTCTTAACCTAAGAGGGGAATATATTCATTCCTCCCCTTGAGATAAGGGGAGGTTAGGTGGGGTTATGTATAGACTATTTTTAAGACTCTTATTATGACACAGTTTCCTCTTTAAACGCATATTTCAGGATATCTTTTTTCGATTGTTGGAGGTGAAACTGGATCGCCCGATTCACCTCTGCCAAATCCTTTTTTTTGATCGCCTCAAGGATTCCTCTGTGCCCCTCAATGGCCCTCACGACATTGTCAACTAAATAAATGGATTCGACTCGATACCTTAACATATGACGTCTCAACGTCTGGGATAATTCAAGGAGACGCTGGCTTCCGCTATGTTTGGCAATGATCTCATGAAAACGGGCATCCAGATCGATAAATGCCTTTGGCCTTTTGCTTGTGACCTCCTTTTCGGAGAGACGAATATTCTCCCCCAGTTCCTCGATCAGTTTCAGACGTGCTTTGGCTATAGCCCACTGGGTTCCTAACATTTCGATGACAGCCCGGATTTCACAGATCTCCTCAACCTCCTGCTCACTGATGGGCTTGACCACATACCCTACCCTTGGGATCGATTTGATCAGGCCTTCCATTTCAAGATTATGAAGCGCTTCCCTGACAGGTGTCCGGGATGTACCGATCTCCTGTGCGATCTTGGCCTCAATCAGATGTTCATGAGGAGGGATCTCTCCCCCTAAGAGTCTCTCACGTAAATAGTCATAAACCTTTTTCCGGATAGTCTTGGGGTTCTTTATAACCAGCCTTCTCACGAGGTGTACTGTACCCCAGTTTATTTTAATTTGTCAATACCTTTAAAAATTGACAACCGCTCAATTTTACTCTATCATTTTATATATTATCAATGATCTGATAGCTATTAAGAGTCTCAAAATAGTACATACATGGCAGCCAGGGCCCAAAAGACTCATAACCCCACCTAACCCCCCCTTATTTTTCCGCCCAGAGCGGATCCGCCTCTGGCGGAAAGGGGAGGAACAAACCCCCCTCTTAAAATAAGTCGTTGCGACTCGAAACCGAGAGGGGGAAAGGGGGAGTTATTTTATCTATTGGAAGGCTTAAGTTCATTTAAATAATGTCTATTCTATTATGAGACTGTTAATAATTTAAAGGAGTCAACAGAATGGGCAACTATCTCAACTATGACGGGAAGAAAATAACCTTTACCCTTCCAACGGGATGGAATGTGATCACCAGCGAGGACAAACCTCCTGTTCCCGGTGTAAAAGATCCGATCCAGGAGATCCGGCGGGCACTTGATCACCCCATTGGATCCCCTAAGGTAGAAGACCTGGCCCGGCCTGGCATGGAGGTTGTTCTTTTATTCGATGACCTTCAGCGCCCCACACCTGCCTATTTGGCCCTGCCTGAAATTCTCAATCGCCTTAACCGGGCTGGCATCCCGGATTCCCGTATCAATGGGATCTGCGCCCTCGGCACCCACCCTATTCCAACGCTTACCCAGTTGAAAGAAAAAGTCGGAGAAGAGGCGTTCACCCGTCTGACAAACCGTCTCTTCATACATGACCCTCATGCGTCGGATAATGTGATTATCGGCAAGACCCATCGCGGCACACTGGTCGAGATCAACCGTCGCGTTGCCTTCGCTGACTTGATTATCGGCGTCGGAGAATGCATGCCTCACCCCATCGCAGGATATGGAGGAGGATGCAAGATCATCATGCCCGGTGTCTGTTCCTACCGGTCCGTAGCAGATCACCACTTTACATGGATGCGACACCGGAACAGCAGAGTCAACTTACTGGAGGGAAATCATTTCTTCGAGGATATTTCAGATGCGGGTCGGTTATCGAGACTGGCTTTTAAACTCGACTTCATCATCAATGAGAAAAGGGAGGTCATCCGCGCCTTTGCAGGAAATCCCTGGGAAGAACACCGGGAAGCCTCTCAATATGCCGCCTCCCTCTATTTGGTTCCTCTTCCAAAGCTTGCGGATATAACCATTGCATCGGCTGCTCCATTGGAAATCGGGGTGCAGGCAACCAAAGCCTTGGTCATGGCTTGTTTTAGCACGCGATCAGGAGGAGCGATCATCTGGGCGGCTCCACAGAAACAGGCAGGCCCCATCATGCCTCTGATTAAGGAAATGGCAAGCCCTGAAAGTGCCGAAGATTTTCATCGGCGTCTGATCGTTGGAGATGTCCCTGAACATCTCCGGTCATTCGGGATCTCTTACATCATGCAGGTCGTCTATTTCAAAGAGATAGCCGATAAGTTCAATATCGTCCACGTCACCGAGGGGCTTTCAGAGGAACAGGTGAAGATGATGAAATTCTCATACTCTTCTAACATACAGGAGGCGATCGAACAGGTTCATAAAAAGATGGCTCAGGCGGATGTCGCCATCTTCCCCTCCGGCGGCAACATCATCCCCCAGATCCGTTAAGCTTGAATGAGAGATACCAAACCCGAAGGGCAGGTGGTCAGCAAAGTAAGATTTAGGCCTGCCTGCGCGAAGCCCCGCCCTGCGGGACGAAGGCAGCGCGGGACCGTTAAAGGTAGATCTCCGACGTTCCAAGCCCAAATAAAACATCATTTTTATTAACAACGAAAGTTTCCCTTAAACTATGATTCATCCGGCTTTTTTATGGGTGCTTTTCCCCCTCTTAAGTATAAGAGGGGGTGAGGGGGAGTTATGAAATACCTTCAGAATGACCCGGCATTAAAGCAACGACGAAGGGAATTGAGGCGTAATCAGACGGATGCGGAAAAGGCCCTTTGGGCATACCTCCGAAACAAGCAGTTCTATGGAATGAAATTTTTCCGCCAATACAGCATTGGGCCTTATATTTTAGACTTTTATTGTCCAAACATGAAACTCGCAGTAGAATTAGACGGGAACAGCACAACCGATGCAAGGCTAAGAAATATGATGCCGTTCGTTCAGAATACCTGAAAGTCAAGGGGATTGAGGTTATGCGGTTTTTGGACAATGAGGTATTGCTTGATATGGAAAGCATCCTATCTGAGCTGGGACGAAAAGTAACCCCTCCCCACCTCCCCTTAACCTAAGGGGAGGTTACCCACTCAATTCCCGGATGAACCTAAACTATCAATAATCCGCAATCCTAAAGATTTCGAAGCCTGGCCACCTGCCCTTCGGGTTTTATTCCACCATCAAGGGTTCAAAATTGGTTCCACAGAGAATCAATCTAAGGAGTTAAGAACAACCCCTGAGTTACTTCTTCGCCGGGTGCTATGATAATAAAATCCTTACTCCACCATCCCCGGAGCATCTTTTCGAAAAATGCCAACGACCCCGCCATCTCTTCATACCTGAGATGAAGAAATCGTGCATTCTCTCTGGCATGCTCCCGATGGTCTTCTGATAAGTTTGCCCCCATATTCACCAGGGCAATTCTTGTATAGTTCTTCAATTCTTCCTTGATCGCCCATTCAGCAGTTTCCTGACCATAGCGTTTGCAGTATTCCTGGTAGATTCCAAGCGGAGATTTTCCTTCCTCGATCCATCCCTTGGTAAGATAATAGGTCCCCGGCTCTTTTGTCTGCTCTTCCATATATTTGTCCCAGGACCCTAAGAAAAGAGCGATGCAATCATGAACCTTCGGAATGACAATGGGATGCCGGTTGGCCTTTACACCTAAAATCCCGTTACTGCAAAGTCCATAACTCAAGACAACGTAATCCAATTCCTGCTCCGCAGCCCTGTCAATCTCCTCTTGAATGACCGGCTTCATCTTCTGAGGGGTTCGGTGGAGCGACTGCTCAAGAAAAATGAAGGAGATTCCCTCGGTCTGAAACCGCAGAAGCTCTTCCTTCATAATATTACAACCAATGACAAGATAGTTCATAGAACCTTTACCATGTATTAAATCCGAAAAAGGTCTTGCGGTTATCAGAATATCAGGTGATCAGGTAGTGGATATCAGGACATCCGGGCATCAGGTTAAAAATTCTTTTCTTTGGCTTTCCTGATATCCTGATACCCTGATATACTGCTTCCTGATTTCCTGGTAACCTGATATCCTTTAAACCCTGTTTTGAACCTCTACCCCCAGATTATGAAATAAGGGAAGGTCGGTAAAGGGAGAGGGGTTACTCTATCTTTCCTTCTCTGAATCCTGAAATGTATTGCATGCAGAATTCATCTTTACCGGAGATGGTGAGGGCTGCCTTGAGCGCTCCAAAGAGTTGCTTGTCCGTAGGATCCATAATAACAGAATCCAAACCACGGCCAATAGCGGATACGAGGAAAGTGCGGTTCACAAGCTTCCGGTTAGGCAAACCATAGGACACATTGGTGAGGCCACAGGTCGTATGAACACCCGGAAACTCTTTCATGATTTTTTCAATCGCATTCAGTGTCGCTAAGGCGGACTGGTCATTGGTCGCAAGGGGGTAAACAAGAGGATCGATATACAGGCGATCCAGAAGAATACCTGAACCCTCCACTTTTTCTACAAGTTGCCCGGCCATCTTCACCTTTGCCTCAGCTGTATCTGCGATAGCGTCCCCGGATTGACAGAGGCCGATGACTTTTGCCTGGTGCTCAGCTACGATCGGGAGAATGCTTTCCAGTCTTGAAGTTTCCAAAGTGATCGAATTGATCATGGGAATTTTCTTCACCAGGGGCATCATCGCTTTGATCACCGCAGGATCCGGGCTGTCGATACAGAGAGGGAGATCGATCGCCTCCTGAACCGTCTCAATCACCCATTGGAGATGTTCTGCTTCTTCCCCGACAAACGTCCCCGCATTAACGTCAATATAACCGGCGCCAGCACCCGCCTGTATTTCTGCTTCATTCCGAATAAAAGCGGCATTCCTTTCAGAAATCGCTTTAGCAATAGATTCCCGGGATGCATTGATCCGTTCACCGATAATCAGCATGGTATTTCCTTCTAATACGTTCGATGGTAAGAGGTGTAAGAACCATCCTCATTAAGCAGAAATCGAGGACGGAGATCGTCTCGAGCAGGGAATGTTATTTTAATCTACAATGAATGGGCCTTTTTGTTTTTCTAAAAAACCCACCGGACTAAGAGGGCCCCATCGCCTCCAACACAACTTCGGTAATATCCCTTACCTTCAATTTGATCTTCTGCTTTCTGGCATTACCCGAGATCGTCCGGATGCACTGCTGGCAGGAGCTCACGACTTCTTCAGCCCCTGTTCTCTGAATCTCTTCAATCTTTCTCTGTGCAATCGCAGCAGAAAGAGCCGGATCGATCATCTCAAGGTCTCCACCACCGCCGCAGCAGATGCTCAACTGCCGGTTTCCTTCTAATTCCACCAGGTTGAGTCCGGGAATTTTCTTTAAAACATTTCTGGGAGCATCGAACACCTTGCTGTTCCTCCCCAGATCGCAGGGGTCATGATAGGTGACGGTTCTGTCCGCCCCATTCTGGAATAGGATCTTGCCTTCTCCGACCAGTCTTTCGATAAATTGGGTCGAATGGAGCAATTCGGCGCCCGTTTGATACTTCTCCTTCCAGGTATGATAGCAGGAGGGGCAGGAAAAGACGACGGCCTCAGCGCCCACGGCCTTGACCTTCTCCTGATTGTGTTCAATCAACGTCTCCATCTTCTTTTTCATTCCAGCCTGGATCAGAGGAAAACCGCAGCACCACTCCTCCCCTCCCAGCACGGTGAAGTCCACATTGGCCTTATGCAGAATCTGGACAAAGGTCTGTGGAATCTTTTGGGCCATCGGATAGAACGCTGCCACACATCCTACAAAATAGATGACCTTTGCTTTTTCTTTCTGGAATTTATGATCCGGAAGGTTTTCCAGTTTCTCCATCCACAGGGTGCGGTTAACATTCGGCTCGCTCAAGATATTGTAATGGGTCTCCAGCGCCTCGACCACTCGGTCGATCACTTTCGGATACTGTTTTTTATCGACCAGGCATTCCCGTCCCGCCAGAACCCCCTGATTCGTCTCCACCGCCGGGAAACAGGTCTGGGTGCAAAGCCTGCAGCCCGTGCACCGGAAGAGCGTCTCTTCAATTTCCGGCGTCCAGTCGATTTTGCCTTGGATAATTGCCTTCACTAGCGCATTCTTGCCGCGGGGGGTCGCCCACTCTCTCCCCGTGATGGTATAAACCGGGCAGTGAGCCAGACAGAACCCGCAATGGTTGCACTTAGCCACTTCATCATAAAATTGCACTTTCAGCTCTTCTTTATTCATGTTTTGCTCCTTAAACAATACTGCTTGAATTAATCGAATGGCAAAAAAATTCGAAATCCGAATTTCGGGCGAAGCGTCCGTTTCGGACCAATCCGAAACAAATCCAAATTTTCAAAATTCAAATTTCTTAAACGACAATCCGTTTCGAACATTATTAATTTGGTAATTTGAAATTGTTTCGAAATTCGTGCTTCGAATTTCGGATTTTTATTTTCAAATGCCTCCAACAAACCGTCCGGGGTTGAAGATTCCCTTGGGGTCGATCTCTTGTTTCAGACGCCGCATGATCTCGTAGTCGCTTTTTGGTTCTCCCCAGACATCGATCCTCTTTTTAATGTCAGAAGAGGATGTTTCCACAACAAGGTCGCCTTCGTTTTTAGCCGCCACGGAAGAGAATTCTTTGATGAGGCCGAGCAGGGACTCTTTTTTCGATCGCAGGTTTTTGCCCGTCAGGATATAGGAGTAGAGCACTCCGTTTCCAGAATGGCAGACAAGGGCGCAGTCCAGGCCTGAATCTTTTGCGATTTTTTCGTATTGGCCCATCACCTCTCCACATCTTGAGATCAACATATTTGACTTAAATGAGATGAACTGGAACCCTTCATCAACCAGTCCCTTTGGAAAGTCCCTGACGGTTTTCCAGAAAGAGGAATGGGCTTCGGACTGGAGAACCGTTGTCCCAAGAGCGGCTTTCTTCCCTGCCCTTTCTCCCATCTCGGAGACCTGCCGATCGATGCTTTCAGCTACGCCCTCTAATCCGATGGCAACCAGATAATCTCCCTGTTGTCCTGCCAGAGACCTTATCCTCCTGACAGCACTTCCATTGAGGATTTCGATAGATGATGGAAGGTATTGGGAGCGGAGGATGTCCTGCCCGAATTGAACCGCTCCTTCCAGGGTGGTATAAGAAAAAAGCAGAGTGGCCGACTTCTCCGGAAGAGGAAGGAGCTTAAACGTTATTTCACAGAGAATCCCTAGTGTCCCGTAAGAACCAATCAGAAGTTTACACATGTCATATCCGGAGACATTCTTCACTGTCTTCCCGCCTGACACTACGAGATCTCCATTGGGAAAAACAGCTTTTGTGCCGATAATCAAATCTCTTGCTGTGCCGTAAAGCAGCCTCTTGGGTCCGCTCGAATTGGTCGCCACGATCCCGCCCAGCGTAGCCTTTTCCGTAAAGGAGGGATCCAGCGGTAGAAAATACCCTTTCCCTTCTTGTGCCAGTCTTTTCTGAACCTCGTCCAGGGTGATTCCACACTCTGCAGAGAGAGTGAGATTATCACAATCACAATCTGTGATCCGGTTCAGGCGAGTGGTATGAAGCAGAATATCCGCCTTCTTAGGAATACCGCCGATCCCCATCTTCGAACCATTTCCCATAGGAAAGATGGAAAGATTTTGTTCGCCGGCATAGGAAACGATTTTTGAAACCTCAGCGATCGTCCCCGGAGACGCAACCACTTTCGGCTTCTTCCCGTCAATGGCAAAGGGTTTGAGTTTGTCGGGATCTTTGACGATATTCTCTTCCCCGACGATCTCTTTTAACCTAAGAATTAATTTCTCAATTTTGGGCATATCCATCTCCTCAAATAATGCAATTCGGAAAATTAATCACCAATAACCCGATCCCAAAAAATAACTCCCCCTCTCCCCCTCTTAAATTAAGAGGGGGTTGGGGGGCGTTATTATAGTGTTTATTGGTGATTCCATTTGTATCATTTTCTTTTATTCTTTTTACGCCTGAACCTCCGGGAAGATCTTCCCGGGGTTAAAAATCTCTTCCGGATCGAAAGCCTTCTTCACCTTTTTCATGGCGCCGATATCCTGAGGGGAGAAGATGAAAAGCATCTCCTTCATCTTCTCTGTGCCAATGCCATGCTCCCCGCTGATGGTTCCGCCTGCATCGGCGCACAATTTCATGATCTCGGATCCAGCCAGATGAACTTTCTCCAGTTCTTCTTTATCCCTTTCATCAAAGAGGATGAGAGGATGGAGGTTTCCGTCTCCCGCGTGAAAGACATTGGCAATGGCAAGGCCATACTTTTTGCTCACCTCCATCACCTTGACCAATACCTCCGGCAGTTTGGTCCTCGGCACGGTTCCGTCACAGACCAGATAGTTGGGACGAAGCCTTGAAATGGCGCCAAATGCCCCCTTCCGGCCTGCCCACAGTTGCATTCTCTCTGCTTCTGTCTTCGCCGATTTTACTTCACGGGCATTATTCTTTCTGCAGATATCCATGATCCGTTCTGCCAGTCTCTCCATTCCATCTTTAAGCCCATCTAATTCAATGAGAAGAACAGCCTCTGCGTCGAGCGGAAACCCGGCATGCACTGATTCCTCAACCGCCTTGATCGTCAATTTATCAAGGATCTCGAGGGTAGCTGGGATAATACCATCAGCGATGATAGAAGACACGGTTCTGCCGGCATCCTCTAATGAATTGTAGATAGCCAGCATCGTCTTGACTGCTTCGGATTTGGGCATGATCCGGAGGACCAGTTTGGTGGCGATTCCCAGCGTCCCTTCTGAACCCACTAGGAGTCCTGTCAGATCATATCCGGGATGGTCGAGCGCCTTGCCGCCAACTTGAATCACCTCTCCATCCGGCAGAACAACTTCAGCGCCCAGGATATGGTTGGTCGTCACACCATATTTAAGGCAGTGTGGGCCTCCTGAATTTTCGGCAAAATTTCCTCCGAAGGTGGAAACTTTCTCGCTCGCAGGGTCAGGTTGATAGACAAATCCGTAACGCGCCAACTGATTTTTCAGCGCAAGGGTAAAAAGACCCACCTCTACGACAGCCCTTTGGTTTTCGATATCGATCTCAAGTACTTTGTTCATCCTGGAGAAGTGAAGGATGATCCCACCCCGTGTGGGAATCGTTCCGCCGCTCAGATTCGTTCCCGACCCTCTTGCAATGACAGGGATGCGCTCTCGGTAACAAAACTTGACGATCTGAGAAACCTCCTGGGTTGAACCCGGAAAGACAATGCAATCGGGTTTACCTAAAAAAAGGGATGCATCGTAACCATAGAGCAACAGGTCAGTCTCCGAAAAAAGCACATTCTCCTTCCCAACAATCTTTGTCAGTTCGTCTATCATCTGCTCACGTTGCATAGATCCTCCTTATTGAAGCAGTTCGGAGTTATGAGTTCGGAGTTCGGAGTTTTAAATCAAACTTTGAATTTTAGGATTCTTTATTCCGCATTCCGAATTCCGCAATCCGCAATTTATTTACTATCCCAACCGCTCTCCAACCTTGATTCCAACCGACTGTGCGAATTCCAGCGGTCCGATTTTATCTCCTTTATCCACTCGCAACTTGCCAACGACGATGACCCCGCCTTGGACAGCGATTTGAAGGCCACCCTCTTCAATCGCAACAACCTCTCCGGGTTGTCTTTCAATGTTTGAGGAAGATATTTTCGCCTCATAAAATCTCACTTTTTTCCCCTCACCCTTCCCCTCTCCCCTCAGGGGAGAGGGATAGGGTGAGGGGTGGTAAGTCGTATAGGCGCCTGGCTGGGGATCGCATCCTCTAATTAAATTGTAAATCTCATCGAGTGGTTTTTCAAAATTGATGGAGGCAACCCGGTCATCGCAGGGAGGCTCATAGGTTGCCCTTGATTCATCCTGAGGAATTC
>VGRY01000053.1 GCA_016875195.1 Deltaproteobacteria bacterium
CCTGTTCTACCGGAATACAATATCTCCGGTAGCCCGGTTTTCAAGCCGTGGCCTCTTCCATACGCCCCGGTTATAGGTATAGCAGATTCCATTTCAGTTGTCTACTAAAAAATTTGTCGCTGTAGTACTAATTGGCCACAATAGAAATGTCCTCTTTAGTACATGCTACAATGCCCTTTTTTGAAGGAGGGCATGATGGCAGAAGAGGACATGATCATGGCACGTCAAAGAGACTTAAATCGGTTACATGTTATCCAGAAGGTTCTGGAAGGGATAATTAAGCAGGTAGAGGCAGCCCAGATCCTATCGCTCAGTGGAAGGCAGGTACGAAGGATCGTTAAGCGTATCAGGAGGGAAGGAGACAGAGGCATCATCCATCGATCCAGAGGCAAGCCCTCAAAGCGCAGGATAGCATCTAAGATTAAAGAGAAGGTGATGAAGCTTTACCGGGTGCACTATAAAGGCTTTGGGCCGACGTTGGCTTCAGAGAAGCTTTTAGAGAGGGATAGGGTTCGGATCAGTGATGAGACACTCAGGAGGTGGTTAATCGAGGCTGGGGATTGGAAGAAGAGCCGAAAGAGAAGGAAGCATCGTCAGTGGAGGGAGCGAAAGCATCATGTTGGAGAGATGGTACAGATGGATGGGTCCCATCATGCTTGGTTTGAGGACAGATCGGAGCCTTGTGTTCTGATGAGCTATGTGGATGATGCCAACGGGGGAGTCTTTGGGAGGTTTTATGGGTATGAGGGGACGATTCCTGCGATGGATAGTATGAAGCGCTATATCCAGAAAAACGGTTTACCGCTGAAGATCTATCTGGATAAGCATTCGACCTATAAATCGACGGCCAAACCAACCATTGAGGAGGAGTTGAACGATGAGGGGCCACTGAGTGAGTTTGAGAGGGCCTTAAAAGAGCTGGGGATAGAGGTGGCTCATGCTCATTCGCCGCAGGCCAAGGGGCGAATTGAGCGACTCTTTAGGACGCTTCAGGATCGCCTCATCAAGGAGATGCGTTTAAGAGGGATTAGCAGTATCGAAGAAGGTAATCGGTTCTTAGAGGAGTATCTTGTTGTCTATAACAAGAGATTCTCGGTACAACCCAAAGAGAAGGAAGATTTTCATCGGCCCTTACCTAGGGGGATCAATCTTGATGCGATCTTATGCATTAAGACCGAGAGAACTCTGAGAAATGACTTTACGGTGGCTCATAACAGGAAGTTGTATCAGGTGGAGGATGCGATCAGGGCCTCCAAGGTAATGGTCCAGGATCGAATCGATGGTTCTATGGTTATGACCTATAAAGATCGGGCTTTGAGATTCAGGGAGATCACCCAACGACCCGTAAGAGAAAAACCACTCTCGGTTATCCCTAAAACGATCAAACCCACTCCTCCTTCAGCCACTCACCCTTGGAGGAGCTTCAAGTTTGGTAAACATCGTTATGAACGAGCAAGACCCATTGAATCTCAACCTTAAAAACAGGACATTTCTATTTTGGCTTGACAGTCAGAGGATGTCGCAATTGAAAAAGTATTTATGTTATGATAACTTTATTTTCGATAAAAAATTATTGAGAATTAAACAAGGCTGTCATTTTTTTTCATTCTTTTCAATTCCAAGGGAGATATCTTTGTGAGTGGAATGGCTCAATCTGTTTCAACCAGTGTTACATTGAAAGTGCCCTATTACGATGTAGATCTTATGCAGATTGTCTGGCATGGTAATTACTTGAAATACTTCGAAGTGGCTCGGCAGACGCTCTTTAGAGAATGCGGAGTAGATTTAAGGCACTATATGAAAGATACAAGGTACGTATTTCCTGTAGTCCGCTCCACGATCAAACATATCTGGCCTTTGAGGTTCGATGATGAGTTCATCTGCACAGCAGTGGTCAAGGAAGCTCGCGTTAAGATCGTCCTAGATTTTGAAATAAAGCTCATGTCTAACGGCAAAGTCTGTGCCAGGGGTCGGAGTGAACAGGTAGCGGTTCTGATACCGGAGATGGAAATGGTTTTTCAGATCCCCGAAGAAATCCAGAAAGCCTTATCCGGCGATAAGCAGATGAGATGATAATAGGATGGCTATGAAAGTTGGACCAACCAGAAACCATGGGTCATAGAGGCTTGTACGAAAGATTTGTTGAAAATGGATAAGAGAAGAGTTGTTGTGGTAGGCATGGGGATAAGGTCTCCTATTGGCAATACCCTTGAGGAACTTGTAACATCGCTCAAGGAAAGACGAAGTGGTATTTGCATCATGCCCGATTGGGAAAAGATGACGGGATTACGAACCCGAGTGGCCGGATTGTGCCATATTGAAGGGCAGGAAGAATTAATCCCCCGGCAATACCGGCGCAGTATGGGCAGAGTGGCAATGTTGGCAGCTCTCTCAGCCATTGACGCGGTAAAGGCATCAGGCCTTAGCGAAGAGGAGATAGCTTCGCAGACCTGTGGCGTCTCTTATGGATCAACCGAAGGAAGCACCAAAAGTCAAATGGAATATATGGGAACCATAATTAAAAACCGTTCTCTCACAGGGATACCCCCATCATGGTACTTGAAATGTATGAGCCATACTTGTGCAGCCAATCTCTCCATTCTATTCCATACAAGGGGACCCCTCATAGCCTCCTGCCCAGCCTGCGTTTCCGGTTCCCAAGGGGTAGGATTTGGCTTCGAGGCGATCAAGGCTGGAAAGGCTGACATCATGATTACGGGGGGAGCGGATGAGCTGGACATTCTCTCTGCCGTCGTGTTCGATTTAATGCTGGCCACATCATCCAACTATAACGACCAGCCATCACATACACCTCGACCTTTTGATGAAAACAGGGATGGTTTAGTCGTGGCCGAGGGTGCAGCGACTTTGATCCTTGAGGAATACGAGCGGGCCAAAAATCGAGGCGCCCCTATTTGGGGCGAGATTGAAGGCTTCTGGACAAATGGAAGCGGTGTGCATCTTACGAATTCGGATGCTCGGTCTATGGAAGAATGTATGCTATTTGCTCTAAAGGACGCCAGACGCAATCCGGCTGAAATCCAGTACGTGAACGCTCATGCAACAGGGACAACCCCTGGAGATGAAGTCGAGGCAACAGCCATTAATAAAGTTTACGGGCTGGGTGTCCCGACCACCTCCATCAAGGGTTACATGGGGCACACCATGGGGGCCTGCGGAGCGATTGAGGCCATTGCCACTCTTCTAATGATGCGGGAAGGCTTCATTGCTTCCACATTAAATCTTGAGACCCCGGACCCAGCCCTACCGCCATTACACCATGTGATTGGCGAATCTTTGGACCAACGTTTTAGTCTCGCTGTAAGCAATAACTTCGCCTTTGGCGGAGTCAACACTTCATTAGTCACCAGTTTGGTCTAAGTGATGAACTTCCTCGCGACAGCCTCAACCTCCTTCATCATTTTTTGAGCAACGGATGCCTCCTGCGAAAAATGGACAGGTTCTGCTATGATGGGAAAAAGAGACATCTCCCTTTTCCTTCCAAGAAAGCCTGAAGTCTTTTCATTTCCGAAGTCTTGATGGGATGAGCACCCTCATAGCGATCAGCCGTGCAAAGGTCCGAGTGTTGCGCCAGAAATCTCGCCACGGTCTGAAATAGGAAACCCTTTCATCAAGGGGCCCATAGAGGGTACGCACAGGTGCCTCGAGGACAGGAATTCCACGCCACACTGCCCGAACTAAAACTTCCACTTCAAACTGGTATCTCTTGGTTTTAGTCCCAAGATTCGGAGTTTCAGGTAGGGGGTACAGCCGAAACCCAGACTGTGAATCTGAAAACCATCTCCCGCATGAGGCCCAAACCCAAAAGTTGGCGAATCTTCGCCCCCAGCGACTGCTCCATGGGACATTTCCATGCTCCATCCCCGTCCGTTTCCCTATGACGATGGGTCGCTGCGTCACAGGGACTGCTTGAATCAGGGGAAGGATATCTTCTGTATCGTGCTGCCCATCGGCGTCAATCGTAATGGCCCAGTCGGCAATCCGGAAAGCTGCAACAAACCCTGTAAGCAAAGCAGCTCCCTTGCCCTGATTTTTTTTGTGGCGTATCACGGTTATTCCGGAAATGGAAGCGAGGACATGGGGAGTTGAGTCTGTTGACCCATCATCAACCACAATCACAGGCAGTCTGAGCTGGAGGCATTTCTCGACCACCCCCCGTACCTGTGTCCCATGGTTATAAACGGGAATGACAATGGCATATCGAAGAGGTATCGTCATGAGATGAGAGATCGTGCGAGTTCAGGTATTCGCCTCGGGAATATCCTTCTAACGTTACCGCCTAATGGAGAAATCGGGGACGGGTTCACATTTAGATGCTGTGGCAGTGATTCAACAGCACATGAGTCAAAATTAAAATCGTCTGTATGAATTTTTTGAAGGGATAACAAGAAAATGTGAACCCGTCCCCAATTTCTACCAGCTCCCGCCGCCTCCGCCGCCGAAGCCACCTCCAGAGGAACCTCCTCCCCCAAATCCTCCGCCTCCCCCGCCTCCACTGCTCCCTCTTGGTGCGGAGAACATGGCCGTGCCGAGGCTTGAGGTCACTGTGTTGATGGATCGAGTAAAACTAACCGGATGAAATGTTCTGAATCCTCCTGGGGAGGCATACCAGTTAGGCGGTTCTTGATAAATCCCCTCAAATGCCTCTGCCCAGTTATCCGCCACATCAAGGGCAATGGCATAGGGTAAAAATTTTGAAAAGAGATCTTTATCTCCCATTCGCTCAAGTCGGTCTTTCTCTGCGCGATTCATAAATTCCTGAAATCCTAAGATTCCCATATAGGCCAGGGCACCTGTACTGGTTTTCGCAGGCATATGCCATCCGAAAAAAAGGATGGGCAGTCCAGTTAATCCGCTTGCGATAAATCCTTTCCACATAGAATCAGGGAAGAAGAGCGCAAGGACAAAACCTCCAAGGACAATGATGAGAAACCCCGTCAGAAAATAAAGATTCCTTACCTTTTCGGGGCTAACGAGAAAATATTTATTCCTTATGAGTTCCCCATAGAGAGTCTTCTTCAGGGCGGGTAAATCCTTATAAAATTTATTTTTCAAACTCGATATAGAGAGGCGGGACGGAGCAAAGGAGAAGAGGCGGTTGATCAGTTCCGACTCAAAAGAGCCAAGGGCACCATCCGACTCTTTGATCTTTTTCAGATAGTAATCCGATTTGTCAAAAAGCAACCCCTCCTTTTTAACCTCTTCAATCTGAATATATCCTTTGACTGCAAGGCCCACGATCGTTGAGGTGATATCCCTTGGGTCGAGCTTCTCATCAAGCAGCGTTCCTACCTCTGCAGGAGTCAGAGAACGGTGTTCAATCTTAGGGGGTTCATATGTGACGGTGACAGATTCTCTCACTCTCGGGTCCCTTCCCTTTCGATGCCAGAGATTGAACATAAATAAGACGGAGAGGATGGGAATGAGAAAAACCCAATTCTCCTGGAAGTTGACCATCCATAGTAACTTTTTCCATGAAGAAGGCGGTGAGACAAGCCCCTTGTCCCATCCAAAGGCAATGGTCAAGCCTTCACCAGCGGCAAGACTCTTCTTGGCGATAAACCTTCCCTTATTATCATTCGCCTCATGCTCACACTCTGAGGCCTTGGAACCATAAGTTCCTGTAAATCCAGCAGCCCATAGATTCTTGCTTTTCTGTGTTGTGGCTAAAGATACGTCTGCGGAGGCATTGACAATATCTGCTTTCCAGTAATTGCCGGTCACATTCCAGTAAAGTTCGTCGTGGTCATTAAGAAAAAGGATGGCGTTTTCCACTTCATAGGTGATTACATAGGTCTGATTGCCGGAGACAAACCGTTTGGGGTCACCAATTCTGATATGGATTAACGATCCGGCTTTCTTGATCTGATATTCCCAGGGTTTTCCGGATTCGTCCTTCACAGCCAGAACAGAGGTAGGTGTGGTTATGGTCTTGCCAAACTCATCTCTGTATTTAAACGGGATTTCCCGATAAATTCCACGCCTGGGACGATGGAATTTTACCTCAATCGTCTCGTGAACAATAAAGGACGAATCCTTCTGAATGGTGATATCCGAGTGAAATTTGGT
This sequence comes from Deltaproteobacteria bacterium, assembly GCA_016875195.1. GTDB lineage: Bacteria > Desulfobacterota > BSN033 > BSN033 > UBA1163 > RBG-16-49-23. The sequence goes on from VGRY01000053.1 coordinate 6,091, forward strand.
GATGGTGAAATACTGTGCCAACGCCGGAGAAGAAATTAATAGGTTAAGGCTAAGGTTGAGGATGAGGAAAATAAATAGTCTAAGATATTTTTTATGACTTTTCATTTTTGACTCTTGCCTTTTTCAATCTGCAATCTACAATCTGAAATTTTCTAAAAACTCACCTTCACTGGTTTCCTTTCTGCATCAGGGGCTTCCAGTTGGAATAAATCAGCCTGTTTAAAATTAAACATTGAGGCAATCAGGTTTGAGGGAAACGATTCAATCAGGATGTTAAAGTCTCGTACCACAGCATTATAATATCGCCTGGCGTATTCAATGTTATTCTCCAATTCCTGCAACTGTGTCTGGAGTTGCATGAAGTTGGCATTGGCTTTCAGTTCCGGATAAGCCTCTGCCACGGCAAACAGGCTTTTTAAAGTATCCCGGATCATGTTCTCTGCCTTTGCCATCTCGGTGGGGGAGTTTGCTTGCATGGCCATCGCCCTTGCCTGAGTCACCTTCTCAAAGACCGTCTTCTCATGAGCGGCATATCCCTTCACGGTCTCAACCAAGTTAGGGACAAGATCAAATCGTTTTTTACACTGGACATCAATATCGGACCAAGAAGACTTGACTGTGTTGCGGAGCCGAACGAGTTTGTTATAGATCGTGACGACAGCAGCGACAACGATGACAATGATAATAAGAATGACAAGTAAGGTCATTTTCCCCTCCTTTTTCAAGACTTTTTTATAGATTACAGAAATGAAAGGATTTTTTCAAGCATTCTTTGTACGGTGAGTTAGGGTGAGGAGGAGATGTCGGACATACATATGGAATTGAGCTACCACCAGCTACAAGCTGGTGAATTCTCTACTAAATGAAGCTAGCTAAAGACAAAATGGCAGGCAACGAGATGTTCCTCTCCATGGTCCATGAGGAGAGGTTGTTCCATCTGGCATTTCTCTTGTGAATGAGGACATCTCGGCTGGAAGAGACACCCCTTGGCCATGGCACCCGGACGGAACTCTTCTCTAAGGGGGGGATCCTCACTTCTTCCTGAAGGGTCCAATTTGGGGATGGCTTTAAGCAGGATTTGAGTATAAGGATGAAAAGGCCGGCGGAAGAGATCTTCAGCCCTGGCCATCTCTACCATCTTTCCAAGATACATGACGGCAATTCGGTCGCTGATATGTTTGACGATGCGAAGGTCATGGGAGATGAAGAGATAGGTGAGGCCTAACTGATCTCTGAGGTCCATCAGAAGGTTGAGGATCTGGGCCTGGATGGAAACATCGAGGGCTGAAACAGGTTCGTCAGCAACGATCAGTTCCGGATTGAGTGAGATAGCTCTTGCAATGCCAATCCTCTGCCTCTGTCCTCCGCTGAACTCATGGGGATAACGCATCGCATCCCCTGGGTGGAGTCCAACCTTCTTAAGGATCTCCGATACCCTGTCATCCTTCTCCTTCCCCTGGGCAACCCGATGAATCTCCAGACCTTCACCTACAATCTCTCCCACCCTCATCCTCGGATTGAGCGATTCGTAGGGGTCCTGAAAGATAAACTGCATGTGGGGTCTCAATCTTCTGAGGCCTTCCCGGTTAAGGGCGAGGATATCTTCTCCTTTGAATAAAATGAGGCCAGCGGTCGGCTCAATCAATCTCAGGATGGCTTTGCCTGCCGTTGTCTTGCCGCAACCGCTCTCTCCCACCAACCCGAGCGTCTCTCCTTTTCTGATGGAGAACGTGACCCCATCGACTGCGCGGATCGGTTCCCTTTCAGAAGAGAAGAGCTTCTCCCGATAGAAATATTTTTTTAGATCACGAACCTGAAGCAGGTACCCGTTTTGATCCATATTAATCTCAACTTCTCCAGTTCGGAGTCATGAGTTCGTAGTTCGGAGATAAGAATTAAAACTCCGAACTCTGAACTCCGAACTCATAACTGCATTAACAACATTCTTTCCATCGGATGCAGCGGCTGTAATGATTGCCATTGACCTGAAAGAGAGGAGGTTCCTCATTCTTACAGGCGTCAATCATCAGATGACATCTCGGATGAAATTTGCAACCGCCGGGCAGATTCATCGGGTTTGGGACTTGACCGGGGATCGCATTAAGCCTTTCCCTCTTTTCATTCAGCTGAGGAATCGATTCCAACAGTCCTCTCGTATAGGGATGGCGCATTCCTCCGAAGATGGACTCAATTGGCCCAGACTCCACAATCCTGCCTGCATACATGACCGCCACCCGGTCAGCAATCTCAGAAACTACCCCCAGGTCATGGGTAATCAGCATGACTGACATCCCCATCTCCCGCTGGATTTCTTTCAGGAGGCGGAGGACCTGTGCTTGTATCGTTACATCGAGCGCTGTCGTGGGTTCATCTGCGATCAGGAGTTTGGGCTGACAGGAGAGAGCCATGGCAATCATCGCCCTCTGTCTCATTCCTCCACTCAGTTGATGGGGATAGGAATCAATTCTCACTTCCGGAGAGGGAATCCTCACCCGGTCTAACATCTCAATGGCCTTTTGTCGCGCCTCTTTTTTATCGAGATTCTGATGAAGCTGGAGGGCCTCCATAATCTGATTCCCGATCGTAAATACGGGATTGAGAGAAGTCATCGGTTCCTGGAAGATCATGGAGATATCATTTCCCCTCACCTTTTCCATCTCCCTCTCTTCCAACCCTAAAAGATCTCTTCCTTCAAAAAGAAGTTCACCTTTCAGGATTTTCCCAGGAGGCATTGGAATCAGCCGCAGAAGAGAGAGGCCCGTCACACTCTTTCCGCATCCAGATTCGCCTACGAGGCTAACGATCTCCCCGGGGAAGATTTCAAGACTCACATCTTCGACCGCCCTCACCACCCCATCCTCTGTAAAAAACCAGGTGGTCAGAGACCGAATTTCCAAAAGAGGGGTTTTTTGCGAATTTTCTTTAACTTGGTTCATCCTTTTAAATTCCAAATATCTAAATCCAAATGCCAAAGGAATGATAAATGATCAAATGCTAAAAATCTATTTAAAAATATTTGGAATTTCCCCTCACCCTTCCCCTCTCCGCAACGGGGAGAGGGAGGGAAGAGTTTCCTGTTTCATGGAATTAGAAAAAAATCTCAAATTTAACGTGTTAAAATCTAATTAAAAATTTTGTATCAATTTAGCTTTTTGAAAAGAAGAGATATATGAGTCAATGGATCAAAAGAATCATCATTAAATCCCCTCGGTTTCGAGTCGCAACGACCTTAGTCCCCCTTTCCCCCGTTTTCTACGGGGGAAAAGATTACCAAAGGGGGAATTCCTTTCACCTCCCTTTGGCAAAGGGAGGTTGGGAGGGATTTTATAAAGTTTTTTCAAACCGCTAAAGTGTTACAAAATTTTGTCATTTGAACTTTGACATTTGGCATTCGATTTATCTATCTTCTTCCTCTCAGCCTCGGGTCAAGCGCATCTCTTAACCCCTCTCCTAACAAATTAAACGAGAGAACTGTGATCAGAATGGCTAAGCCCGGAAAGACAGTCAGCCACCAGGCGTCAAAGATATAGGTTCTTCCCTCGGTGAGAATATTCCCCCAGCTTGGCGCAGGAGGCTGGACGCCGAACCCCAAAAAACTGAGGCCTGCTTCGACCAGCACGGCTGTAGCCACATCGAGCGTCGCCGTCACAAATACCGGCGCCAGGCCATTGGGTAAGATATGTCTGAAGATGATTCTGCTATCCTTCATACCGAGCGCTCGCGCCGCCTGGACAAAGTCCCTCTCTCTCAGGGAGAGAAACTCTGCGCGTACAAACCGTGACGTCCCCATCCAGGAGGTGATGCCAATCACCACCATGACATTCAACATGCTCGGGCCGAGAAGAGCCACTACGGTGAGGATGAGAAAAAAAGATGGAAAACAGAGCATGATGTCCACAAACCGCATCAGGATCGCATCTATCCACTTTCCATAATAGCCCGCAATAGCTCCGACAAAGACACCGATGATGATGGAAATCGCCACAGCAACAAACCCCACAGAGAGGGAGATCCTCGACCCATAAAGCATCCGGCTGAAGACATCCCGCCCGAGTTGATCTGTTCCGAGAAAATGTTCAGAAGACGGGGATTTCAATTTTTGGGAGACATTGGTCTTTCCCGGATCATAGGGCGCAATCAAGGAGGCGGACCCAGCCACAAAAAAGATGAGAAGGATCACCAGCAGTCCCCCAACCGCCAGCCTATTCCGTTTAAAATAACGCCAAAAGGTTTTAGTTTCAGAATCCATCGATTAATTCATAAATCCGAAATTCGAATATCGAAATCCGAAACAAATCTGAAATTTTCAAATGGAAAAATTCAAGGCTTTTGTTTTGAACATTTGGATTTTGTATATTCGTGCTTGTTTCGTATTTCGGATTTCGTGCTTCGGATTTCTGTCTTATTGATACCTTATCCTCGGATCGGCGACTCCGTAAAGAAGGTCAGCGACAAAATTTCCCAGAAGAACGAGTACAGCGGTAATGGTATTGATCGTCATTACCACCGGGTAATCTCTTGCAAGCACCGCTTGGTAAGCCAGCCTTCCGATTCCGGGCCAGGCAAAAACACTCTCCATGATGATCGATCCTCCGATTAAACCCGGAATGAGAAATCCGAAGAGGGTGACAATCGGAAGAAGCGCATTCCGGAGTCCGTGTTTATAATAGACCGTTTCTTCCGGAACTCCCTTCGCCTTTGCCGTCCGGATATAGTCCTGACGGATCACCTCCAGCATACTCGAGCGTGTGTATCGTGAAAGACCTGCCAGCCCGTGAATCGCCATAATCAGAGCCGGCAGTAACAGATGCCAGATCCTGTCCAGGATGAGTTCTCCTGTACCAAACCCTTCCGTCACAAAAGAGCGCATGCCGAGAACCGGGTAACCGAAAAGCTCAACGGTTCCAAGGATGATGAGATAGGCAAGCCAGAACCCGGGAATGGAGAGTCCGAGAAAAACACCGAACGTGGTGAGGCGGTCCATCATGGAGTACTGTTTTCTCGCTGAAAAGACGCCGAGCGGAATGGCCAGCGAGAAGATAATAACTATGGCCACCAGGTTCAGCAGTAAGGTGTTCCCGATCCTTTCCCAGATCTTTTCCAGGACAGGCCTTCCGTCTTTGAAAGAATAGAGCTTGCCGGTGAAAAGTTTTTTGATCCATAGGAAATATTGCTGGTAGATCGGTTTATCCAGGTCATAATTCTTCATCATCTGCTCGATGATTTTAGGCGAGATTTTGGGGTCCATCGTCAAAGAAATCGGGCCACCGGGCGCTGTCGTAATGATGACCCAGGAGATGATGCTAATCCCGATGAGGGTGATGAACATCTGGCCAATGCGTCGTAGCAGGAAAGAAGCCATTCCCTATTTCTCCATCACCGTTTTGGTTGGCACATACCAGCGGATGAGATCGTACATCAGGCCTGCCTTTTCAATCTTAATCGGTCGGTAGGTCTTCTGGCCCGATGGGCCATCTTCCACCAATACGAATTTATTCTGAAGCGCCGACATCCCGATCGGCGAGAAGAGAAAGGTGTAAGGCTGATCCTCTGCCATCAGCTCGTGGATGCGCCAGTAGATCTGTTTTCTTTTCTCGACGTCGTATTCCTTTCGTCCTTCCTCCCAGAGCTGGTCCACTTCAGGGTTGTTATAGGAGACGAAATTAAAACCCTTCTCGATCTGACTGGAATGCCAGATCTGATAATCATCCGGGTCCGGAGACAGTCCCCATCCCAGGATGCAGGCATCGAAGTGTCTTGCATTGATGAAATTTTTAAGAAAGACGCTCCACTCATAAACTTCAAACGTGACATCCACTCCGAGCTCACGAAGCTGCCGCTGAACCAGAACTCCGACATCCCGCCGAACATCGTTCCCGCTGTTGGTGATGAGCTTGAAGCGGAAAGGCTGACCATTTTTATCCAGGACGCCGTCCCCATCCGTATCCTTCCATCCGGCCTCTTCCATAAGAGCCTTGGCTTTCTGTGGATCAAAGGGAAAGGGCTTTACATTTGGATTGTAATACCAGAGGTGGCTCGGAAAAGGCCCACTGATTACCTTCCCATATCCATAAAGAACATATTGAACGATCTCCTCCCGGTTGATGGCATGGGTAAATGCCTGTCGGACCCGTTTGTCCTGGAAAAGAGGGTTTTTGAGATTATAGCCAATATAGGTGTAACCCAATGCGGGCTGAGAATAGATTTTCAGAAAATCAATCTCGCTCATTCTCCGGAATTGATGGGGCGAGACGCCGTAAGAATCAACGCCCTTGGTCAGCAGTTCCATCTCGCTGAGAGAGACTTCCGGAATGATCCGGTAGATGATCCGGTCCAGAAGAGGCCTCCCCTTGAAATAAGCGGGGTTGGCATCCACAACGATCTTCTCATCCGTCACCCACTCCACAAACCGGAAAGGTCCGGTTCCCACAGGTTTCCGGTTAAAAGGAGTGGTGTTGATGTCTCCCTTTTCCAGGAGATGCTTCGGAATGATCCCCATGCCCCAGGTTCCCAATCCCGGAGAAAAGGGCTGTTTGTAGGTCACCCGGAAAGTATGCGAATCCAATACCTCTGCCTTTTCAACGAGCTCGTAGTCGCTTCGGCGGACGGTATTGGTCTTCTCATCCATGATTTTATCGTACGTGAACTTCACATCTTCAGCGGTAAATTCCTTCCCGTCATGCCAGAGAACGCCCTTTCGCAAGAAAAAAGTGATTTCGGGTTTCTCTCCTTCTTTAATTTCCCATGACTCGGCCAATTCCCCGACAAAGCTCTGGAGATCTCTGTCATACTTGATCAGGCCGTCAAAAACAAAAGAGTTGATGTCACTGGAGGCAGAATCCTGGGCCAGGATGGGATTGAGGAAAGAGGCGTCGCCAATGGAACTCATGATCAACTGGTTCACCCGCTGGTCAGGCCGTTGACTGACGAAGAGGAGATTCACTCCAAGGACAATCAGAAAAACCACAGGAGGAATTAAAAGGATGGTCTTAATTTTCATCAAGTTGGCGGAAATAAGTTTGTCAATCCTGTCCCCACCCAGCCTCCCCTTATAACTCCCCCTTCCCCCTCTTATCTTAAGAGGGGGAAGATGGATGGGGGCGTTAGATTGAGAAGTGTGGAGAGGTTATTTAAGAAATATAATTCATTATAGGGGAAAAATATCCCCTTCTCAACCTCTATTATACTGTTGTTAGCCTTTTTCTCCGAACTCCCAACTCCCTGCCTGCCGAAGCCTCGGCGTAGGCAGGCGAACTCCGAACTTTGTTTTATCCTACCGATTCGTCACCAATACATTAAAACCCATTCCGGTTAATTTAGATGCAACTGGAAGAGCTGCCTCTTTCGTTCCGAACGGCCCTATTCGCACCCGATGGTATTTCTGTGTTTGGGTCTCCACCATAGCCACATAGACATTCTCGAAATTCTTCTTTAACTGTTCAACCAGATCACGAGCTCTGGCTTCATCACTGAAAGAGCCTACTTGAAGATTAAAACGCTCCACCTGTTCAACAAGCGGTGAGCCTACCCACTCCACCTTGACGTTGGCTGTACCTTTTCCCCACATTCCGAGCATTCGCGCAGCCGCATAAGAGACATCAATAATCCTTTCCTTAACAAAAGGCCCCCGGTCATTCACTCTCAGCTCCACAGATCTCCCGTTTTCGAGGTTGGTCACCATCACCATCGTTCCCAGAGGCAGGGAGTTATGGGCACATGTGAGTTGAAACATATCATAGACCTCGCCGCTCGAAGTCGGTCTTCCGTGAAACTCGCCTCCATACCAGGAGGCGACCCCGTATTGAACCTCACGCGTCTCCCTCTTCTCAAGCTTTGCTTCAGGAGGAAGCTTCGCTTCCTTCCTGATTTCCGGTCTTTCAGGAGGAGGCACGCTTCGATCAATCACAACCCGTTGCCTCGGCCCACACGCAGTCAAGAGAAAAAATAGGATTAATAAGAGAACTTTCCACATCTCCAATAGACTCCCTTGATCAATTTTGCCAAACAAACTCAATAAAATGATGCCATTATACAGAAAATATCTATCGACTTCAACGGGTTTCCAAAGAGTGAATTTTGTTTGACAAGAATAATGATTTTTTATAGAGTTTTAGATAATCATAAACACAGTTCAATAATTGTTAGCTGAAGCCAGGGATCTCATTCGCGGAAGTGGTGGGGTCAGGAAGGTCAGATGGGCACAGAAGGGAAAAGGGGAAAGAGGCGGAATTAGGATTATATATTTTTAGAAAAAATCAGATAATGAAATATGGTTGCTTACCCTATATTCAAAGAATGAGAAAACAACAATTCCAAGCCATTTTTTAAAAAAGATTGCGGAGGAAATTGAAAATGAGTAATCGCAATATTGGTCAAGAAATATTAAATAGAATAAAAGAGATAAAACGCTTTAAAAAAGGCGAGATAAAATTAAAAGCACATACCTTAAATGAACCATCTCCTACAAAAACCATTAGAAAGAGGTTGAATCTGTCACAGACAACTTTTGCAGGCTTAATGGGTGTTAGCCCGCGTACTATACAAGATTGGGAGCAGGGAAGACGAAGGCCTCAATGCCCGGCAAAATCTCTGCTACGTATTGCTGAACAACACCCCGAAGTATTTACTGAAATAAGATAAATCACATCGAATCGGGTAAGGGACGGTAATTCGCCGTCCCTCCCACACCACCTATCATGCAGGTCCTATTTGCCTTTTCCAAAAGTAAACAGGAGGAGCTAACATCGAAACAACTCAAACAACTCAGGAAGGCTGTTGAAGGAGAATACCGATGAAAAAGGAACTATTTGACGAACTACTCGAAGGTGTGAAGCAAGGTGCCGCGATTATGAAAGGCACCATGAAGCCTTTGCGAACAATTGAGTTTCCTGAATCCCAGGTACTGAAGATACGCGAACAATACGGCTTATCTCAAGACAAGTTTGCTACTCTGATGGGGATAAGTGTTGCTACGCTTTGCAACTGGGAACAAGGACTGCGGAAACCGGAGGGGCCGGCTCGTTTTTTATTGAGGGTTGCAGCCACACATCCAGACGCTCTGCTTGATATGGTTGGTAACAAAAGGTTGAGAAAACAGGCATAATGAATCATTCCAGCGGATTGGTTTGTAGCCCCCGTTGATTCCAGTCGTTAGCCATCAAGGAGGCAGAAAGAGGATGCTTGCTCGTATTTCCACGCGCCTTGCTTGTACCGAGATCGAGCTTTGGCAGAAGATCATCGAGCCGAGGTCACTCCAGTTCGTGGCATCGCCCATTCTCAGCTTCGTTCCAGTTGAGGCCGGTGTGCTTGATGGCGAATGGCAGGTCGGGCGGACTTATCCGCTGAAGCTGTATTTTCTAAAGTTCATCCCGCTGGGGCGTCACATCATCCAGCTCGTAAAGATCGATAGAGATCACAACACCATCTCAAGCCGCGAGAGTGGGCTGCTGGCGTCGGTCTGGAATCACAACATCTTCTTTCAAGAGGAGGCCCCGGGTGTGGTGAGCTATACCGATGAAATTGAAATCCAGGCGGGCTGGTTAACCCCATTCATCTGGCTGTTCGCTCACTTGTTCTATCGCCATCGGCAGCGGCGCTGGAAGGTGCTGCTTCAGAAGAAAGATGAACAAGAACAAGAGGCTAACTAATGGTGCTGAGCAAAGCCCAGAGCGCGGTCACTCCGGCTTCACAACTTCATGAAGCCTCCGTGCCAGTCGCTCAGCGTCGAGCGTTGTGTGGGAGAAACAAATATGAAACTACTGGAAGATGTCGTTATTACAGATTCAGTGGAAGTTGGGGTACCCCCAGAGAAAGTCTTCGATTTCTTTCTCCAGATTGTTGACGATGCAAGCTATCGCGCCTGGCATCCCATTGATCATGTGACGTTTCGCTGGATAAGGGGAAATCCCTACGAAGAGGGTTCCGTTGCATACGCTGAAGAGTATCTGCATGGCAAATTGCATAAGCTGAAGTTCCGTATTTCCAAGATAGTGCCAAACAGAGAGATCGAATATGTTCCCTTATCTCGACTCGTCAGATTCTTCTTCCCCAAGAACAGGTTCGAAATAAAACCCAGCAGAGACGGTTGTGTCTTTACTGCCGAGGTCTATCTCCGGATTGGCCGCATAGCCAGAGCGCTTGCCAAACGGAAACTGGAGATGGGACTCTCCTCCATCCGAAAGCATATGAAGGAGGAGGGGGAGAACCTGAAGAGGATCCTCGAGGAAAGAAATTCACACGTAACAAACGGGTCTAGGCAAGCGTGAATATCTCTGCCTTCTCTTCAGGGTGAGTCTCCAACACCTTACCCTTGACATTAGCCAGCAAGAACGAGAAACAAGAAACCCATGAATCCGAAGATCGTTATCAGGAGCGAAACCGATGCCGATGTAAGCGCGATAACCGAGGTAACGGTTGCCGCATTCAAAACCCTGGAAATCAGCAACCACACCGAGCAGTTCATTATTGAGGCACTGCGGGCCGCCAGGGCTCTCACGATATCACTCGTCGCAGAAATGGATGGCCGTGTGATAGGGCATATTGCATTTTCTCCCATTACCATCTCGGATGGCACTCCGAACTGGTACGGGCTTGGACCTGTTTCGGTGTTACCAGCGTACCAGCGGCAGGGCATTGGCAAAACTCTGATACGGGAAGGCCTGTCACGACTAAAAGATATGAACGCTCAAGGATGTTGTCTCGTGGGACATCCGGATTACTACAGAAAATTCGGGTTCAAGAATATGCCGGGACTTGTGCACGAAGGAGTACCACAGGAGTTTTTCTTCGCTCTGTCTTTTGACGGACACACTCCGCGGGGTACTGTTACTTTCCACAATGGATTCAAAGCAGATGGCTAGCAAGGCGGTGCAGGCAACGCTAAAGCGTAACGCCCCGAAAATTATTGGAGGAAATATTATGAGTGCTCTAAGTCTCCGCTTGCCCGAATCCATTCATCGTCATATCAGAGAAATTGCAAGAAAAGAAGGAGTTTCAATCAACCAGTTCATTTCATCGGCAGTTTCAGAAAAAATTTCTGCGCTGATGACGGAGGACTACCTGGAGAAAAGAGCCACAAGAGCAAAAATGGGACTTTAAAAAGATATGGACTAAAGTTCCGAGTCGTAAACCTATTCAAGGCGATGAACTATAGATTTTGGGTTAACAATAAGTCCTAATGCGATTGCATCAGGTTCGGGTTGGACCAAAATGAGTAAATTTGATTTGAAAGATGAAGAAGCGGCACCGCAAGATGAAACGAGAGGAAAAGACTTTCAAAAAGGAAACACATGGATCTTAACCATATTCTTCAAAAAATCCTTGAGGCCCATGGCGGACTGGACTTGTGGAACAATTTAGAGGCCATTGAGAGGCCATTGAAGCTGAGATCTCGGCATGTGGCTTCTTATTCACTGCTAAGCGAAGGTCCCCACTTAACCATGTAAAGGTTACTGCCAAAGCCCATGAACCGAGGTTTCTCTTCCATGATTTCCCCTCCCCTGGATTAACTGGGGAGCTCATCGGGAACGATGAGGTGCGAATTTCAGAAAGCGATGGGACAATTGTCACAAGACGGCTCCAACCTCGCTCTGCATTCAGGGGGCTCCGACGACTTCTCTATTGGGATGTACTCGACTTCATCTACTTTGGAGGATACGCAACGTGGAATTACCTAAACGCACCATTCCTTTTTCTGCGTGATGGGTTTCGGTTTGAACTACTTGAACCCCTACCAAACCCGTCACAGCAATGGGTAAGATTGGGCGTCACCTTCCCTCAAGATTTGCCTACGCATTGCAGGAAACAAATATTTTACTTCGACGAGAATTGGTATTTGCGACGCCTCGATTATACGGCAGAAGTGGTAGGCCAATGGGCTCACGCTGCCCACTTCTGCGAGAATTTCAAGGACTTCGGCGGGCTTAAGGCGCCTACGCAAAGACGAGTCTATCCGCTGTTAGGAAAAAGACTCTTACCAGGTCCGACTTTAGTGGCCATAGAGATTCACAACATTCACCCAGTGCGCGTTTAAGATTTCCAGGTTCGGCTAAGACCACTGATTGATACATTCAACGACACAACCTCCGCCTGAGCGGTTCAACTGAGCTCGCCGATGTCTCGGGTCGAAGGCAAACCCTGATTTTTAAACCATCTGCTGTATATGAAATGAAAAAATCATTTTTTTCGAAATACCATGTTAATGAAGTTCCGTTAGTTCTTAAACCAATATTCTACCTGTTTGGATATGGAATACCATGTTTGGGTTCTATCTACCTATTCATAGTCCGTTTCACGAGTAAAACTGTATTCATCGGAAAGGAGCATCTCAAAGAAAGTTCAAATTATATCTTCTGTTTTTGGCATACCTATATATTCCTTTACTTCACGGTCTTTTTTCGCACTCAGCTTCATGTATGGATGCAACACCCGACATGGTATATGAAACCAAGTCACGTTATGCTCCGTTTGATTGGCGTTAAAAAGATCATTCTTGGATCCTCTGGCTATTCAGGCAAAGAGGCCGCGGATCAGCTTGTGGAATATCTCAAACAAGGATATTCCACTGTTCTCTTGCCAGATGGTCCCAGTGGCCCTCCATTTCAAATGAAGAAGGGCATCCTTTATATTTCCTTGCAGGGTAACATTCCAATCGTCCCAATGCGCTTTCACATTACTCATTCACTTGAAATTCCCTACTGGGATAGACGCAAGTGGCCTTTGCCGTTTTCTACGATTACGGTGGAATATGGAGAGCCAGTTCAAATAACAACAGATAACTTCGAAACGGCCTATGATTTAATTTCAAAATCATTGGGGTGATACAGGTCTCTTACCATTGATCTCTATCGCTCATGTGGTATAGCGCTGGCTAATCGCTCTGAGCGAAAAGCATTGACTAAGGAGTTTGCTGATTTTCTGTTATCTGCTGAGGGTCAAGAGATCTTCGTAAGGTGGGGATGGATCGCACGATAATCCTATTTCAAATATTCAGTATGATTTTTATTATTTAATACAGTTTCTTTAGAAACGGCCAAACGCCCCTTTTATTGGATTGGGGAAAATAAAATACCTTAAAAGGAGGTTAAGAAATGTTCGCAGGACGGTTAAATATTATTGCTGGCGGAATTGTTATTGTTTTGGGTGGGTTGGGAGGTTTTATTCTTGGATTTACGATGGATCCTTATTTTGCCAAGGGATTCTATGCAGTTCCACTTGGAAGGGTTCTGTTAAAAGCAGCACATACGCACGGAATGCCATTTGCCCTCTACAATATCATTATAGGTTCTTTGCTCGACCGGCTGGCATTAAGTGCTTCATGGAAGAAGCAGTGTTCGATTTTCACGATGGTCGCATTCATTATGCCTATCGGTCTGCTTCTAAGAGGAATCACCGATGGGGCGATGACCTTTGCACCTGTTGTTTTAATCGGAGCACTATGTCTCTTCATATCCGCCCTGATCGTGGTGAAGGGTGCCCTAGCAAGTAAAACAGTTTGATCATGTCCGGAGGCAAAGCCCGCAAACAAATTTGATCGAATTTATTAAAAGGTTGGGCTGGGCCATTGCAATGAACGGCTTTTTCAGGCTGGATGCTGCTGGCTGAGGTTACCGACGCATATCTTTTTCATCCGAATGAATTTAAACTGAATCATGAGGAAGTGGGTTTACTCGATACTCTCAAAAAAAGAATTTCTGACGCCATCTAATAACTGGAATGATTTAATCCTGACAGAAAATATTTCCGCACCCGGGCATAAAACAAAACCTAACTATAATCATATAACAATAGGAGTAAAAATCCATGGAAAAGATCAAATTGGGAATCAGTACCTGTCTCTTGGGTGAAAATATCCGTTATGACGGGGGGCATAAATTGAGATTGAAAGGGACAGAGATGGCCGTCCTCTCTGCATGTGAGACAGGAGTAGGAGGTGTCAAGAACGGTGAAGGGGCCTTTGGCTTGAAGAGGGCTCTTATTCTATCAGGAGGGAAAACCATAGTGATGAGCCTGTGGAGTGTGCAAGCGAAGAGACCACGGAGTTGATGACGAGGTTTGATAGACTCATGGCAGAGGGAAAGACCAAAGCAGAGACATTGAGACAGGCTAAAATGGATATGATGGAGAGAAAAGGACATCCTTTTTATTGGGGAGCTTTTGTGTGAGTTGGAAAACTGGAGCAAAAGGGATCAAATAATCGTCAACCTACAGACCCACTTGTTATTGAAGGATAGGTGAAATTTGAAAGGCGGTAAGTCGCTATTGAATTGAGCCGTAAATAAATATTAGAATTTAATTCAGGATAGTTGGAAAGAACTAAAGAAGGAGGTGATAGAATTGACGAATTCTGGAAAAATATTTCTATCAGAGGCGGCACTCAGGGTACCTCATGAGGGGCACGACCGACATCTCTGTGAGCTTCGTAGCACGATGACACAGGAGCAATACAAGTGCTTTATCCAGGATGCCCAGTATTACTGTCAGCACTGCGGTCGATCCGCAGCAAGCAGCGAGAATCTGTGCTTCCCAGAAAAAATCTGAGCAAAGGTTATTAGGGACGTTCCTGAAATTATGATTTATTTATCAAGGCATTTATGGTAAGTTTAGAACATGCCGAGACAAGCCCGACTCGATGCGCCAGGTATGCTCCAACACGTGATGGCCCGCGGAATCGAGAAAACAAGAATTTTTTCTGCAGAAATCGACTATAGATTCTTTGTCAAACGATTGGGGGAACTGCTGGACGAGACTCATGTTGATTGCTTCGCGTGGGCTTTAATTCCGAACCATTTCCACCTGCTCCTTCGTACCGGTCCAACTCCTCTTGCCACATTCATGCGGCGTCTCATGACATCTTATGCCGGTTACTACAATCGATATCATGAACGGTCAGGGCATCTTTTTCAAAATCGATACAAATCGTTTGTCTGTGAAGAGGATCTTTACTTTTTGGAACTGGTTAGGTACATCCATCTGAATCCTCTTCGGAGTGGTTTGGTTAAGGATCTGGAGGGACTCAAACGATATCCTTGGTGTGGGTTCGGAGTACTGATGGGAAGATATAAAAATTCCTGGCAAGAAATCGATGAGGTCTTGAAATATTTTGGTGACCGGGTTGGGCAAGCTCGCATGGGTTACAAGAAATTTATGGAAGATGGCATCAAGCAGGAATCAAGACCTGATTTGACAGGTGGAGGATTAACCCATGACAAGGGAGGGTTAGGAATGAGGCTTAATGTCCAGGAGAAAAATTTTGAAGATTTTCATGACCCAAGAATTCTTGGAAACGGTAATTTTGTAAGGAAGATCCTACAAAACCTACAACGGTTTGAAGAAAAGGGTGGTCCTCGATTGACATTAAAAGATCTTACAGAAAGAGTAGCAGCTTGGTCAAATCTCTCAACATCGGATTTAAGTTCTGGGAGTAAGCGTACTGAAATTGCAAGAGCCCGAGCGGTGCTCTCCTACCTGGCTGTCCGTCTCAATAGAATGAAAACGACTGAGGTGGCTGATTTTCTGAATGTTTCTCAATCGGCCATTTCAAAGTGCCTCTTAAGTGGAGAAAGGGCAGTCAAAGAGAATAAAGGAATCCTAGATGAAATTCTTAAGTAAGTCATAATTTCAGGAACGTCCCTTATAATCCTCTCCAATCGCACCTGCTTGCAGGCGCACGGATACCGGCTTTCGCCGGTATGACGAATTCGGGGCAAGCAGCGGGGCTTTCTAACGGGGTAAAATTTAAATAGCCAAGCGCAAGTAACAAGTAAATGCAAAGGGATCTAAAGGTGTGTGAGAAACTATTCTGAGCTCAACGTTTGTAATTGGACTAAGTTGTAAAAATAAAGATTTGACTATACAGACATTGTCAAGTGTTGTGCTTACTTTCTTCCTGAAAGATTTGATTCCTTAAATTATCAGAAAGGTGTATATTACAATTGCAAATAAATAATGTGGATATACCCCAGACGTACCTGAATGGTTGACCGGAATATGGGCATGATAAAGCATTTATTTAATGGAATTCTGGATCACGAAGTGAACAACGCAGTGGATGATCACGGATTGCTTACAGTTAATGGAGAACAATTGTTGAAAAAAATGGGTGTAATTGCAGAACAGGGCTTAATTATCGATAAAAGCACTATTAGAATTCTGGCAAACGGCTATAATGAATGGAAAAAACCCATAAATAAACAGAACTTTCTATTTAAAATACCTGTCAAAAAGAGGCCTGATCTTGAAAATAGAATGAATACATCGAGGCCCTTTATTAAATTAGGGATAAAAATCGGAGAGGGGACAAGAATTGGTAAAGACGTTTATTTGGGATTGGGGGCGACTATTGGAAAGTATTGCCGAATATCAGATTTAGCTGAAATTTGTATGGGCTCTATTTTGCACGACAGGGTTTATGTAGGAAAGGAAGCTATTGTTTGTAAGGAATCAGAAGTGGAAGCGGATGCTCAATTAATGTATGGAGCAATTGTTGCCCCCCGAACTTTAGTAAAAAGAAACGTCATTATCCTTGCAGGGTGTGTTTTTACTCAAAATAACAAAAGTTCACCAAATTTTTAAAGTAAGACACCATTTATGTAACAAATCAATCGAGGCCGCAGGGATAGCCCCAGTAGTTTTTTGAAAAGGCAGGAGTTAATCAGCCCAAAGGTTCTGCTCAACTCCGCCGTTATGCTTGCTTTCAACAATGACTTGTAAGTGCTAGCACCAAATCAGAGATCGGGTCGGTTGGTTTTTGAAAGAAAGAGGATTCTTCCCGAAATCTGCACCTTTAAAAATTCAGAAAAAGATGTATATTATAACCTTAAATCAACAATACGGGATGTGCTACAAGGGTTCTACTGGGGCTTTTTAAGAAAAAAGAGAGATGTAGCAGACAGCAATAGGGTAGAGTATTATCTATCCATTTACAGGGAAATCGAAGAAAGGGAAATAAAATGAATAAACGAAAGGGGTTTTTAAGGTTAACGATTGTTTTATCTATGGTAGTTGCAATAATAATCCCTTTCTATATGAAGGATGCTTTCAGACACACAATTTGCGAAGCAGAGGAAAAGGTATATGAATCTCCGAACCCTCCTGAGTATCAAGTTCCTGGATCAATGGGACGACAAGGCTATGGAGGTCTGAAGCCACCTATAGATATCGGCGGACACCCAGTGCAACCTCCAAAACCTCCAAAGGTTACGTTTACTTTTTCAACTCCATCTAACGGTGTTGTGAGGTCCACACGGAAAGTTATGTTTAAATGCAACGGTAAACTTAATCTTGTCATGAACGTAGAAGGACTCAATAAAATCTTTGAAGATAACTTAGGCAGAATAGCAGTAGACAAATCGGAAGGAGCTTATATTACTTATTCCTATACAATTTTAGGGGAGAAAGATGTTTTTGAATGGAAGGGTTTTATTGGAACGGGTATCAAGAGTTTTATCTTAGTCTGGTTCGTTTATGCTTTTATAAGGTGGGTTATTATCGCTTTCGTTGTTGGAGGGTTTAAACACAAATCATAAAAGGAGAAACCGAAATGGATAATGACCCAGGTTAGGGTCAGACCCTTTGAGATGGACATGAACAAGAAATGAAAACCGGAGAATAACTATGGTACGGAGCCCCAAGGACTTGGGCTATTCTTAAGCAAGAGAGATTTTTGGATACGTGCATGGCCTGCTCTTTTCTTTAGGGAAATATGGCACCAGCATAAGTAATTTGAAGAAAAAATGAAATGAAAGGTGGAGGTTATTCGATGGGCTGGCCGGTAAGAGTTTACATAGCCGTGCATAAAGGTGAGAGAAAGGTTGAGATCCCAGTCTTTGATATCCAAGGTCGATGTTACAGTGCGGTGATGATTCCTCTTGACCGTAGCGACAAATCCCTTCTGGACCATTACCAGGATTACCGAATTCGCCATGAGGTAGGTAAAACAATTGAGGAGGCAGTCGCCTATTGCGAGAAATGGATTAAGGAGAACTTGTGGGATGATGTTAAAGTCCTGGAGGAACAGACTCCGCAAAACAAGGCATGACAGACCGCTGAACCAGAGCGCCCCTCCGGTTGGCGTTGGTATTATCCTCACTTTCATCCCGTAATCATTATTTATGGACACACCTTATTCTTATCGACTTGTAGGTGCTATACGTAACAGGGGTTATCTTGACACTGACCGTCAACTCAAATACTGGTTAGGACAACTCAGTCAATCTATTGATTCCTGTTTCGGAAGGCGTCGGCAAACGGATTGTTTGTAAATACCTCCTTGTGCTTCTGTCCCCTCTCCTGTCTCTTCTCTTGCTTCTCCTTCTTCTCCCCTTTTGAAATATCTTTGGGTCCGGGTTGACCGCTCTTCATGGAAAGGGAAATCCGTTTTCTTTCGAGGTCTACATCAAGGACCGTAACTATTACCTTTTGATGAACCTTCACAACTTCTGCGGGATTTTTTATAAACCGGTTCGCAAGTTCACTGATATGTACCAACCCGTCCTGATGGACACCGATGTCGACAAAAACGCCAAACGCTGCAATGTTCGTCACAACTCCAGGAAGCTTCATTCCTGGTTTGACATCCTCTATCTTTTCGACCCCATCTGCGAATCGGAAGGTTTCGAATTGCTCACGGGGATCGCGGCCGGGCTTGGAGAGTTCTGCCAGAATATCATTCAATGTGGGAAGACCCACCTTGTCAGAAACATATTGGTTCAGATCGATTCTTTCCCTGAGCTTCTCCTCGCGAACCAAATCGAGCACCGAGCAACCCAGATTTTTTGCCATGGCATCAACAATGGGATAGCTCTCCGGATGGACTGCGCTTCGATCCAAAGGGTTTTCTCCATCCCTGATGCGTAAGAAACCTGCGGCCTGTTCAAACGCCTTGGGGCCAAGGCGAGGCACTTTCTTCAATCTCTCTCTCGACTGAAAAGGACCATGTTCATTCCGGTACTCCACTATCCCTTTCGCAAGCTGGGGTCCCAACCCCGAGACATAGGTCAGAAGCTGCTTGCTTGCTGTATTGACTTCCACGCCCACATGGTTCACACAACTGATCACCACATCATCGAGACTGCCCTTTAATGCTCCCTGGTCCACATCGTGCTGGTATTGGCCAACCCCGATCGACTTCGGGTCGATCTTGACCAGTTCTGCCAGAGGGTCCATCAACCTGCGGCCGATGGATACCGCTCCTCGCACAGTCACATCCTGATCTGGAAATTCCTCTCTTGCCACCTCTGATGCCGAATAGACGGATGCCCCGCTCTCGTTGACCATCACCAGCTGAATCTCTTTTGAGAGATTGAGGCTTCTGATGAAGGCCTCTGTCTCCCTACCCGCTGTGCCGTTCCCTACAGCAATCGCCTCGATGCTGAAACGTTCGCACATCTCACGAATCTCCGAGCCTGCATCGGCTGCAGCCTTTTCGGACTGTAAGGGGTAAATGGTTTCATTATGCAAGAGCTTTCCCTGTCGGTCGAGGCAGACCACCTTACACCCGGTTCGGAAACCAGGATCGATGGCAAGGACATTCTTCTGGCCAAGGGGTGGAGCAAGAAGAAGTTGACGGAGGTTCTCGACAAAAACCCTGATCGCCTCCTCGTCTGCCCGCTTCTTGGTTGCTAACCGTATCTCGGTTTCCATAGAAGATGAGAGAAGCCTCTTATAACTGTCGTGCACAGCCATCCTCACCTGCTGGGACGCAAGCCCATCCCCTTTCACAAAGAGGCTATCGAGGATGTCCAATGCTTCATCTTCAGTGGGCAAGACCCGCAAGGTGAGAAATTCCTCATTTTCTCCGCGCCTCATGGCAAGAATCCTGTGGGATGGCGCTGAACTCACAGGCTCTTCCCAGTCAAAGTAATCTTTGTACTTGATCCCTTCAGTCGCTTTCTCCTGGATGACCTTCGACTTAAACACAGCCTTTGACGAATAGAAATCGCGCATCCTGGCCCTGGCGATCTGATCTTCGTTGACCCACTCTGCAATGATGTCACGCGCTCCTGCAAGCGCGTCTTCTACGGAATCCACCCCTTTTTCAGGATCAACGAAAGCAGATGCCTCGGCCATCGGATCCATCTCCTCCTGTGTAAAAAGACGCTGGGCTAATGGTTCCAGTCCCTTTTCCTTGGCCACGGTCGTCCGGGTCCTTCGCTTCGGCCGGTATGGTAAATAGATGTCTTCCAGAACGACCATGGTCTCTGCCGACAGGATCTTCTCCTTTAACTCATCTGTGAGTTGCCCCCGCTCCTCCAAAGATTTGAGGATGGCCTCACGGCGTTTGTCCAGTTCCATGAGCTGATTGAGCCGGTCGCGAATCGTTGTGATCGCAACCTCATCCAGAGAACCTGTGGCTTCTTTTCGGTACCGGGCGATAAAGGGAACGGTTCCCCCTTCATTCAAAAGGTCTGCTGTGGCCTGTACCTGTTTGGGTGAGAGATTCAGTTCTTGCGCAATTTTGGGAATATGTATTTCGCTCATGACCACCTTCTAAAAGATGATAAAGAAAATGCAAAAATGTCGGGTCAATCGTAACAGAGTATTGATCGAGGTTCAATCAATCTTAGATATCCTTCCCTACTTAATCGGCCACTCCCCTCGTTCCTTCAAGACATCCCGATAGACTTGGAGAGCCTCGTTCACGGCGGGCATTCCGGCATAGGGAGCCAGCTGAAAAAAGATCTCCGTGATTTTTCTTGGATCACATCCAACATTCAAAGCTGCATTGACATGGAGTTTCAATTCATCCGTAGCCCGCAACGCCCCCAACATGGCACAGGCAACCATCTGTCTTTCGGGTAGGCTCAACACCGTTCTCGAATAGAGCTTGCCCGTAATAAAGAGGGAAAAATCGTTCGCCAGGTCTTTGTCAAATTCCCTCCACGTCAGGTAGGGAGGATCCATCTTGATCCCTTTACCGAAAAGCCGATTGGCCGTCTCCTGAGTCTTATTTCTCAATTCATCATCCATCGTAGAGTTCCTCCTTCACGCTTGATCGCACTTTATTTTTTAGGTTCTTCCGGGAATTAAGTGGGTAACCTCCCCATATAACTCCCCCTTCCCCCTCTTAACTTAAGAGGGGGAAGATGGATGGGGGCGTTAGATTGGGAGGTGGGGAGGGGTTACTTGTCTGGGAGATGTGATAGGTCCCCTTCTTTCCACCCACCTGATTTCCCTCCCCCCCTTTTAAAGGTTGCTTTCATGATAAATCATTTCGAAGGGCCTCAATGATCTTCCTAACCCCCCTTCATCCCCCCTTAAGCTAATGGGGGAATAAAATAGGGGAAAGTACCTATACGAAAGCCGGAAGAACCATTTTTTGTCAATAAGAACTTACTAAATCCGAAAAAGGTCGTCAATATTAATGGACAAAAAAACAATCTGGGGTTTAGAAGATTGGACCAAAGTCTATGATTCTTGAGAGAGGATCGTGGTCACCGGTTGTTAAACATTAAAGAGAAAACTGATAATGTCACCATCTTCAACGATATAATCTTTTCCCTTCTGCATATATCTCCCTACTTCTTTCACCTTCTGTTCGCTTCCGAGTTTAATGAGGTCCTGATACTTCATCACCTCTGCCCGGATGAACCCGCGCTCAAAATCAGAATGAATGACCCCCGCAGCTTGAGGTGCAAGGGAACCCTTACGGTTGGTCCATGCCCGCACTTCGTCCGGTCCAACCGTAAAGAAAGAGATTAGGCCGAGGGTTTTGTAGCAGAGCATCGTCAATCTATCCAAGGCAGGTTGATCGAGTTGAAGCTCTTCAAGAAAGGCATGGCGATCTGAAGCATCCAGATGGGAAAGTTCCTGCTCGATCTTTGCAGAAACAACAACCCATTGAAAATCTTGCTGATCAAAATCATTCTTTAATTGATCCATCAAGGAATCTGCATTTGCCATATCCTCCCCGACATTGAGAATGATAATCATCGGTTTCCGGGTCAGAAAAGGATAACCAGCAATGAGTTTCTCTTCGGCCTCAGTAAAGAGGAAGTTCTTTAAATAATGACCCGTTTCAAGATGGACTTTCATGCGGGAAAGAAGGTTTTCTTCCTGAACCATCTTTTGAGGATCCTTCTTTCTTTGTTGTTCTTTCTCGAGCCGTTCGAGGCGTTTTTCAATAAAAAGCAAGTCGTTCAATTGCAGCTCTTCATTGAAGAGTCGGATATCGCGATGAGGATCGATCATGCCATGGATATGAAAGACCGAGTCGTCCTGAAATGTCCGAATGAGATGACAGATCACATCCACCTGATCCAGGTTCTTCAATATCTGCTCATTTCGAGAGGCCTGTTCATCTAAGTCAGGGAGGAGCAGAAATTCTATTTGCGCAGGGGTCTCCTGACGGGGGGCATAAATTTCCACAAGGCGATCAAAACGCACATCTCGCACTTTTGCCAGCCCCAAACCATTTCCCTTTTTCCCCTCTGAATTTGGCTCTTTGCCGGTCAACAGACGGAATAGTGTGCGTTTACCAACCTGCGGAAAACCTACAAGACCGAGTTTCATTGGACCCCTCTCTTTTCAATGCAGCAAAACCTCCCATACGATTTTCAGGGGCAAAGCATCACCCGATAAAAACCTCACACGAATCTCAGGGATGATCTATTGGAATTCTACGAGACCACGACCTACGGAGAAACGCTCAGGAGGGATTGAATTATTTTGTGATAAGAAAATAACACAGTATAGGCTCATTTTCAATATGTTTGTTGTTGGATTTTTAACCTTGACGTGTTTCATAGGGATTGCTAATATATTAATAATATTTAACTTTTCTTATTATTGTTGTTTCATAGGGATGGTAATGATTATATTTTTATTAAAAGAGGGAAAGGAGGAATGACTATGAGGATCAAAGACATGATGACAAAGAATCCGGTTACTGTAGACAGTAAGACGCTTCTCCTGGATGCCCAAAAAATCCTGAGAGAAAACAACATCAGAAGGCTCCCGGTCGTTGATAAAGGTAAATTGGTCGGGATCATCACGCAACACGATTTCCTGATGGCTTCTCCTTCGCCAGTCACTTCACTCAGTATACATGAGTTGAATTATCTCCTTTCCAAAATGGAGGTCAGCGAGATCATGAAAAAGAATCCCGTCACGATCACACCCGATACGCCTTTTGAAGAGGCATTAAAGATCGGACAAAACAAGAAGATCGGTTCATTTCCTGTGGTGGAAAAGGGAAAACTGGTTGGGATCGTCACTGAATCCGATATCGTCAGGGTCCTGATGCGATCATTGGGCATTCGAGAGGAAGGATCGAGGATCACCATCGAGGGATTGGGCGATAAACTGGGCGACCTTGAGAAGATCATCCAGATTGTGGAACAGCACCAAACAGTCATTCTCAGTATAATGTCTTTCCCTAGGCCTGAAAAGAAAGATTGGATGATTGTGCTGAGGTTGAAGACCACAGATCCTGACCCGATTGTCAAAGATTTTAAGAAGGCGGGGTTTAATGTCACCTACTCTGCGTGGTTCCGTTGTGAAACCAGTGAAACGTGAGAGACTTAATCCGCCGAACCTCTTTGGCAAAGAGGATGTCAATCATCTCGTTTAGGGGCTGGACCAAAGCACCTCATTGACTGCAATCTTAGTGCATCGGTGAGCCGCACAATAAGATGGCCGGAAGGGGAGGGAGAGTCAAAAGTATGATTGCAAGACTTGACCCTTTTCCCTATCCATGATGCCTTCTTTCCAAGATTCCTAAGCCGCACAAAGCGGCTACTGCCGCCATCCCAGCCAGGAGAAGGAAAGCCAGTTGGTAACTTCCGGTTTCATCAAAGATGACTCCACCAATATAGGCCCAGAATCCCCCGCCCAGGAAATGAACAGTGCTTACAAAACCGTTTAGAACGCCGATGGACCTCACCCCGTAAAGCTTCCCAATCAGCATGGGCCCCAGAGGCGCCGTGATCAGATGGGTGAAGCCAAAGAGCAAGGCAAATAGATAAAGGGAAGAGAGGGTCTTAAACTGAAGCACCAGTAGAAAGAGAAAGAAACGGAGTGCAAACGTCAGGACAATCGGGATTTTATTGCCGATCCGATCAGCCACAGGCCCTGCCACCAGAACCCCCGCAAAGCTCAACAACCCATACCAGCCCAACATATTGCCTGCGGTCTGCGGTGAGACGCCATAATCCGTAGCCAGGGGGATCAGGTGGGTAGTGGCAAAATAATCGCCTCCGCCACAGATGAACATGATCACCACAAAGAGCCAGTAGGAGCGGGTCTTCATCGCCTGCTTCAAACCAAAATCCTCATCGCTCGTTGAAGAGAGAAGGTTCCCCTTTATTTCAGTTTTTCCAATCTTATCACCTTCCTGTCCTAATGGTTTCAGTCCAAGGTGATGGGGATCTCCCCTGATCACAAAGATAACGATTAAGATATTTACCATCAATATGATGATTCCGCTGTAGAGGTATAACGCCCTCCATCCATAACTCAATGTAAAGAGGCTGAAGAGCGGCACGAGCGCAAAATGGCCAAGCGAACTTCCAGACACGGCCAGGCTGATGGCCAGCCCGCGTTTTTTTTCGAACCACTTACTCGTGACCGTGGCAATAAAGGGAACAGCGGTGCCCGCTATCCCAATGGCTGCGAGCACTCCGTAAGACAGGAAGAATTGGCCGATGGATTGGATGGTCGACGTCAACGCAAATCCGGCAGCAACAAATAGGGTTGAGACGATGATCACCCATTTGGGGCCATAGCGGTCGTAGAGTCGCCCGGTAACGATGAGGGTGAGGGCAAAAACGACCATATTCACGAAGAAGACAAGGGAAACCGACCCTCGACTCCATCCGAATTCTTCGATCATGGGTTTGAACATGACCCCGAAGGCATACCGGGCGCCGGCGTTGAAAAAGAGAATGATGAATGCAGCGGCAACGATATACCACCCGTAGAATAGATGACCTTTTCCTAAGAATCTCCTCATCTCTCCAACCTTCCCTCCGCGTTAAGAGACTCATCCGAAAGCAACTCCAATCTACCTCTGCTCGCTGGTTTTCCTATTTATCGATATTAATACAAACGAAATAAATGCTTTTACCCCTCACCCCCCCCCTCCCCCTCAAGGCTGGTCTTAGCACACACTTGACACAGGGGGAGGAAGATGTTATACGGGGTACATGTATGTTTGTGGTCAACATTTTTCCCCATCCATTTTGGATCGGATTCAAGAGACTGTCCGAAGAGAGCCTT
>VGRY01000054.1 GCA_016875195.1 Deltaproteobacteria bacterium
GGATCATCCTATCACAACGGAGGGTCATGCTATCTCTTGAAGAATTAAATGAACGAAGATTACCAGGAAAGAATATTAGGCGGGAACCACCCTACTATCTTTGGTACCTCTTTGGCTGTTGCTAACAATTGTAAAACCTCCAGGTATTGAGAGGAGTCAGTTTCATATTGGTCACAATGACCTGGTAGCTGTACTTGCCCATCCAGAAGAGGGTGAGTTGTTCCGTGGGGTCTTCTGGGATGAGACGCCTGATCACCACAAAACGATATTTCTTTTTCCATCTTGTGGGTTGATACATAAACTCCGCACTCTCCAGACCAGAGGAATGGACCTGATAAGATAGGCTTGCAATTTCTCTCTTGACCGGAGCGGTAAGCTTGGCCACAATGACAAAAAGGGCTTTGTTGAATTCCAAATATTCGATGTTCTCGTGATCGTAAAAACCCTTGTCGGCTCACACAGTTACCCTCTTTACAGAGGAAGGCAATTTGGCAAAAGAGGCCTTCAGGAGTTCGACGGTTCCCGTAGCGGTGTGGTATCGCCGGGGCGAAGTTCTCCATGCCAGAAATCTTTGGTGATTCCATTGAAACAGAGCAGTGGATGATAAGAAGGACGTCCCCACTTTTTGGGGTTGTAGCCGATCCGGGCCTGCTCTCTGCAATCATGAGGGTGAGCGCGACCAAGGCATTATCTCCAATCCGTTTCGTCCCGTCTTTCCGATAAAGGATACCGTTCCCATCGAGAAACCAGAGGAAAAGAAAGGCAGCGATTCTCTTGTTGCCGTCAACGAAAGAGTGATTCTTGACGACAAAGTAGAGCAGATGAGCGGCTTTCTCCTCAATGCTCGGGTATAATTCTTTCCTGTCAAATGTTTGATAGATGGCTCCGATCGAACTTTGAAACGAATCATCCTTCTTAAGCCCAAAGAGCCCGCTTGAAGTTATTTCTGATTTTTTTGCCAGATAGCTGATTGCCCTATATGCCTTGTTGTAGGTAATGACGAAAGGCGCCGGTCCGGTGGTGCCCGTGACAGTGAGCCTTCCATAATCGTAATCGTCGAGCAGATTCAAAGCGAGGGAATAATCCGTAACCACTTTGAGGAGTCCCCCTGCCTCAAGAGCGGTAAGTTGCCTTTCTTCGATGATCCTCCCAAGAATGTCAACGGTCTCTTTAAGTTCCTTAAGCCTTGCATTTTCTTCACGAAGCCGCTTTTCATTGATCGAATAGCCATTTAAGATATGATCTTTGAGGACCTGCGTTGCCCAGATGCGGAATTGGGTCCCTCGGCGGGAGTTCACTCTGTACCCCACAGAAAGGATAGCATCCAGATTGAAATATTCGACCATGTAGGTTTTGCCGTCAGGGGCAGTTGTTGCATTTTTTGCAACAACTGAATTCTTTTTCAATTCATGCGATTGGAATATATTGCGAAGATGTCGGGATATTACCGACTTATCCCGTTCAAACAGCTTAGCTATCTGGTTCAGGTTCAACCAGATAGTCTCTCGTTCGAGACGAACATCGAGCTGGGTTTGCCCATCTTCCGTTCGATAAATAATGATTTCGCCTGATGGTTTTTGATTCATATTTGCTTGTACTTTCTCACCGGCGTGAAGAGAAGATGGGTACGTTGGTTCAAATACAACTTAACCATCACCGAAACAATTAAGACCTTATTCTTTCTCGCCTTTCAATCTTGTTACTTTAAAACCGTGATTCGTTACTCCCGCCTACATTTAAGTTTCGGCGGACAGGCGTGATTCGTGACCGTAGGCTCAGCGCCTTTTTAAGAATAGGCTTTTGTTGGAAGATCCATGTTATCCACACCCACCGGAATTTGACCCAACATATCAAAAAATGTGAAGGAGGGCAAGCAAAGAAATGGTTTAAATGACCTGGTTCCATCTTTCCCATTCTGAAATATATTGCCCCTATTCTATGTCCAAAGCCAAAAAGAATCAACCCATTCCTTTTCCCCACCACTTACAATCCACATTCCACAACCCACATTCTAAACCAACACCTCCTCCAGGAAGTGTCATAGGTTTACCCCGTTAGAAAGTACCTCTGATTGCCTGGTGCGAACCAGCCTGTTTAAAAACCAAGGACTTCCTAACGGGGTTTATCTATATGGAATTTAAATGGAAATTAAGTGGATTATTGAGGTACTTACGGCCTGGTTTGAGTCACTGTTGGTCTTGCCTGAAAAATGGAAGCACCCCAAAAAATCGTGCTTCCCGGGGAGGTTCACACTGTGAGAAATTCTATTTGTCCCGATTCAAAACCGAATAGTGGTTATTTCTAACAGGGTAATTACCATTTTATTGTGCACTTGGCAGCGCACTTTACCGGCCAGTTGCGTAATTTGGTGTTCCTGTGGACTTTCAACCCTGTGCCCTCGGTATGCCTTTGGCCAAATAGTCCAATAGACCCAATCACTCAATGGCCCCCAAAATGCCTAACCTTGGAGCGATGATACCACATTTCACTTTAAGAGATTCAATTCTTTCTTAATTTCCTCTGAGAGCCAATGCCGAATCAAGGTTTGATAAGGGACCGATTTCGTCGTTGCCAATTTCCTAATGGCTTGGACCTGAAGGGGATCTATTTTAATCGTTATATTCTGGAGTCTCCTTTTTCTCCTTTTTGAAACAATATCACGGCGGAGTTGTTCTCCCAAGCTAAATTCAACAGGTTCCTCCAAGAGCTCATCAAGAATGTTTACCTGGTCATAGTACTCCGCCCACTGCTTCTCTCTCTCCTTCTTCACGGCCCCTCACCTCCTATGCTTTCTATAATATTGAACTTCTGATCGCTTCATATCCCAACCTGTGATTGGGCGTACAATCCCTTTGGATTTCTTCTCGAAAATGACAACCAGATACCTTCCTGCGTCCGTTGGACCCATGGCCACATAATGTCCCTTTTTGGTCTTGCGGAAGAGAGGTTTATGAACAAAAACCTCTTCGGCTTCCTCCGGCTCAATTCCGTGGCCGAGCTCGAAATGAAGAACATTGCCTTCATCCCACTCAAACTCTGAGATCTGCAATCGAGGCTCCTAGATGGTCATACATAGTATTACATTTATTGTGGGTGATGTCAAGGTTCTTAACTGTTTATGCCCTGTACGGGGTTTAACAACAGTTAAAATCTTCCTTCCCTTTTTATAAACACAGTGACTTCCACGGATAATTACCCTTTTAAATCCCTCCCTCAAAATAATTTTTTCTAACTCACTAAATCTTACTTCCTTAAGGTTTTGTTTTATCCTGGAGAAATCCTTTTCTATTCCCATTTTGGAAAAAGCATAACTGAATATAGTTACAAATGTTTATATAAATTTGAGGTAATTTAGAGGGGGTAGCTGTAGGGTGCACCTCCGATGTTATTATTTCCATGGCACGAATTGCAATATTGCAAGCCTGTTCCCAAAACAACCCCTAACCCCACCTGCACCTCCCCTTATCTTAAGGGGAGGAGGGAGGGGTTAAGAAGGAGGGGGCAGAGGGAAAATAAACAACGACGAATGGAACATCGTGGCAATCCGGAAATTTTTACGTTACGATTAATTGCATTATGCGCTTTTTTCTCTTTGTCGGAATTGTACAATCGATCCTCTTCTTCGGGCACTGGTTCTTATACAAAACCCTGATCTCCTTTTTCGGAGTCACCTATCCAGCGAAACTCTTGACACTGCGGATTGTCCTGGGTGTTTTATCCATCAGCTTCATTGGTTCTTCTTTCCTCTCATTCAGATATTCCACCCTTCCCGTGCGATACCTTTACACAGCGTCCGTATCCTGGCTGGGGATCCTTTACCTTTTAGTTCTTGCCTCTGCCCTTGCATGGATCATTTGGGGCGCGGTGAAACTATTCCACTTTTCCTTAGACCGAAGAACACTGATGATCGGATTGATCGTCTTTAGCCTCATGGCAGGTCTTTATGGATTCTGGAATGCCACAGCCATCCGTATCAAAACGATTACCCTTCCTCTTCCTAATCTACCTGAGGTATGGAAAGACAAGACTGCAGTCTGGATCAGTGACATCCACTTGGGTCAGGTGAGAAATCACCGGTTTGCTCAAGACATTACAAAGAAGATTCAGGATCTTCGCCCGGATATTGTCTTCATCGGCGGTGATCTCTTTGACGGCGGAGAAGCAATGGATCTGAACCATATGGTCCAGCCCTTTTCACAGATCTCTTCTACCTACGGCTCACATTTTATTACTGGCAACCACGAAGAATTTTACGACAACACCCCGTACCTAAATGCTGTTCGGCAGGCAGGGATACGTGTCCTCAATAATGAAAAAGTGGAACTTGATGGTCTTCAGATCATTGGCGTTGGCTTCAGGGATTCGAGAAACCGGCAGCAGTTCAGGGCCATGCTCCATAGAATGAAGATCGACCTTCAGAAACCCAGCATCCTCCTAAAACACGTCCCTCATGATCTGGAAATTGCCAGAGATGAAGGAATCTCTGCCCAGATTTCCGGCCACACCCACCAGGGGCAGGTCTTTCTTTTCCGTTTTATCACATCGTGGATCTATAAAGGCTATGATTATGGTTTGAAAAGATTTGGAGATCTTCTCATTTACACCTCCAGCGGTGTGGGCACATGGGGACCTCCCATGCGTATCGACACAGAACCTGAAATCGTGGTCATTCGGTTTAACAAACCCCGTTAGAAAGTTTTTGATTTTCCATCGGGATAGCTTACACGGGTTTTAAACTCCATGCTTGCTCCAAAACGAATCTTACATCTAAAACAGCGGGCCTTTCTAACGGGGTAAAAAATGATAGGGGGAAATAAAATCGAAAGGAGGAACAAGAATGGACCAGAAAATGACTGACCTGTACAAAGAGTATGCTAATGGATTATTGGATCGTCGCAAATTTCTTAAGAGATTGTCTATCTTAACAGGCAGCCTTGCTGCTGCAATCGCTCTGTTGCCCCTGCTGGAAAATAGGGATGTCAAAGCCCAGATCGTTCCCAAGGACGATCCCCGCCTTCATACAGAATATATTAATTATCCAGGGGCTACAGGAAATGTCCGATCCTATATCGCAAGACTGAAGGAGGGAGTCAAGATCCCTGGAATGGTCGTCATCCATGAAAACAGGGGTCTTGTTCCCCATATTGAGGATGTGGCGAGACGCATCGCTTTAGAAGGATTTTTAGCGATTGCTCCTGATGCCTTGACCCCCCTGGGCGGAACCCCTGAGGACCCGGAAAAAGCCCCACCTCTCATCCAGCAGCTCAACCCTCAAACGACCCTTGAGAATTATCTTGCGGCTGTAAAATTCTTAAAGACACATCCCCTGTCAACTGGAAAGGTCGGCGTGGTAGGGTTTTGTTGGGGAGGGTTAATGGCAAACCGGATTGCCGTAGCTTCCCCTGATATACAGGCCGCAGTCCCTTACTACGGCATGCAACCGCCACTCGAGGATGTCCCTAAAATCAAAGCTTCTTTACTCCTTCACTATGCTGGGATTGACGAAAGGATTAATAAAGGAATTCAAGCATACGAAGAAGCTTTGAAAAAGGCATCCATTGATTACAAGAGCTACATGTATGAGGGTGCCCAGCATGCATTTAACAACGACACGAGCCCTGCCCGTTATCATAAAGAAGCAGCCCAGCTTTCCTGGGGGCGCACCATCGCGTTTCTGAAAGAGAAGTTAAAATAGCAATTAAAAACTTCATTTTCCCAGGCAGCACTTCTTATACTTTCTCCCGCTGCCGCAGGGGCATGGATCGTTGCGGCCTGTTTTAGGGGGCATCTCAGCCCTTCTGACCTCCGGTGTTGAAACCTGTCCCTCAAGGGACTGCTGGCGGTAGAGGGCGGATAGCTCTGAAACAAAAGGTTTGCAGTGATTAAAGAAACGCTTATACCCCGGGCAAAGATAATTTAATCCTTCTTCCCCATCCGGTGTGCGAGCAATACGGTCCTTCGGGCATCCCCCATAACACATCTCAAGGGCTTCGCAGGATCGGCAGAAGCGTGGCAGGGTTTTCCATTTGGCCTCACCAAAACTCCTCTGCGCCGGGCTTTCCAGAAAATCAACCAGTGAAGTCTCCTGGATATTGCCCAACCAGTATTTCCTATATACAAAGTGATCGCATGAGAAAAAATCGCCGTTATGTTCGACCACGGGAATATCTCCGCAAGTCTTGCGAAAGATGCAGAGCGCTGCCTCCTGGCCGAAAGCGCTTCGGGCAACTTCTTCGAACATCTCCACTCTGATCTTTTCGATATCCCGGCTCTTCCACTCGTCAAAAATGGCGCAGAGAAAATGGCCTATAGCTTCAGCTGGTACGCTGCGTGGACTGACGCCGGACTCTCCCTGCGGTTGTGGTTCGACCAGAGGTAGAAAACTCATGGATTGGGCACCAATCTTCTTAAAAAACCTGTAAACCTCAAGCGGGTGGTTTACATTTTCTCTGTGGACGACACAGAGGATATCGCTGGGAATACGGTGCTTCTGTAAAAGTTCGTACCCTCGCATCGCTTCCTTATAGGTATTGCCCTGCCCTTTGGTCACCCGGTGGAGATCATGTATCTCCTGCGGACCATCAAGACTGATCCCTACTCTAAAACCCTCCTCCGCAAAAAAACGACACCATTCTTCATTGAGGAGAGTACCATTGGTCTGGATCCCATTCACAATTCGTTGATCGCGGGGTTGGTGTTTGCGCTGAAGCGACACAATTTCGCGGAAATAATCAATCCCAAGAAGGGTTGGCTCCCCTCCATGCCAGGAGAATAGGATCACCGGATCAGCACAGGTATCTATGTGCTGAACAATATACTGCTCCAGAATAGAAAGAGGCATGCGAAGGGACTCGCTTTTTGGATAGAGTTCTCCTTTCTTCAGGTAATAGCAATAATGGCAGGACAAATTGCAGTGGCTACTGATCGGTTTTGCAAAGACCTGAAAAGATCTGGAGGCTTTAGCCATACTCTTCTATGGATAGAAAGATTTAACTGAGGAGAAGTTTGTTATAACGAGATCTCCTTGATTCGTTTCTTCGACACATCCGCCTGGCCCTGTCCCGAAGCGTTGAGATACATGATATGGGCAACGTCTGCCGGATTAACTTTCAACAGCGGGCAACAGAAAGCATCAAGTGCCACCATGTCTGTTCCAGCAATCACCTTATTCGGCCGGAGGGTTCTCCCTGGCCCACCCGGGCCATTCTCCGCAAGAATCGTTGTTGCATCAACAACGCAGAGATGGGGGCGAATGACAGAGGCAAGGTCTGCGATCGACTGCTGGAGATAGGTCTCTCCCTGATGGAATGAGATGCTGTTCCAGTTAAACCCCATGAGGTTCTTGATGCTTCCGCTGATACGCGCCCCATAGTGATTCTTGAAAACAGGGATGTCAATGAGGACATCATGTTCCATGGCTTCTCTCAGAATGGTGACTTCCTTTCTTACTCTGAAATCAGGAACCGGAACAGTTGTGTAGTCCTTGGGATGAGAAGGAGACTTGATCCGAACCCCTGTTGATTCGAGTTCTTTTATCACTCCTGATCCCCACCGACCAATCCCATAATTGGTCGTGAGGGTGATGGAAGCTGCCCCTGCCTCAGCACAAAGTCGAGCGACCTCAATACCAATCAGCGGATTCACCACAGCTCCCGGATAGCGCCACTCCGAATTGGGCAGAAGGACGACCCGATCTCCTCTGCGGACAAAACGCCTCATGCCCCCGAGGATCTCAATGGTTTTCCGGGTTTGTAGCGCCGGATCCTTGCCTTCCACGACAGCGATATCCGGAGGTTCTACTGCAAGTAGATCTGATGGAAGAACAGAAGAGACTGACAAAAAGGTCAAAAGCCCCGTAGAATTTTTAATAAATGTGCGCCGGTTGACTTTGTTATTCATTTAAAATTAGGGCTCCTCTTATGGCGTACCTCTATGTTTTATAAAGGTCCCTTTCTCATATTCTTCAAAAGCAAGCCGAAGTTCCTCCTGAGTATTCATCACGATAGGACCATACCATGCTACAGGTTCCCCAATCGGTTTTCCAGATATTAAAAGAAACCGGACAGGGACATCTTCCGAGGTAACAACAACCTGGTTTCCCTCCCGGCCATAGAGGATGAGATTCTCAGCATCAACCAGGCATGTTCGTTTGAAATCGAAATAGTTCTCCCCGATCACTTCATGGCCAAAAGAATTTCTCCCCTCATCAAAATAACCTCTCCCCTCAATGACATAGGCAAACTGCGTATGCCCCGATTTCACAGAATGGGTAAAGGTGGTCTTGGGGAACATATAGACATCAAGATATTCAGGATCGATGACAATATCTTTCACCGGTCCATAGACACCGTTGACCATGCCACAGATAATTTTGATCTTCACACCAGTTTCCAGGGTGACCTCTGGTATCTGGGAAGCGGTCACATCGCGGTAACTCGGATTCATCATTTTTTGAGACTTTGGCAGGTTGGCCCAGAGCTGAAAACCCCACATCAATCCACCCTTGTCACCTTTGGGCATCTCCTGATGGATGATTCCGCTGCCCGCGGTCATCCATTGTACATCTCCTGAGGAGATAGTCCCTTGGTTTCCCATGCTGTCACCATGTTCCACCTTTCCGTGGAGTACATAGGTAATGGTTTCAATCCCCCGGTGGGGATGCCAAGGAAAACCCTTTAAGTAATGTGCAGGGTTGTCTGAATGAAAATCATCGAGCAGGAGAAACGGGTCAAACTGCGGAACTTCATGAAAACCAAAGCCTCGTTTCAGATGCACTCCTGCCCCCTCAATCGTCGGTTTGCTTTTCCAGACTTTTGAAATTTTTCTCACTTTGCTCATCACTGATTTCTCCTTCATCAATGCAATGATTTAATAAATTAAGGTTCATCCGGGTATTGAGTGGGGCACCTCCCCTTAACCTAAGGGGAGGTGGGGAGGGGTTATTTGTCTCGGAGATGTGACAGGTCGCCTTCTTTCCACCCGTCTGATTTCCCTCCACCCCTTTTAAACGTTTCTTTCATGATAAATCATTTCGAAAGGCCTCAATGATTTTCCTAACCCCCCTTCATCCCCCCTTAAGCTAAGGGGGGAATACAAGAGGGGGAAAGCGCCCACACAAAACCCGGAAGAGTCTAAATTAATTCTAAGATTTCAAAATGAAATTGTCACGGATAGACTTACAGGCGGGAGTAAGGTTGAAGAGGGCTCTTTCCTAAATTTTCTATCAAAGATCCCCCGCAACAAAATCAGTTAAATCTCTTTCTCTCAGAATCCTTCTTTTCCAATTTTCAAATGCAGGGATGATATGCGGCAGAAAAGGAATCCAGGAGGACAGGCAACACAGAGGCGTAGCGCGTACCCGGCAAACCTGCAATACCGAACGCCGGACCGGTGGTACTACCCGGTCCGGCGTTGCAGACGTTGAGTCGAAGCGTTATTTCTTTGCCGGCGCTGCCGGTTTAGACGGTTTGGCCGGTGCCGCCTTTTCTGGCGGCCAGTAGTGGTTGGCAGCGAAAGAATAAGGCGGGTTCAAGAAGCGTTTGGCTGGAACCACTTTCGATGCCCATTCACGCTGCGAATCGTAGACCTTCTTGAATACGGGGTTCTTGGCTGACTCTTCCGCGGCCATTTCGTCCCACGCCTTCAGGAACGCGATCAGGACCTCGGGCGGCGTGCGCAGGACCTGTGTGCCGAATTTGGTGCGCATCTCCTCCAGCGCATCCGCATTCTGCTTCTGCCACTTTACCCACCAGCGTATGTAGGTTTCGATCGTGGCAGACCGGATCGCCTCCTGCTGTTGCGCCGGCAGGCTCTTCCACACGTCGGCGTTGATGATAAACTCGGCGACCACGCTCGTCTCGTGCATGCCTGGCGTGTAGTAGTACTTGAATAGCTGCGGCAGACCCAGCTTGAGGTCCTCGATGGGGCTCACCCACTCGGCGCAGTCGATCACGCCTCGCTGTGCCGCGGCCGCAATCTCACCGCCGGGCATGTTGACTGTGTTCATGCCCATGCGCTGGAAGATCTCGGCGACGATGCCCGTTTGGCGGCATTTCATCCCCTTGAAATCATTCAGGTCCTTGATCGGGCGTTTGAACCAGCCAAAGGCTTGCGGGCTGGCCGGCATGATCGGGAAGGCAACCACGTTCATCTTGATCGTGTTCTGGTACCAATCCCAGTACATTTCCAGTCCTCCGCCTTCGTACATCCAGCCGAGAAAGTCCATATGGTCCATGCCGAAAGGCCCGGCCGGCGTGGACGCGAACAGCGTCGCTGCCGAGTTCTTACCCTGCCAGTAGTAAGTTACCCCCTGCCCGCCTTCAAGGACCTTCTTGTTGATGGCGTCGAGTACCTCGAATGGCGGCACCACCTGTCCGCCTGCCATGGTCTCGATCTTCAGGGCGCCGCCAGTGAGCTTGTCCACGCGCTCGCCGAAAAACTTGGAGTTTTCCTGCAGGGTTGAGGCCGCTGGCCAGGTCGACTGCATTTTGAGCACGCGAGGCGCCGGTCCAGCCGGTTGCTGTGCGAGCGCCAGTCCGCTAATCCCGAAGCACAGGGATACCACTGTTACCAGTACAAGGTTTCTTAAAGCTGATAATCTCATCGTCTTCTCCTTTCTTAAATGGAATAGTTGAACCCGGTTGTTTAGAACCCATCCTCCGCTACTTCTCTGTCCTGTTTTATTCTACCCTCCTTCCCTCCTCCTCGAGTATTTCGCCCCTGTATTCCTCATCGAGCAGGTCTTTTTCCTGCATTTTTTCAGTGGCGGCGTCCTCCGCGCTCGAAGGCGCCATACGTTGAATCGTAGCCTGCTCCGTCAGCATGGTAGGCAACCATAGCGCGATGGGGGGAGTGTACAATAATATCAGGATGCAGGCGCATTGAATCCACATGAAATCGAACATCCCTTTGTAAATGGTGCTCAAGCTCCATTTCGGCACCACCTGCTTCAGGTAGTAGGCCGACATCGCCACGGGCGGCGACAGGAAGGCCGTCTGCATGGTGACCGCCACCAGCGCACCGAACCAGATCAGGTTGAAATTGAGCGCCTGCATGATCGGGGTAAAGATCGGCAGGAACACCAGGATGATGGCGGGCCATTCGAACGGCCAGCCGAGCAGGAAAATCAACACCAGGACCAGTAGAAGCATCATCATCGGCGGCAGTGGCAGGGCGAGAAGTGATTTTGTGATCCATTGGGCCGTTCCCAACCGGGCAAAAACCGCCCCGAAAATATTCGAGGCCATCGCCAGGAACAGGACCATGCTCGAAGTGTTCATGGTGCTGATGCAGGCGCTCTTAATGCCCGCCAAAGTTAACTTCCGATACGAGAGCGCAAGCACGAACGCGCCGAAACAGCCCGCAGAGGCGGCTTCGGTCGGCGTGGCCAGCCCCAGCAGGATCGAACCCAGGGTGCAGGTGATCAGCATACCGAGCGGAATCATGCCGAGGAACATCTCCTTGATCACGATTGCCCAGGACGCGGGCCGCTCGTCCGGCGGCACCGGAGGGCCGAGCTTGGGATTGATAAAACTTCGCATCAGGGTGTACAGGATGTACATGCCGGCAAGCAGGAATCCCGGGCCGAAAGCCGCGGCGTAGAGATCCGCAACCGACACACCCAACACCGGGCCCATGACGATCAGCATCACCGAAGGTGGTATCAGGATCCCGAGCGTGCCGCCCGCGGCGATGGAACCCGCAGCCATGCGCGAGTCGTAACCGGCCTTGATCATGATTGGCGAGGCCATGATGCCGAGCACCGTGACCGCCGCGCCCACAATCCCGGTAGCCATGGCGAACACCGCCGCGGTCAGGATCACCCCGAGGAAAAGCGCGCCGCGCACCGGTGCGAGCAGATCGCGAAATGCGCGGAACAACCTCTCCATCAGGCCCGCCTGCTCAGTGATATAGCCCATTAAGATGAACAAGGGCACCGCCGCCAGCTCTTCCATTTTCATCAGGCCGATGGCCTGCAGATAGGCGAGGTCAAACACCGTCTGACCAAGACCCACGTAGCCGAAGACCAGGGCCAGAATCAACAACGTGAACGATATCGGGAAACCGACGAAAATCACCCCGATCATCATGATCAGCATGATCAAGCCGAGACCCTCGAGGCCGCTCAAATCTCACCTCCGATCTTGTGCTCGAATTCCTTGCCGGTGCGCATCATATACCAACTTTTCAGAATTTCCGATACGCCCTGGATCATGAGCAGCAGCGCGGCCAGCGGCACCACCGATTTGAATGGCCACAGGTGCGGGCGCCAGGGTGTCTGTTCGGACAGCTCTCCCAACCTGAAGGCATTCCAGGCATCGTCGATACTGGTGATGAACAGCAGGATCATGCCCGGGTAAAAGAACAGGAGGTAGGCGTAGAAATCGATCTTGCCTTTGGTGGTTCCGGAGAATTTCTCCCATAGCATATCGGTGCGGATGTGCGCGCCGCGACGAAGCGCGAAGGCCGCGCCGAGCATGAACAGCGCGCCATAAAACATGTAGGACAGGTCATAGGCCCAGATCGTCGGGCTGTTGAAGAAATAGCGCGACACGACTTCATAGAAGACGACAATCGCAAGCGGGATGCATAACCAGGAAAAGACTTGGCCGGTCCGCTCGCTAAACGTGTCGATCAATTTGATTGTTTTATAGAAGTCCGGAGAATAATCGGCCATCACCACCTCTTAAAGCCGAAACGCAGTCTGGATATTGCAGAACTTACTTTGGGGATGTCCGAATATAACAAAAGAGAAGAGAGCATGTCAAGAAAGAAACCCCGGCCGATTTCGGCGTTGATTTTCGAACCTATTTAAGGTATAATGTGGGTTATCTAAAGGGAATTATGGAATCAAACGCAAAGAAACCGAATTTTCCTGTTTTCTGCATACTTTTCATCTTTTTTCTTCTTTTTGCCTGTTCCACCCCATCATGGTTACCCGTTAAAAAGGGACCTCCTCATAAGGCAAAGACGAAAGAACTGGTGAATAAAGAGGTTATCATCATCGACAAGCATGAATATGTGAAGGTTCTCAACCCTCGTGGTTCAGAGGGAGGAAATCAGCCTAAATACCTCTTTATTCCTGTGGAGGAATATCTGGCGAAAAAAGAGACTTTTACCGCTGTGTCTTTAAAAGTTGAGGAAAAGAAAGGGACATCCACTGATATTACCCCTATCTCAACCTCCTCCGTGCAGGATAAAGAGACTCTTGCGACCTCTGTTTCAGTCTCTCCGGTCGCTCATCTAAAGAAGAAGGTGCTGGTCACCCATTTTGATGACCGGGCCACTTCCGTTGAAGAGTCCTTGGGCGACTGGTTGGCCGAAAGGCTGATCAAGGAGATGGCGCAAAGATCTGTGCAGGTTCTGTTTACTGACTATCAGATGGTGAAGGAATTTCTTGAAAAGCAGGGAGTCTCTCCGTCAGACATGGGATCTCCCAATACATCAAAATGGCTTAGCGAAGTCTTTGGAATTCACGCCATCGTTCTGGGAGACCTTACGGGTCCTTATGTTTTTACCACAAAAGAAACAAAAGATCAGGATGGAGTTTCTACAGCCATCATGAAAATAGAGACGAAAATCGTCGACACCTTTTCGGGGAAAGTACTTAAAAGCTTTTCAGTTCAGAACCCCGTCGTTCAAACAAAAGAGAGGGGAGCCTTTTCGGACGAGAAGGCAAAAGGAAGGGCTTTTGCCCTTACCATTTCAGACCTCAGTCGATCTCTCTCCCGGGAATTGGACCGCTTGGAATGGTTCTGCCGGGCAGCCAAGATCGAGGGAGAAGAAGTCTACATCAATGCCGGTAAATTAAGTGGCCTCAGGGTTGGAGATGTAATGGATGTGCTTCGGCCAGGATTCCCTGGGGAAAGAGGAGAAGTCAGAGGGAAGATTCAGATCTTAACCATCTTTGGAATGGACGCTTCTATCGGAAAGCTGATTCAGGGCAAGAAGCCCGATGGAGAGGATATATTGAAGCTTTCCGTACGCCAAGGATCCTGAACATCTCGCAACACTGCCCGTTCTCACATCAAAAGTACAGCGGATAGACGGGAAAACAAAATAACCTTTTTGAGTCGTGAATCATCAGGAAGGGGGATACATCTTATGTTTCACATTGGTGATAAAGCAGTTTACCCGGGTCATGGAGTTGGAGTGATCGAAGCCATTGAGATCAAGCGGATCTCAGGTAAGGAACAGAGCTTTTATATCCTCCGCTTCGTCGATAATGGGATGACCATCATGGTACCCGAAGATAATGTCAAGTCCGCCGGTTTAAGAACCGTGATCCGGAAGATCGATGCCCGAAAGGTGATCGGCATTCTGAAAGATCGAGAAGTCACCCTTGATAATCAGACCTGGAACCGGAGATACCGGGAGTATATGGAAAAAATCAATACGGGTTCGATCTACGAAATTGCGGAGGTGCTCCGCGACCTTCATCTCCTGAGGGCCGAGAAAGAGCTTTCCTTCGGTGAGAAAAAAATAATGGACATGGCCAAGACACTCCTGGTCAAGGAACTGGCGATTGCCAAGGATGTAAAAGAAACGGACATCCTAAAAGATCTCCGGTCGATCTTTGGCGCATAATCATCTTTTCCCCAATCTTTTCTTCAAATCAAACTAATGCTCTATGCCCTGAGGGCACCCATGAACCATGAAAACCAGTAACCCCCCTCTATTCCCCCTTAGTTTAAGGGGGGATGAAGGGGGGTTAGAGATTTTTTTTATTTTCAAACTAAATGCCACTGAAAGGAGGTGAATGACATGGACACTTGGGTTCTACGCATTTTTTTGTTCCTTATTTGCGGCATTAGCGGATACTTCCTGACAAAGGAGATTTCGCCCCGGATGGGTCTATGGGGACTCTTCGGGGGTTTTTTTCTCTCTGCACTGACCCTCCTGCTGGAGGATCGGTTGAAAAAGGTCTCTTTAAAAAATCTTTTAGGAAGTTTTATCGGACTGCTCTTTGGAATCATGTTAGCCAATTTCATTTCCAATATCTCTTTACCATTCTTCTCCAACGAACAGCAGGCCATCACTCTGCCTGTATATGGTTTGCTTTATGGGATATGCGGATATATCGGTCTCCGGGTCGGTTTAAAAATCGGGGGGGAGTTCCATCTTCCCCGCGGTCTGGGAGAGAGAAAATCTTCGGGACTGGGTTTCTCTCAGGATGGAATTGCCAAAATTCTGGACACGAGCGTCATCATCGATGGTCGTATCGCAGATATTGCTGAAACGGGTTTTTTAGAGGGACCTCTTCTCATCCCTCAATTCGTCCTCGGTGAACTCCAGCATATTGCCGACTCTCACGATCCCATCAAACGAACCAGAGGGAAGAGAGGTCTTGAAATCCTCCATCACATCCAGAAACAGGTCAATGTCAATGTCCGGATTGTGGAGACAGACTACCCGTCGGTCAAAGAGGTCGATGCCAAGCTGATCGAGCTTGCCAAAGAGGTTAGCGGAAAAATCATCACCAATGACTCCAACCTGAACAAGGTAGCCGGGCTTCAGGGAATTGAAGTGCTCAACATCAATGCCTTGGCCAACTCCTTGAAACCGGTCGTCCTCCCTGGAGAAGAGATCAGTACCAAAATCGTTAAAGAGGGAAAGGAAATGGGGCAAGGAGTCGCCTATCTCGACGATGGCACAATGATCGTCGTGGATAATGGAAGGCGGCAGATAGGCAAGAATATTGATGTCGTTGTGACGAGTGTACTTCAGACCCCCGCCGGAAGGATGATCTTTGCCCGCCTGAAGGAGGAGGCAACACGCGAAAATCGGGGGAAGGATTCTTATTACCCCCTGGATAGCGAATTTTAAAGGAAGGCTGGAATCATGGAAAAATGGAATATTGGGTTTGAATGAAAAAATGAATTTATCCCGTTAGAAGGACAAAAGTTCTTCTAACGGGGGTTACTATATTTTGAACAACCCATTATTCCAGTATTCCAATATTCCATTATTCCATTTA
The DNA here is from genome assembly GCA_016875195.1 of Deltaproteobacteria bacterium. Lineage (GTDB taxonomy): Bacteria > Desulfobacterota > BSN033 > BSN033 > UBA1163 > RBG-16-49-23. The sequence continues at coordinate 15,977 of VGRY01000054.1, forward strand.
TCTATTGAGCAATGAAGGCAGACGCCATTATCGTTTCTGCTGGTAAGGGTCAGCGATTCATGGAGGGAAGAAAAAAGCAATACTTCTCTCTGGGAGGAAAACCCATCCTTGCCCACACGCTCGATCAATTTGACGCCTGTCCCCTCATCCACTCCATCCTCCTGGTCGTTGGCCAGGAGGATCAGGATTACTGTCTGAAAGAAATCATCGAAAAATTTCGATACCGAAAGATTTCACAAATCACTCCAGGAGGGAAACGGAGACAGGACTCTGTTAAAAACGGACTCGATGCCCTTTCCTCCCGTTCGGAGATCATCGTCATCCATGATGGAGTCCGACCCTTTGTCACAAAAGAGATGATCGAAGACTCCATCCGGTCCGCCATTCGCTTCGGAGCGGCTATCATCGCCATGCCTGTGAAAGACACAATCAAAATGGCCCATAACGATGGTACAATTCTCAAAACGCTGGATAGAGAAACCCTTTATCAGGCTCAAACTCCTCAAGCATTTCAGTCGTCCCTCATCAGGGAGGCCTATTCCAGAGCCAAAGAGGATAACTTTGTCGGGACGGACGATGCCTCCCTTGTAGAACGGTTGGGGAAGAAGGTCCACATCCTTCCGGGGTCTTATACCAACATTAAAATTACCACACCAGAGGACCTCATGCTGGCAAATCTCATTCTCGAGATGAGGACCCATACAAAGGGGGAAGAGTCATGAGGGTCGGTTTCGGTTATGATGTCCATGCGCTGGTGCCCAAGCGGCCTTTAATCCTCGGTGGAATCCATATCCCTTACCTTTTCGGACTTCAGGGCCATTCCGATGCCGATGTCCTTCTTCATGCCATCTGCGATGCCTTATTAGGAGCCATTGCAGAAGGTGATATCGGAAGACACTTTCCTGACACCGATCCCCAATACAGGGATATTAAAAGCGCTCTTCTCTTGAAGAAGGTAATGACAAAGGTTAAGGAGAAGGGATTCCATATCCTTAATATTGATTCAACAATCGTCGCTCAAAAACCAAAGCTTCAGGATTTCATTCCCAGGATGGTGAATGAGATTGCACAGGTTCTTGAAATCGATCCAACAAGGGTCAATGTGAAAGCAACCACCACCGAAGGATTGGGCTTCACTGGCAGAGGAGAAGGCATTGCTGCCTATGCAGTGGCATTGGTGGAAGAGAATAACTAAATTCGAAACACGAAATTCGAATTTCAAAACAAGCACGAATATTCTAAATACAAATGTCCGAAATAAAAATAACCGTTTTGAAAATTGGGAAATTTGAATTTAGGATTTGTTTCGGATTTCGATATTCGGATTTCGGATTTTGTAGCATCTGACAAGGATCATACATGAGTCAACCCGTACGTGTTCGTTTTGCTCCTGCTCCTACCGGCCTTCTCCATATCGGAAACGCCCGCACGGCCCTGTTCAACTACCTCTTTGCTAAAAAGGAGAATGGCACATTCATCCTTCGAATTGAAGATACGGATGTGGAACGATCAACCGATGCATCCATTGAAGCAATCCTTCAGGACCTAAGGTGGTTAGGGATTAACTGGGACGAAGGCCCGGATGCACGTGGGTCAAGCGGTCCCTATCGTCAAACCCAGCGCCTCTCTCTTTACCGTGATCATGCGGAAATACTTCTTGGTGAAAGAATAGTCTATAAATGTTTCTGCTCTCCCGAAAGGCTCGAATCCCTTCGCAAAGAGCAACTCGCCAAGGGCATGATGCCAAAGTATGACGGGAAATGCCGTTCTCTATCCGAAAATGAAACCGCAAAGTTGGAATCAGAAGGTCTCCGGCCCGTCCTCAGATTTCGAGTGGGCAAAGGAACGGTCGTTTTTGAAGACCTCATTCACGGGAGGATGAGTTTTGACACAAACGGGATCAGTGATTTCATCATCGTTCGTTCGGACGGGATGGCGGCTTACAATTTTGCCTGCGTCATCGATGATCATGCGATGAGCATCTCCCATGTCATCCGAGGGGAAGACCATCTCTCCAACACCCCGCGACAGATACTGCTCTATCGAGCCATGGGATGGCAGCCACCGGTTTTCGCACATCATCCCCTCATCCTCGGGCCGGATCGGTCCCCATTGAGCAAACGCCATGGTGCCACTGCGGTCTCCCAGTACATGGAAGAAGGTTTTCTGCCGGAGACTCTATTGAATTACCTTGTTCTGCTCGGATGGGCTTCTCCCTCGGGAGAAGAGATTCTTACCCTGGAGAAGATCATCGAATCATTTTCCCTCCCCGGCCTTTCAAGAAATGCTCCTGCCCATTCTCGCAAAAAACTGGAATGGCTCAACAGTCATTACATCCGGAACACGGATAAGGATCGGCTCATCCAGCTGCTTCTCCCCTACTTCGAGAAGGCTGGAATTCCAATAAGTGCATGGGCTCCTGAATATCTGGCACAAATCTGCCTTCTTCTGAAAGAGAACCTCTCTGTGCTTTCTCAGGTTGAAGAATATCTGGGTATTTTCTTCGATCAAAAATTCTCTTTCGAAGAAGAAGCAAAAGCCATCCTGATTCTCCCTGAAAATAAGAATCTCCTTCAAACGATATTAAGCACGATAGAAGAATACTCCGAGATCAAAGAGGATAGCGCCTCACCCTTGCTCCGGCAGCTTGAAGAGAAGACGGGCCGGAAGGGAAAACCTCTCTATGGACTTCTTCGGGCAGGAATGACTGGAAAGATGAAAGGTCCTGAGCTGGTAAAAACCCTCCCCCTTCTCGGAAAAGAAAGAATGGTCAAGCGTTTGAAAATGGCAATGGAACTTTCTTGAAGAAAGAATATCGAAACTCGAAGCACAAAAATCGAGACAAACACAAATGCTCAAAACACAAAATATTGGAATGAAGCTCATTTTTTGGTTCATTTGAAATTCGGATTTGTTTCGGATTTCGATATTCGGATTTCGAATTTTAAATTGGTGGTAAATTATGACCCTTCGCATTTACAACACTCTGACTGGCAAAAAAGAAGAATTCCATTCCCTCCGGGGAAAAGAGGTGGGAATGTATGCTTGCGGGGTAACAGTCTATGATCTCTGTCACATCGGCCATGCCCGTTCGGCTATTGTTTTTGATGTCATCTACCGATATTTTCTCTACCGGGGATACAATGTGACCTTTGTACGGAACTTCACCGATATCGACGACAAAATCATCAAACGGGCCAACGAGGAAGGGGTCGACTACAGAACGATTGCCGAGAAATATATCGAAGAGTTTAACATCGATATGGGAGGACTCGGTCTGGAAAGACCCTCTTTCGAACCAAAAGCCACGGATCATATCACTGGAATGATCGACCTCATCTCAACTCTTATCGAGAAAGGAGTTGCCTACCAGAGGGAAGGCGATGTCTTCTTCTCGGTCGAGAAGTTCAAGGACTACGGAAAGCTCTCCGGAAGAAACCTCGAGGAGATGCAGGCGGGCGCACGGGTTGAGATTGACGAAAAGAAAGAAAACCCTCTTGACTTCGCCCTCTGGAAATCGAGCAAACCCGGAGAGCCTTTCTGGAAAAGCCCCTGGGGAGAAGGAAGACCGGGCTGGCATATCGAGTGCTCGGTAATGAGCCAGAAATATCTCGGAGAGACCCTCGATATCCATGGTGGAGGAAAAGACCTCATCTTTCCCCATCATGAGAATGAGATTGCCCAATCCGAAGCTGCAACCGGAAAGTCCTTTGCCCGCTACTGGATCCATAATGGCTTTGTCAATATCAACAAAGAGAAGATGTCAAAATCGCTCGGAAACATCTTAACCATTAAAGAGATCCTCAAGCAGTGGCATCCTGAAGTCCTAAGGCTCTTCTTCCTTTCCCATCATTACCGTAGCCCTGTGGACTACTCTGAGGATAGTTTGCTGGACGCGAAAACAGGACTGGATCGGTTTTATATCACCCTCCATGCGATTCACGAAGAATTGCAGAAACCCGTCTCCACGAAACAGAAAAAGGGAGATCTCACTCCCATCGAAAATTCTCGTAAGGCTGTGGAATCCTTCCAGGCTCGATTTGAAGAGGCTATGGATGAAGATTTCAACACAGCTCAGGCGCTTGGGTATTTTTATGAACTCCAAACAGCCTTAAATGGCCTACTGACACTTTCGGGAGGTCAACCCACGGATGAGATCCGGTCATTACTCAATCAGGGGAATGATCACTTCTTAAATAAGGGGCAGGCTCTTGGGCTCTTCCGGGAAAACCCCAGAGTTTATACGGATAGACAGAAAAAAGAGGGATTAATAAAATTGGGCCTCAAAGAAGAAGATATTCTCAGTCTGATTGAAGAAAGAAAGGCTGCAAGGGGAAATAAAGATTGGAAGAAATCGGATGAAATTCGTAATGACCTTCTCACAAAAGGAATTGTATTAGAAGATACCCCCTCCGGCACTCTCTGGAAAATCAAATAATATATTGAATATTGGAATACTGGAAGAATGGGTTTAGAAAAGAAAGCCATACCAATTTTTTTCTTCTTATACCCAATATTCCATCATTCCACTATTCTATTATTCCAATTTTAACGCAACATAGGCTGCCCCCAATATCCCTGCATCATCCCCACATTCAGTCTGGACGATTTGAACTTTCTCCCGCTGGCCTTTCATTGTCCTTTGATGAACGACCTCTGTTGTACTCCCGATAAAATAGTCCCACGCTTTTGAAACCTTGCCACCGATAACAATCTTCTCAGGGTTGAAAAGGTGAATGAGATTGACCAGCCCCAGCCCTAAATATCGACCCATCTCATTAAAGATTTTCAACGCTGTCCGGTCTCCTTCTTTTGCAGCTTCAAAGACCTCTTCCGATGTAACTTTCTTTATATCCCCCCTGCCCTTTTTAAGAATCTTCTTTCCCTTTCCTTTCTTATTGGCTTCCAGCGCCCTTCTTCTGATTCCACTTCCAGAGGCATAGACTTCCAGGCACCCTCTCCCTCCGCAACCGCATAACGGCCCTTTGGGGTTGAGCACCATGTGGCCCACTTCTCCTCCCATTCCTTCAGAACCATGAAGGATCTCTCCTTCGACTACAATCCCCCCTCCAACGCCTGTTCCCAGAGTAATACCACAATAATGACGTGAACCTTTTGCCGCTCCTTTCCAGCCCTCTCCCAGAGTAAAAGCGTTAGCATCGTTTTCGATAATAATGGGGTAGGAAATCCTCTCCTGAAGATATGCTTGTAATGGAAATCCATGGAGATCCGGAAGATTCGGGGAAGTCACCAGTAAACCTCTTTTCATATCGATGGACCCTGCAATACCGATCCCGATTCTTATCTCTGAACGGTCCCTTCCGGTTTCTTGTTGAATGAAATCTTGAAGCCTTGAAACCAGCCCCTCCATCATTGCAAGACCACCCCGGGACATATCCATGGGATATTCAATCTTCTTCGGAATATGGCCGTCCGGAGTGACAACACCCATCCGGATATTTGTCCCCCCCACATCCACTCCAATTAAAAGAGGCTCCATTGCAACCATCCTGATTCCCTGATGCCCTGGTATCCTGGTATCCTTACGGTTTCGGCCTTCTACTCCCTCCTGATCCAACGAATCAAACCGTTGATCTGAGTGATGAGATAAGAAACCATGATGATCAGAATCACCAGTAAAAATGTGTTCGTATTGACGATCCATAAAACATTCATTTGCCGCCCCCCTATTTTTCTTTCATCTACCGCCACATTGAATGCTGAATATTTTAATTTCCTAAATCATACTACCCAATTTCCTTCTTGTAAATAATTCTTATGTCTTCACCTCTTTCCTACAGCGGTTTTCAACTCGGGCCAGATAGCATGGAGGCTTCCTGTTAGAATCAGACCGCCGCCTATAATTTTTATTATTATTCATAAATCTCCTGAAGAAGTTCCAGAATTTTCTTCTCGCTTATGGAGGTGGGATCGGTTGCCATATTCACTGCATCCCGTGAGGCGTAAAAAGCAATCCTCTTCAAGTCTTCCTTTGGAATTCCAAGACCTTTTAGTTGAACGGGAATATCAAGCTTTCTGTAAAACTCCAGCAGGCCTTCTTCCAGATCATTGGAGCGATTGAGCATTTGCGCCAGATCGATAAATTGCTCCTTGCATGTCTCCTTATTGGCCTTCACAAAGCAGAGAAGTCCATAGATCGCTGCCCGGCCATGCGGCAAATGGTAATGAGCGCCAAGGACATGGGTAATGGCATGTCCAATCCCTAACCCCTTCAGAAAGGCAGTGCCGCCACAGATGGCAGCCATGCACATATCGGTGCGTGCTCCAATATCATTCCCATTCTTATAGGCCTGAACGAGGCTTCGCCCGATCAACTTGACTCCGTAGACCGCCATCGCTTCAAAATAAGGATGATAGGGGATGGCCAATGAAACATACCCTTCGATGCAGTGAGCCAGAGCATCGATTCCGGAATCAACAGTAAGGCCAGCCGGCATCGTCTTACAGCAGAGGGGATCAATCACAGCCAACTTGGGAATTAAGTAGTTGCTCATCAGCATGAACTTCAGGTCTCGCTCCTTATCCGTGATCACCGCATAAGGATTCACTTCGCTTCCTGTCCCTGAGGTGGTGGGGATGCAGATGATCGGCGGAAGAAGAGGTTTGATCTTTGCAGTACCACCCACAATGCTCTCATATTCCCTCATCTCACCACCATGTGTCACCCTGAGCCCAACCGCCTTGGCAGTATCCATCGAGCTTCCGCCCCCAAGGCCCACAATTCCATCACAACCATGATCTTTATAAATCTTACCTGCCCTCTCAATCAGCTCAATGGGAGGATCTGGCTCTACCTCTGAGAAGATAACTGTTCCTATCCCGCTGGACTGAAGGATCTTGCAGACCTCATCCGCCCTCCCCATGGAAAACATCACCGGGTCGGTAGTTACCAACACTTTCTTTAATTTTAACGGCCGCAGTCGCGCACCCAGATCACCTACAACACCTGCGCCAAACATCATCTCAGGCAGAGGCGGTATGCGAACCTCCCACACCTTCTCCTTTTCCTGAAACGAATCCAATCCCTTCCATATGTTTTTTACCTCTTCATCCTCAACGTCAAAAACCTGATCCGTTGGAGCAATCGCTTCTTTACGGATAAAGGCAGCTTCTTTCGAATCCATCTTGCTGAACTCAGCCTTTTCATTGAAAGCGAGTTGGTCTCGAAGTGTCTGCTTGCCAATCTCCATGATATCCCCGGAAGTCATCTGGAGACCATACCTCGCATTCATGAGATCTGCAAAGAATGAGTAGATCGATGCGCGACCACCAGGGACGGAGTTCAAGCAGTACCCGAAAGCATCACAGGTCGCTGCCTGAATCTGGGAGCGAAGTGAATTCTCACCCTGCTTCTCCCTGTTTCTTGGATTCCGATAGGTCAGGCCTGCGGTATGATCCGCTCCCATAGGGCTCGTTAAATAAGTGACGCCGGTCCCTTTTACCGATCTGGGATCATGTGCAGGGAGGGCCTGTCCTTTATAAGCGGGGATACGGCTGATGTTTAAATAGGTTGCAGTGGCAACCACACCGTTTCCTAAAGCGATACCGAGTTCCGTTTCCTCTTTAACCTCGTTCAAAAGCCGTACAACGGACTGCCAATCTCCGAATGACATCTTCCCGGCTTCAGCAGCGAGACCGAGACTGCTCCCTGTTTCAATGGCATCGAGGCCCAGGTCATCGCACATGAATTTGAGCCTTGCAATGACGTCATGATCAACGATCCCCAGATTGGTCCCAAGCATGGCGATCGTCTCATACTCATAGGCAGAACAGAGTCGTTTCCCATCTTTGTCAGGATAGATGATGGAACACTGGACAACACATCCTGGCATGCAGCCGTGCATCTTGCCGCCACGTTCAAAAAGGACTTCCTGTATTTTGCTACCGCTTACGGCGATGAAGTTCGCAGGTCTTCCCAAACGATAATTATTCGATGGGAGTGTTCCATGGCTGGCGGAATTGGAAATGGCAAACGGGGTGCCAAAACGGGAATAGAGGCTGCAACTGATATCATGTCTGAGTGTCTCCACCCATGATTTAACAATTTTTCGAAATTCCTCCGAATGAGCAAGATCAACCAGTGCTGATTGAGAGGGATCGATAAGAATGGCCTTGAGTCCTTTCGAACCCATCACTGCACCGAGTCCTCCTCTTGCTGCGTTTCGAGACGGATCGCCAAACATATCCGTGAAGGAGACTGATGCTCCTTTGTATTTTCTCTCTCCGGCAATGCCAGTGCATATAACAGCAATTTTTTCACCATACTGTTTCCGGAGTTTGTCCGCCAATTCATAATTTTTCATGCCTCTGTATTCGTCTGCCGGAATCAGGGCTGCTTCATCCCTTGAAATATATAAGCAATACAATCGATGATCACGAGGTGAACCCTGAACAATAACAGCGCGAATCCCCAGCTTGTCGAGGATTTGACCAGCCGGGCCTCCTGAATTTGCCTCTTTAATGCCCAGGGTGAGAGGGCTCTTTGCGCCAACGGATATGCGCCCAAGTTGGGGAGCCCCAGTGCCCGCCAGAGGGCCAACAGCGATAATAAAAAGATTTTCAGGGCCGAGTGGGTCAGCCATTGGAGGAACGGATTCATTCATTATCTTTGCAATGAGAGCACTGCCTCCAATGGCCCTCCACTCCTCCCTGAGACTTTCGAAGGTTATTCTTTCACTCGCGATGTCCACCCTTAAGATTTTCATACCGATTGTCCTGACTACTTAAGTAATATAATCGCGAACGACTTTAAAAGGTAGTCATTGCGAGGAGTGAAGCGACGTGGCAATCTTATAAGATTGCTTCACTTCGTTCGCAATGACACATGATGGATGTCATCTGTTATTGGCGCCTATTTCTTCACCGCTGTCATTTTGACAACGACATGGCCCCATCCACCGCACTGTGGACCTGTATCAAAACAGCCGGTGGTGTTAAACATCACCTCGTTGGGGTCCCTGCCGTTCATCAGGTTCTCAAAAAAGGCGTTGATCAAAACCGTTAAGTTCGGCATCAAAAAAGCGCAGACACGATCCGGACTCTCTTTCGTAAGCAAATTACCAGAACTATCAAAAATCAATTTCTGGCCCACAACATGCCCTGAATGGCAGCCTTTCGATTCAATCACTTCAGCCACTAAGCGATATTCGGCGGCTTTAATGGCGTTCTGAAATTGGCGCTGAAACTTGGGGTTTTCTTTGATCATCATCCACTCCTGATCGTCTAATTTCAATCTCCGCCGTATGATTTCAGCCAGTTGATCTTTATCCATATCATCCTCCTTCAATGGATCTATTCATATAGAATATCTTCGGAAATGGCAAGGGGAATGAGAGGTTAATTCTTGGAGAAAACGGTCCTGCCGTCAACGAGGGTCATTTGAACAGAGATCATTTCGATTTTTTGGGGAGGAATGGAAAATGGATCTTCTGATAGGACAACGAGGTCGGCTGCCTTTCCTGCCTCAATGCTTCCCTTCATCTTTTCTTCAAAGGCTGCTCTGGAACCATTGATGGTAAACATTTTGATTGCTTCCAACACAGAAAGCCTCTCATCCACATGAGGATGGTTGACCGCAGCGGATATCCCAAGAAGAGGATCGATCCTGGTGACAGGGCTGTCCGATCCACCAACCATGAGGATTCCATGGGAGAGCATGGCCCGGTAAGGATGAATCCTCTTCACCCTGGCCTTGCCCAAAAAGGATTCATATCTTTCTACGCCGCCCCTGAAAAAGAAGAAGGGGAGAAAGGCGGGCTGCATCCCTGCAACAATGCCTGCTTTGGCCACCCTCTCCAATTGATTCTCGGTAGGAATCTCAAAATGTTCTATACGGTGACGGTGGTCCTCTCTGCCCACCTGTCTCAACGCCCTCTCATAAGAGAAAAGAACCTGCTCGATAGCTCGATCCCCTTCACAGTGGACGGCCACTTGCAGATTCTGTAGATGGGCCCGTAGAATGAAATCGGACATTTCTTCCTGGGTATAGGAGAGCGTCCCATAATGGTCTGGCTCATCCGTATAGGGTTCAAAAAGAGCGGCAGTGTGTGATTCAAAAGCCCCATCCGCACAGATACACCCGCCGATTCTTGGGAGACCGCTGTCGAGGACCTCCGTAATAGCCATCGTCTGGTTGTAAAGGACAAGTTTTATTGCCAGATCCTTCTCGATGCTTCGAAGATATTGGACAGCGCCGGAATTCCTCTCGCCCCCGTCGAGGGCATGCAGGGTCGTTACTCCTTTTTCCGCTGCCCTTAAGGAGGCGAGTTTCAAAGCCTCCCTTTTACTCTCCTCCGTCATAGAAAATCCCGGATGGGGTAACACCTGAATAGCAGGATCGCGAACTACACCCGTCAATTCTCCTGACTCTTTCTCAACGCCTTGGAGATCTTTCAGTACGTGAAGGACTTCAAGCGCTTTTGTATTCATCGAACAGAGATGGCCATTACGATGGGTCAACCGGATCGGATGATCAATTGAAACCCGGTCAAGGTCGTATCGGGTGGGCATATGGCGGTCGGACAGATGGGTGATGAAATACCCAAAGACCCATTCTCCTCGGGGAGTCTGGGCGACCCTCTCCCTGACCCTAACAAGAATCTCAGCAATACTCTCTGCTTCTGAAAGATCTATTCCGATGCCCGTGATCGCAGTTGCCATGAAATGGACATGGGAATCGATAAATCCCGGGAGGACTGCTTTTCCCTTCAAATCAACCGATCTCGAACGCTCCCCGAATAAATTTCGGACCTCCTGATTTGTCCCGACCTTGACAATTTTCCCGTCCGCCGTCACAAGAGCTTCGGCCCTGGGGTGAGCGGTATTCAAGGTAAATATATTACCATTCCAGAAGACGACAGGATCGCTCATTTCTGCTTCGGACCCGGACAGAGATGGATTGCAAGACCCTATATCCTTTGATTAAACATCAATCCTTCCCAAAATATTTTTCAAAAATTTCTTAAGCTCGTCCCACGACTTCTTATCGGCTTCGGGATGATAGGCAATGGCCATCCCGAATTTCTTCCCCAGTTCATCCGCCTCGGGACTGGTGAAACTAATCCCATCCCCATACCCTGTCAGACTTGATCGTTATTTTGCAGTCGCATCCGCTGCCTTCTGCTTCGCGATTGACATCGACATCAAAACAACCCCTGCACCTGAGGTCCATTATCGTGTTGATAATACCGCAACGTTTTTCACAAGAGATGTTCATAAAATCCACCTCCTTTCAGCCCCCCTGATTCGAATATAATAATCAGTCATCGGCAATTCAAGCGTACAACCCTTATCTTTTAGAGAATAAGTTGAAAAAAAAGAGGACGTTATCGTCCTCTTTTTCTGAATGGACTTCCCTCAACAGCGCCCTCGGCACCCGCCACCGCGGTTTCCTGAAGAACCCTGAACCGGAGATCCTCTACCGCCCCCTCCGGATCCTCCTGAAAATCCTCCGGAAAAGCTTCCTGAACGAAATTCTCCGGAAGAGCCTCTACTGCCAGTGAAAGGTGCGCCGGAAGACTCTCTCCCTCTTCCCGGAGTGCTGAAGTTTCTTTCAGAACGTCCTGATCCGGATGATCCGCCACTGCTCAATCCCCTTCCTTGTCCACTCGAAAATCTCTCCGCAGGCGCAGAAGGAGATGGCCTTTGGAAATTCATTTCAGAGCGGGGCGCAACACTCTCTTGCCGGTTAAAAACCCTTCCACTCGACCCGCTTCCTCCTGTTTCAGATCGGTCTCTCCCCATCGCTCGGTCGGGAATCCGCTGTCTCGCCGGTCCTTCACCCCGACCCGTGGGGGAAGTTGGCGAGGGAGCCACTCTCATTTCCCTTCCAGACCCTGATGTTCGCTCACGATTTCGTTCAACAATCGAAGCAGCGCCTCTTCTTGCATCCTCTGATTTGAATCCGGATGTTCCGGTTTTTCCGCTTCCACCAGTAACAAACTTACCGATGCTTCTTGTCCCAGGGTCGACGACGAACACCTTTTTGCTAACGGGGTCGAACACTCTATTCGTAATCACAACTACTTTGTTTTGGACAAAAATGGGCCTGTGGAAGTGCCAAAGGACAAAGAACCCATGGAAGTGAAACCCATGGTACCAGAATGGCCAGTGTACCCATGAATAGAGGTAATGGTAATCCCAAGGCGGCGGGTAATAGGTGACCACCGGTGGACCTTCTGTGTAATAGTAGTTGTTGATTACGGTCTGGTCAGAGTAACCTTTCCGCGTTTCGCTTCCAGCGGGGGTACCCGAAGTATCAGCCACAATGGGAAAACCAAGATTGGTTGTTAGATCTTCAAACCTTTTTAGAGCCTCTTTCCTATCCATCGGAATCTTCCCGAGATCTGCTGCCCGGCCAATGGCATTCTGCAACTCACCAATAATATCAGGGGTAACCGGATAGTCTGCAATCCACCCATTCTTGGGTGCAATGCCCGAAGAACTCAATATGGTTTCAGCTTCACCTTCATCTCCGGCTTTGCCTATTTGAAGCGTCTCAACTAACTTCACTGCCAAATCGCCTTCCCGGACAAGAGGTTGCTCAATCGGTGGAGCTCCTGCGGCCACCTGTTCCGTCTGTGAAAAAACGAATGATGGCATCAGGAGCAATACAATTAGACTAACGGTTATGATTAGCTTTTTCATTTTTCAATCCTCCTTCCGCCAAGAACTAACCTTTTAATAAAAATATAATCATAGTCAAAGCAACAAACAACTTTCCCATATCTTATATTGAAATAGAAAAAGAGTTAACTTGCTGATATAAATAGCTATTTAATGATAGATGAAAGGGAAATAGAAATAGCTGGAAAACCAAAAGATTGAGAAGTTAAAAGAGAGTTTCTGTTACCCCTTAGTTCAAGAGGGACTGAAGGACAACTTCTATTCAATGAAAAGAAAGGCGTAGCGGTTCATCTCCTGTTTATAATCATAAAGAACATCGATTGGGTAACCGATCTTTCGAACCGTTGCAAAGACATCCATGGCCATGGATTCAGGAGTTGGCCGCGACATTTTTGGGTTTTTGCAAAGTTGTCTGATACCAGGGCAGGATGCACAGAGATTACAGGAGTCCATAAACAGGAGAAACGCCTTGTAGTAACCCGAAAGAAAGACTTCCCGCTCAAGTTGCAACAGCTTTGAATTAACCTTCCTTGTCCAGGCAAAACGATCTTCAGGTCGGGCCACCTTCTTGGTAAAACGAAAAACAGCACAGGTCCTATACTCCCTGACAAATTCTTTTACTTCTGCCACCGAAGGGGTATTGGGGGGACAGGTTCCGCATTTTCCATAATTCTTACATCCGAATGTGCATTTCATCCTCGCCCACTGGGCCACAACAATTTGCTTTGGATGAACCCATTTATAATCGTTGTATCCCTGTTTTTTGAACATCTCTTCAAATTTCTTCCGATTGATCTGATTCCCGCCAGCGGATTTTTTCATTTTTCCCCCTTGAGTTTCAAAACGTTAAATAGACTTCTACTATAAGAATGGAATAAATTCAACATATCTATTGAATCTATCAACTCTCAGGGCCTAGAATTCTCCGTCTGTTGCAAAGAATCCAAAGATCGGTCATAGTTTAAAAAATTAGATTTGACGAGAAAGGAACTACCCCGCCCCAAACAGCGGTGTATCACCTTCTCTTCATTGCCGTCATTCCGTGCTTGATTTTACCTGCCCCGCACTTGATGCGGGAGAATCCAGTGTTTATGATGGTTCCCGACTTTCGTCGGGACAACGTCTGGATACCAGCTTTCGCCGGTATGACGAATCCGCCGCAAGCAGCAGGGAATAGAACCCCAAGGGATTTAAAAGGAGAAAAATGATGAACAAAGAAATTTTAGAAGTCTTTTCGGATTATGTGTGACCCTGGTGTTACTTCGGTACCGTGCGTATTGACCGATTGCAGAAAGAGTATGAGATCCAAGTCCGCTGGATCGCCTTCCCGCTCCATCCTGAGACCCCAGAAGAGGGGCTCCCCCTCGAAGAACTCTTCGCAGGGCGCAACATCGATATTAACAAGGCACGAGAACGCTTACGGCAGGTCGCTCGTGAACTCAACCTGCCCCTTGGGGATAGGAAAATGACATTTAACAGCCGCCTGGCTCAAGAATTGGGAAAATGGGCAGAATCAAAAGGTGCCGGCGACAAATTCCACAGGGCTGTCTTTAGCGCCTATTTCGTTGAGGGTCTAAATATTGGTAAAGTTGATGAACTGGTTCGCCTCTCTAAATCCTTGGGACTTCCAGAAGAAGAGGCAAGAGAAGTTCTAAAATCGAGAAGGTATAAGGGAGAGGTTGACTCCGACTGGAACTACTGTTATGCCCAGGGCATCACAGCAGTTCCTACCTTTGCAATCGATCACCAAAAGGCCGTTGGCTTTCAGCCCTATGAAGCATTAGAACAACTTCTCAAGATGAAAGGTATAAAGAAACGAATCTGATCGTTGACTCTTATGTGAAAGCCAGAATTTGACCTCACTAGTACTGCAAGTTAAGTACGAACGCCTGTAATTTCTCTTGATGTTAAAATTCCTCATCCTCAACCTGTTTATTTCTTCCCCTTCCATCTGTCAATGAAAGCCATTTTAAAACAAGCAGGAACCACCCACCCTTGCGGCTGAGGGGCTTGAACATTTTTCTAAAACCCAAATTGAGCGATTCTTTTTTAAAACATCTTTAGCTACAGGCTTCACCTCAGGTTTAAAATCACCCAAAGGGTGATTGGTAGCGCAAGGCTTTAGCCTTGCTTGCCTGCCGCAGGCAAGGATCAGAAGCAACCCTAACCCAACTTCCGCAGTTTGTTGAAAAAAATGCCCTGTTTATGCGGGGTTGGGATTTTTTCAGTCACTATTTTCCACCTGATGCCAGGTCTTGATTGGCTTGATGATCTGGGACGGGATTTTTAGAACC
>VGRY01000055.1 GCA_016875195.1 Deltaproteobacteria bacterium
AACCTGTAATTTATAACTTAACACTCATAACTCAACACTTAAAACTTGTATAGAGGAGAAAATATGCAGCCTCCAATTCAAGAGCAGATCCGAAATTTCATTGTTGAGAATTTTCTTTTCGGAGAATCAAATGGTCTATCGGAATCTGACTCATTACTGGAAAAGGGGATTATTGACTCCACTGGAGTCCTGGAGCTGATTGCTTTCATCGAGGAAACTTACGGGATTAAGGTGGAAGACGAAGAACTCTCCCCGGAAAACCTCGATTCCATTCTCAACGTTACCGACTTCATACTACGAAAACAGCTCATAGCTGACAAACAAGTTGGAGGTAAGAGGTTAGATTTTTGAGGCAAATAAGCAAAGAGGTTACGGGTTACGAGTTGCGGGTTCCATGTTTAAAACTTATTAACCCAATAAGCCCAAGTAATTTACCCTAAAAACACGTTAACACGAAACCCGAAACAGTCTTTTCTAACCGCATTACTGCAGCACTTTCTTAAATGAACAATTCATAACTCAACACTCCACACTTAACACTTCTAAACCATGTGCGGCATCGCTGGAATCATTAATTTTTACGAACCTGAGCCCAAAGAAGCTCTTCTCCGCCGGATGCTGGGCCTTATCCGACACCGCGGACCTGACGCCGCAGGAATCTATCAGGACCGGATCGCCGGTTTGGGATCTGTGAGGCTGAGCATCCTCGATCTCCCCGGAGGGAATCAGCCAATCCACAACGAAGATCAATCCATCTGGATTGTCTATAACGGTCAGGTCTTCAATTACCCGGAACTTCGTCAAGACCTCGAAGCCAGAGGCCACCAATTCTATACTAAGACCGATACGGAGGTTCTGATCCATCTCTATGAGGAATATGGCACCGGTCTTTTCAACAAACTGAATGGCCAGTTTGCCTTTGCCCTTTGGGACCGGAATAAAGAGACTTTGCTCCTCGGTCGCGACCGCCTCGGCATTCGTCCTTTTTTTTACTACCGTGTAAATGGCCGTCTTGTCTTTGGGTCTGAAATCAAAGCGATATTTGCGGATCCGAGCGTGCCGCGGGCCGTTGATTACCAAAACCTATCGGATATCTTTACCTGCTGGACTCCGGTCGGGCATGGGACTACCTTCAGAGATATCCAACAGCTCAACCCCGGTTGTTATGCAACCTTTACCAGGGAGGGGCTGAAGTGTGAACGCTACTGGGCTCTCTCATTCTCGGATTCAGGCGGCCTGGATCGTCCGCTGGAAGAATGGATCGGAGAGCTGAAAGATCTTCTTTACGATGCTTCTAAGATCCGCCTTCGGGCGGATGTTCCGGTTGGCGCCTACTTAAGCGGCGGGCTCGACAGCACGTATATTAGTTCCCTGATCAAGCGGTCCTTTAATAACAAGCTTTGCACTTTTTCAGTGAGTTTTACTGACGGGCGTTTTGATGAGGCCCCTTTCCAAGAAAAGGCGGTTCAGTCTCTGGGCACCGAGCATCGATCCATCCGATGCACTGAAAAGAATATCGGAGAAGTGTTTCCCGACGTCATCTGGCATGCGGAAGTCCCGATTCTTCGCACGGGCCCGGCGCCTCTCTTCTTGTTATCTAAACTTGTTAACGAGAATGCGTTTAAAGTCGTCTTGACAGGTGAGGGGAGCGATGAAATTTTTGCCGGGTACGACATTTTCAAAGAAGACCGGATGAGAAGGTTCTGGGCAAAATACCCTGACTCGAAATGGCGTCCTATCCTCTTCAAAAAACTTTATCCGGACATATTCCGCTCGGAAAATTCGCGTTCATTCGCATTTCTCGAAAGCTTTTTCAAAAAGGGACTTTCCCGGGTTGACCTGCCGGGTTACTCTCACATGATCCGCTGGGAAAACACCAGGTTTTCAAGAACCTTTTTCTCCGATGATTTGCAAAGGCAGGTTGCAAAGGACGGTTTCGAGGAACAGTTTGCCTCAATCCTCCCTTCTGACTTCATGAAATGGGACCCTCTTTCGCGGGCCCAGTATACCGAGATCTCGCTGTTTCTCTCGGACTATCTCCTGTCCTCCCAGGGAGACCGGGTGGCCATGGCCCATGCCGTGGAGGGGCGTTATCCCTTTCTGGATTACCGGGTTGTCGAGTTTGCGGCAAAGGTCCCTGCGTACTATCGACTCCATGTGCTGAGAGATAAGTTCATCCTCCGCGAAGCTGCGAAAGAAATCATTCTCCCTGAGTTAGCGAACAGGCCGAAACAACCCTACCGGGCGCCCACGAGCCGTTGCTTCCTGGGGGAAAAGGGCGACGGCTATGTCCAGGAACTGCTTTCGGAGAGGGTCCTGCGGGAAAGCGGGTATTTTCATCCGGGAAAGGTGAGCAAACTTGTGGAAAAGTGTCAGAGGCAGGATGGCCACTTGTTGAGTGAACGCGAAAGCATGGCCCTGGTTGGCATTATCTCCACGCAGCTTTTAGATCATCTTTTCATAAAAAATTTTCCACCCTCCCCAATCCAAGAACCTCAAAATGTTAAAATATTTGAAGGTTGAGGTTGGAGGCAATTGCTTTGAAGTTTATTGAGTTTGTTGAGTTCCTTGAGTTCGTTGTGTTAACCCAATATCCCAAGCAACCCAATGAACCCAAGTAACCTCAACACCGCAGCACTTATGAATCCCACAACCCATCTCCTTTAAGGAAATTATCATGTCATCTCTCAACTCAAATATTGACTTAAAACTCTGCACCCGGTGCATCCTGCCTGAAAGCATTCCTGGTATTAAGTTTGACGAATCAGGTGTCTGTAGCTATTGCCATCGTGAGGAATCAGCCGTGGCAAAGGCCCCTGAAAAAAGAGAGGAATATCGGGACAAGTTGGATCAACTCATAGGCCAGGTTAAGGGGAAGGCGCCCCTGTATGATGCGATCATGGCGTATAGCGGCGGGAAAGATTCAACTTACACGCTGAAAGTTTTGAGAGCTCGTTATGACATGAGATTGGTGGCGTTTACTTTTGACAATCACTTTCTGTCTCCGGCGGCGATGGAAAACATTAAGAAGATCACGGACCGGTTAAATGTCGACCATGTCCTGTTTCGGCCATCCTGGCCAGTGTTAAAGGAAGTGTTTTCAAGAACCGCGCAAGAAGATATCTTCCCGGTGCCCACGCTTCTTCGAGCTAGCGCCATCTGCACGGCCTGTATCGGGTTCGTTAAGGGTCTTGTCCTGAAAGCTGCCCTCGAGATGGATATCCCTCTCGTCGCCTTCGGATGGTCTCCGGGACAAGCGCCCATTCAATCGGCGATTATGAAGACAAACCCGGCGTTGATTCGTCAGAATCAGCAGGTCTTTAAGAAGTCTTTCCCCCAGGAGATCGGTAAAAAGATTGAGTCGCTTTTCATTCCGGACAGATATTTCGACGAATATGCGGATCGTTTTCCCCACAATGTCCATCCCCTGGCCTTTTTCGACTACGATGAGCGTCTGATCGTCAAGGATTTGGAGGAGTTGGGGTGGCAGCATCCAAAGGACACGGACACGAATTCGACGAACTGTTTGTTGAATGCTTTTGCCAACCGGATGCATCTCAACCGTCATCGGTTTCATCCGTACGTGTTAGAGATCGCAAGCATGGTCCGCCAGGGGGTCATGGGACGCGAAGAAGGAATTGAGAAGATCTACGCCGAACAAGACCCAAAGATGGTAGAATATGCCAAGAAACGTTTAGAACTATAAACCGACTGGAATAATGGAAGACTGGTTCGAAGATTTTTAGGTGTACCCATTATTCCAATATTCCATCATTCCAACTATGTGCCTTTGATTTTACCCACTATTCCATCATTCCACTATTCCATTATTCCTAAACGCTATGCGCCATGCCCTTTGCGCTATGCGTTTGATCTCTTGAACCTTTCTCCTTGTTCCTTTAACTCAGAACTTAACACTCAACACTTATAACTCAAAATTCATCATTCCATCTATCATGTTTTCTCCTCCAACCCTGATTCATCACTTCCTGGAACGCAGTGCCGGCCTTTTCCCGGATAAGGTCGCCGTGGTCCACGGTGAGGATCGAACCGCTTACGCTCAGATCAACTCCCGGGCGAACAGCATCGCCCGCTATTTAATCGATCGTGGGGTCGTCCGCGGTGAACGCATCGTTCTTTTGGCAGAGAATTCTATCGAATATATTAGCGGCTATTACGGATCGCTTAAAGTGGGAGGGATTGTTGTCCCGGTCGGCACCGACCTGAAGCCTGCAGGGTTGAAGTCTATTTTGAACGAAATCGAACCCAGGGCAATTATTTCGACCTCAAAATTCGAGAAACTCCTCGAGGCTGCGGACGTTGATGACAGGCATGTTCGAGAGTTCATTCTTGAGAAACCTCAGTTGAACTGGTCTTCGAAATCCTTCAACGTAATAAAGCTGGAAGAATTGATGCAGGAAAACAACATAGACAATCCGGACATCCGAATCACGGATGCCGATTTAGCCAGCATCATCTTTACATCCGGTTCGACGGGTCGTTCCAAAGGGGTCATGCTGACGCATAAAAACATCGTATCCAATACGGCTTCTATCTGTCAGTATCTCCACCTTACCGAAAACGACATTCAGATGGTAATTCTCCCTTTTTACTATGTCATGGGAAAATCTCTGCTTAACACTCATTTTGCCGTCGGTGGCACTGTAGTGATTAACAACAAGTTTGCGTTTCCGGCGGCGGTCCTGAACGAAATGGTATCCGAAAAGGTAACGGGTTTTTCCGGGGTTCCCGCAACGTACGCCTTCCTTCTCCATCGGTCGCCACTTGCCGCCTATCGGGAAAAACTGAGTTCCCTCCGTTATTGCAACCAGGCAGGGGGACACATGTCCAGGATCATCAAGGAAGGGTTGCGGAAGACGCTTCCGGGACACACCGATATTTACATCATGTATGGTGCCACAGAGGCTGGCGCCAGATTGTCCTACCTGGGGCCCGAGTGTTTTGAGCGCAAGATCGATTCCATTGGAAAAGCTATCCCCGGGGTGACGCTCAGGGTTCTGGATGAAAAAGGGAGGCAGGTTCCGACCGGACAGGTCGGGGAACTTGTGGCATCGGGTGACAACATCATGCAGGGGTATTGGAAAGACCCCGAGATGACGGCCAGGGTTCTGGATAAAAATGGTTACCATACCGGAGACTTATGTTTTCAGGACGAAGACGGTTTCTTTTATCTGGTCGGACGTCGTGATAATTTGATCAAGGTGGGAGGCCACCGAATTAACCCCCGTGAAATCGAAGATGCCCTTATGGGGACAGGGCTGATCATGGAGGCAGTTGTTCTGGGTATGCCGGATGAGCTCTTAGGACACCGGCTTTTTGCGATTGTAACTCCTAAAAATCAGGGCTGCGAGTCCGATACCCTCCTCAGTCTCTGTTCTGCCAGGCTCCCGCGGTATCAGGTTCCGGGTGAAATTAAATTCGTTCAATCCCTGCCAAGAAGCGCCAGCGGGAAAATAGACCCGGTGAGATGCCTGGAATTGGCTTTCCAGAAACATCCTGATTGAGGTTGTGGAAAAAAATTCAATTGATCGATTTCTCCCGCCTTCCCTGGAAACATCTGACAGACCAGAAAATCTTTTTCGGGCACCAATCGGTGGGTTTCAACATCATCGAAGGAATCAGGGACCTCCTCGGGAAAAATGTTGAGATCTTCCCAAAAATCCTCGAGACCGTTAATCCCGCGGCATTTGACACTCCTGTCTTTGCGCATTCTAAGGTTGGCGACAACGGCGATGCCCGGTCCAAGCTTAAATCGTTTGGCGATCTTCTTCGGGGAGGCATTGGAGGTAGGGCGGAGGTCGCTTTCTTTAAGTTCTGTTATGTCGATATTACGGTAGAAACCGATATTGAGGCGTTCTTCTCCGTTTATAAAAGAGTCATGGATAGACTCCAGGAAAGCTTTCCGGAAACCGCACTTTTTCATGTTACGGTCCCCCTTAAAACAGTAGACAATGGAATCAAAATTAAAGTTAAAAGAACTTTAGGGCTTCAAGTTAAGAGCCGCGACGATAATATGAAAAGAAACCAATTCAATGACTGGCTGAGAGCGGAATACGGAAAGAATCAGCTCCTCTTTGATCTGGCAATGGTTGAATCCACCTGCCCCGACGGCTCCAGGGCGATATTCGAAGACGGAGGGAGGTCTTTTTATCATTTGGCCCCCGTTTATACCCACGACGGCGGACACCTCAATGAAAGGGGACGTAAGTGGGTTGCGGAGAACTTACTCCTTTTCCTGGCAAACCGGTTTCAATAATGGCGCCGAAGAATTTCATAAAACCCTACCTAATTCAAAATTTTCTTGAAGAATCTGCGAAGCGCCTTCCGGGTAAGGTCGCTCTTATTTCCGGAGCCGAGCGCCTGACCTATTCGGAAATAGAC
Organism: Deltaproteobacteria bacterium; assembly: GCA_016875195.1. GTDB lineage: Bacteria > Desulfobacterota > BSN033 > BSN033 > UBA1163 > RBG-16-49-23. Next base: position 6,403 of record VGRY01000055.1, read on the forward strand.
AAAAAGGCAAATTGGGTCGCGGAGGTTCTTTGCCAACTGGGAGTGCAAAGACAGGATAGGGTTGGTATTTTCCTTGAAAACTCAGCTGAAGCCGTAATCGCCATGTTTGGCATTCTGAAGGCGGATGCGGTTTTCATCATGCTAAGCCCTGCCATGAAATCGCAGAAGCTATCGTACATTCTTAATGATTGCCAGGTAAGCGTCCTCTTCACTCACTCCGATAAGCTCGAAGTTGTTTCCCCTGCATCAGCTTCTACTCCCAGCCTAAAATCCATTATCATCGCCGGAGACAAAACCAAAATCAATCTAACCGGTTGTCCCAACCCCATCCTCTGGTCCGAAATAGATTCCTTCACTCAACACTCAATAAACTTGCAACCCGAAACTCGTAACAATTCCTTCACTCAACACTCAACACTTAACACTCAACACTGTAATATTGACTTAGATTTGGCCACCATCATCTACACCTCCGGCTCAACCGGAAAACCGAAAGGGGTGATGCTGACCCACTTAAACATCATCTCTGCAGCGGCCTCAATCATCTCATACCTGGAGAACCGTGAAGATGATATCATCCTCAACACCCTCCCGCTCTCTTTCGATTATGGACTCTATCAGGTGCTGATGGCATTCAAGTTTGGAGGGACGGTTGTCCTGGAGAAGTCCTTCACCTATCCCTATCAAATCATACAGAAGATGATTCAAGAGGAAGTCACCGGTTTCCCGGGAGTCCCCACCATCTTTGCTTTAATGCTGGGGATGAAAGATCTGGACCGCTTTGATTTCCCCAGCCTGCGGTATATCACAAACACAGCGGCATCTCTGCCTGCCGTTCATATCAAAAAGCTGCGGAAGATACTTCCGCACGTCAGAATTTATTCAATGTACGGGCTCACGGAATGCAAGCGAGTCTCATTTCTGCCCCATGAAGAGATCGACCGTCGTCCCGCGTCGGTTGGGCGGGGCATGCCCAACGAAGAGGTCTGGATTGTGGATGAAAAGGGGAATCGTGTCGGCCCTGATGTCATCGGAGAGTTGGTTGTAAGGGGGTCTAATGTCATGAGAGGCTATTGGGGCCTTCCGGACGAAACGGCCCGAATGTTAAGACCCGGAAGATACCCGGGTGAAGCGGTTCTTTACACCGGAGATCTCTTCCGGATGGATGAAGAGGGATTTCTCTATTTTGTCAACAGAAAAGACGATATGTTCAAGACCAAGGGAAAGTTGGTTAGCCCCAGGGAGATAGAAGAATGCTTATGTTCGTTTGAAGGAGTTTCTGATGCTGCGGTCATTGGGAAACCGGACGAGGTCCTCGGCAACGCCGTCCTGGCATTCGTATGCAGCGATCGGGACGATATGACTGAAAAAGACGTGCTCAAACACTGCCTCTGTAACCTGGAGGACCATCTGGTCCCGGAAGCGATCAAAATAGTCTCCTCTCTTCCCCGGAAAAGTAATGGCAAAATCGACAAGCTGGCCCTGAAATATGCAGGCGATGGAGCTGATTAAAAATACTGAGATGAGAAGATGGCCTGTTCGACAGTGGGTCGCCGCCCTTGTCCTGGTAGGGTCATTTTTCTTCTTATACGGAAAGGTATTGATAACCCTCTCCGGTCAATGGCGACAGAACGTGATGTATTCGCATGGATTCCTGATCCCGCTGATCAGTCTCTACCTGGTGTGGGTTCAGAGGGACAAATTATCCCAAATTAGGTCGGTCGCCTTCAACTGGGTCGGATACATGCTGCTCGCCGCAGGTTTATTAATGCATGTTGTGGGAGATGCGGGTGGCATCCCGACTCTTCAGCAGATTTCCTTGCCATTTACCCTGACCGGGGTAGTCGTATCTGTCCTCGGATTACATTTTCTAAAAGTCCTTTGGCTCCCGGTTGCATATCTGTTCTTTATGATTCCCATATGGGAGGAAATGTTGACCGGACATTTTCATTCGAATCTTCAACAATTTTCCGCCGACAACGGTGTGGTTCTTCTCAATCTTTTTGGAATTCCAGCATATCAGGAGGGTTTGTATATTACCCTCCCCAATATTGTTCTTGAAGTTGCCAGGGCATGCAGCGGGGTCAATCATCTCATAGCCGTGATTGCGATTGGAATCCCCCTGGCTTATTTATTCGTTCGAGACTGGAAAAGAAGAGTCCTATTGATTTGTGTGGGTGTTCTGATTGCCATTCTGGCCAATGGCCTTCGAGTCGCCTTGATTGGTCTACTTTCTTATTATAGCGTGGGGAATCCTCTGCATGGCCCCTTTCATATCTTGCAGGGGCTTTTTGTATCGGCCGTCGGCTATGCGGCGCTTTTCTTATGTGCGTGGTTCCTCTCCGGAAAGTCTGTTTCAACGGTAAAATCCGGAGAAAAGAAGAAATCTAACCCCGCAGAAGGTTCCAGGAACATCGGGATCCATAAATATCTTTTCCGGTCTGTTTTGGTTGCCCTCGTAGTGTTGACGGCCGGTAGTTACATCCATTTCCGTACTATTCCTCCTTACCCTTTAAAAAAGAATTTCCATACCTTGCCGATTCAGATCGCCGAGTGGACGGGGACGGATATTTCGGACACGTTTTTTGAAGTATATAAAGAGTCCGGAGTCGATCACGAGATACGAAGAGTTTACAAGACCTCTTCAGGCGATGAATTTCAAATGTATGTGGGATATTTTGAATACCAGGATCAGAAAAAGAAGCTTATTAATTACAGGACAACCGAATTTCACAAGGATGCAACGAGAGTAAGGATCGATGTGAATGGGAATAATGAAATTGAAACGAATGGAGTCGTTCGAAAAAGTAAAGGCAAGGTTGAAATGGTTTGCTTTTGGTATGAATTCAACGGATGGGCGACTTCCAGCCATTATGTAGCAAAAGGATATACGATATGGAATGCCATTATAAATCGCCGCACCAATGGCGCCATCATGATGATTAAATCTGAAATGCGTAGTGGAGAAACCCTTCCCGAAGGCATCCTGAGAGCCGAGAGATTTATTAAGGCCATTTATCCGACAATTGTTGATTATCTCCCTGTTCTTTAAGGTAATTTAAGGAACAAGCCCATGGAACATAGAGTAAGCCAACCCGACCTCAAAAAAGAAATATATATAAAAGAACTAACCAAAGCCGATATCCCCAAATGGGAAAAGTATGTTAATGAAAATCCCTGTGCAACCTTTTACCACCGGATTGAATGGAAGGAAATCATCGAAAAAAGCTTCGGCCACAAAACCTACTACCTCATCGCCCTCCAACCCTCTAAGTCAACTAACAGCAGCACCGCAGCACCGCAGCACGAAACTTTTAACTCGCAACTCGTAACTTGTAATTCGGAACCCGTAACCCGAAACCCGCAACTCGTAACGGAGGATTCATGCACTCTGCGAGATTCTGAAAGGGTTGTTGGCATCCTCCCCCTCGTTCACATCAAAAGCCTCATTTTCGGCTCTATTTTTTGTTCCATGCCATTCTTGAATCTCGGTGGTGTTTGTGCAGACAATTCAGAAGCCGAAGGACTTTTGCTCAGAGAGGCGGAAAATATCTTAAGAGATAAAAAAGGCGACTACCTCGAACTTCGCCACCTGCAACCCTCTTCAGCGAATCTTCAGAGAAAATCCCACAAAGTTAGCATGACCCTGGAGCTGAACAGCGATCCGGATGTATTGTGGAAGAAATTTACTACGAAACACCGGACAAGCGTCCGAAGGGCGGGGAAAAACGAGTTGGAAGTTAAGGTTGGCAAGAGAGACCTTCTCCAGGATTTCTATCTGATCATGTGTCGTGGATGGAGAGATCTCGGCACGCCATTTTATCCCTTTTCTTTCTTTTCTAATATCATGGATCGATTGGAGGATTCATTAGAAATCTATGTTGTCTTACACGAAGGGAAACCCATCGCTACTGCCTTCAACGGACTTTATAAGGATACCGTAGAGGGGATGTGGGCTTCTTCGGTAAGGGAGTATGTAAAACTCCAGGCCAACTATTTTCTATATTGGGAAATGATTCAACGCGCCTGCCTCCAGGGTTACAAATGGTATCACCTGGGAAGATCGACTGCAGAAAGCGGAGGCGAGTTTTATAAAGAAAAATGGAATGCCATTCCTAAACCGCTCAATTGGGAATATATTCTGAACAGGAGTAAAGAAATACCTGAATTAAATGTCCAGAACCCAAAATATCAATTTGCCATCCGCACCTGGAGACGGCTTCCTCTTCCTGTAACCAGGGTGGTAGGACCCATTCTGGCCAAGAACATCCCTTGATAAATTGAATGAAATTAATACAAGCGAAATAAATCATTTTTCCTCCCACTCTCCCCTCCCCCTCAAGAGACTGTGTTGCAACCCCTTTTTCGTCATTGCGAGCGACCGGAGGGAGCGTGGCAATCTCAGGATTATGAATGCGTTATGAGATTGTATTAGTTAAGGTATTTTAGCCTTGAATTTGAAAAAAATCATCAGAATCATCCTTGCCAACTGCTTATACGTCACCGGCTTGCTTTCATTAATCCTCTGGCTTCGTTTGCGAAACAAAGCTGTCGTGCTCATGTATCACCGGGTTTTAAATGAGGGTGATGTATCAAGGCAAACAATCCGGAATGGGATTATTGTGAAAACAGAAACATTTAAAAAACAGATCGGCTTCATTCGCAGACATCTTAAACCGGTTTCATTGAAGGAGTTTGCCGGTTATCTTGAGAAAAAAATCCCTTTCCCCAACAAAACCTGTCTGATTACGTTTGACGACGGATGGAGAGACAATTTTCTGAATGCCTATCCGGCATTGAGAGAAAACCACATGCCCGCCGTGATTTTCCTGTCAACAGATTTTATTGGCACACAGCGTTTTTTCTGGCAGGAAGAATTGACCGAGCTGCTGGCGTCAATTCGAAGTCGATTTTCAGAAGACAAAGAACTGATGGAAACACAAAGAATTCTTGATATCGAGGGAATTCTCAGAATTATAGCAAGTGATCCGAGGGATTTGCCCAAAGAAATTGACACCTTTTTGAATAATCAAAAAAAGAAAAATATTGCGCAGATTCGGGAGCTTATTCATTCCTTGAAACTGACCTGTAAGGCTGATGTAACCTCTGAGAAAAAAGAACCGGTTTTTTTGAACTGGGACGAAGTGAAGACCATGGCCGATGATGGGATTGCCTTCGGTTCCCATGGGAAAAGTCACGCACTCCTTCCCGCCCTAAATGCAAAGGAGGCTGAGGAGGAAATCAGAGAATCCAGAGAAATCCTGGAAAAAAACCTCAAGGGAACAATCGATGCCTTCAGCTATCCGAATGGGAATTTCGACACAAGCGTGCTAAAGGCTGTTCAGGATCAGGGTTACCGGGTAGCTTTTGGAACGGAAAGAGGATATGTCAGTAAGGACGATCATCCTTTCAGTATCCGCAGAATCAATATCCACCAGGACATGACCGATTCCACTCCCATGCTCATGGCCCGAATCGCCGGCCTCTGGTAGGTGTTCCCGCTCCACAATGATAGAAAATCCCCAAATAGATCTGGATTCAACAAACGAGGTTAGAGAAATTCCACCCTTCGAGATTCCGAAACGTGCAGAACCCGACTGGCCGCCTGCAGTGATAGCAGGTGCTTCCCAAACAGGAGTATTAGGGGTACGGAGCTTGAAACGGCGCGGCATCCAGGCCATTTGCTTTGACCGCGATCCATCCCTGCCGGGTTTTAAGTCTGTCTATGGTCGGGCGCATTTATGTCCAGACCCTTACCATAACGATGATGCGTGGCTGGACTTCATGATTACACTTGCCTGTAAATTTGGGAGTAAACCGGTGTTGATTCCCAGCTCTGATCAATACGTCTCGGCAATCGCTAAGCACTCAGAAAAACTTAAAGACCATTATACCCTTTCGCCCGGGATCGCCCTCCAGGGGCTGTTGACCGACAAAAATACACAATATGAGCTTGCCGAAAGACATGGATTGCCTATACCACGCACGCGAATCGTGCTATCAATCGATGAGGTTTACGAGTTCACGAGAGAAGCAACCTTCCCCTGTCTCATTAAGCCCATCCATAGCCACGAGTGGCGTAGATTTCCACGCAATCACCCCTTGTATGGGAAAAAAGTGGCAATCGCTAAAACAGACCAAGAATTGATTAATGACTACCGAATCGTTTCAGCCGCTAACCCAAACGTCATTCTGCAGGAAATCATCCAGGGCGCGGATTCAGCTAAGAGAGTCTATCTATCTTGTTACAATTTCAAGGGTCAGCGAATTGCGAAGGCGATGTTTCGCGAATTCCGGTGCAGCCCGATGGGGTTCGGCCCCGCTACCATCACTGAACCTGTCGCCGATGTGGAGACGGACCGCATATGCGATCTTTTCCTGCAGAAAATCGGCTACGTTGGTATCTGCGAGTTCGAAATGAAATGGGACGAAAGAGATGGTCAGGTGAAGCTTATCGAAGCTAACCCGCGATTAACGGGAGGGGGGGATGCTGCGCCGTATGCCGGAGTAGATCTATGTTGGATTCACTATCTCGATCTAATCGGCAGAAGCGTAGCGCCTGTCGCACCGCTTGGGAGGGACTTCAGGCATGTGGTGTTGCGTGCCGATGCCGAAGCGGTCCCAACATATTGGAGAGCCGGTCTGATCGGTCTGAGGGATATCCTGCAATCCTATCGCCCTCCGCTTGCGTTCTACGATTTAGATTGGCGTGACTTGCGCAACTCCATGGAGACAATCCTGGTATCGGCTCACACGCTGCTCCGAGGAATCCTCAGAAATCTGGTTAACCGTGGGAATAACTAATGAGAGCTACCGTATCACAAACCTCTGCTGAAGGTTTCGAGGCGATCGTCCTCGAGAATACACATCTTCGTGCTCTCGTTATTCCCGAACTCGGCGGAAGGGTGTGGGAGTTGGAAGACCGCATCAGAGAACGGCAATGGATCTGGCATCGTGAAGATGTTCCTCTGCAAAAAACACTTCCTGGAGCTGTCTACGATGATGTCTGGGCTGGGGGTTGGGAAGAGTTGTTCCCCAATGATGCACCGGGCAGGTTCGAGGGGCGAAATCTGCCGGATCATGGTGAATGGTGGACGACCCGCTGGACCTTAACCGACTCATCCAGTGGTCCCATGGCCAACATTCGACTCTCGGCTAAATCTTCCGTGTTGAAAGCAACGTATCTAAAAGAGTTTCGTCTGGCGAACGATGCTTCAACGCTTTCGGTGACATATCACATCCGGAGTGAAGAGCTCCAACCTTTCCACTTCCTGTTCAAACAGCATCTGGCGATAAAAATTACACCGGATTGCCGACTTTCTATGCCGGGTGGTCGGGTTCAGGCTGTGGATCCGTCATTCGGCACTTTACTGCAAGGAGATGCTACATTTAAATGGCCGTTTGGCAAAGCAGGAGAGAGGGTAGTTGATTTGCGCGTAATTTCTCACCCCTCCACTAAAGCAAAGGAATTCGTGTACGTCAGGGATCTTCCTCAACCCTGGTGTGGAGTCCAGGATAACCAGAAAGGGGCATTGATCCGGATGAATTTTGATTCCCATCAATTCCCGTTTGTGTGGCTGTTTCTTACGTACGGTGGTTGGCGCAATCTTTATACCGCGGTTCTAGAACCGTGCTCGAACCTGCCAAAGGATCTCTCCCAAGCCGTTCGTCTGGGGCAGTCTGCAAGGCTTGAACCTGGACAGGAATTTACAACAACGGTTTCGGTTACCTTGGCTGGATTAACGGAGACAGACCATTGAAACGGGGGAGTCTACGATGAGCGAAAATCATCCAGAGACCAGTATTGTTATACGTGCGTTCAACGAGGAGCGATGGCTTCCTGAAGTTTTTTCAGCCCTTGATAAACAGCATTACCGTGACTTCGAAGTAGTGGTGGTAGATTCGGGGTCCGTGGATCGGACTCGAGAGATCGCGGCGACGAACGGTGCCAGGATTGTAAGTCTAAGATCAGAAGATTTTACTTTTGGATACGCATTGAATGTAGGAATCCGAGAAGCCCGCGGATCATTAATTGCAATTCTTTCTGCGCATGCGATTCCGTCCAACGAATTTTGGCTTGAGAGGCTTGTGAAACCATTACGGGAGGTTGACACCGCCATGGTTTATGGCGGTCAACGTGGACATGACAAATTCAGTAAATTTTCAGAAAAACGAGATTTTGAACGTCTTTTTAAACCGCAGGTTCATTTAGTGCATGAAGATGATCCTTTTACCAACAACGCAAATTCTGCAATAAAAAGAGATCTATGGTTAAAACATTCATTTGATGAAATGCTTCCGGGTCTTGAGGACACTGAATGGTCCAAATACTGGGTGGAACGAGGTATGAGGATCTTATACGAACCTAATGCTCGCATTATCCATGTCCATAATGAATCATGGCCACAACTTCGTAATCGGTATTATAGGGAAGCAATGGCTGCCCGAAAAGTGGGCAGACTTTTTCTCAGGCATATTCCAAGAGAAATATGGCGCGAAATAAGGTGGTGCTGTCACGATCTTTTGTCAGCCTTAATTCAAGAACGCTTTAGTAAATTCTTTTTTGAAATATTAAGATTCCGATATGGAAAAATGGTAGGAACTATTTCAGGTATTATTGACAGCCGAAGGATTAATAATCCCGTTAAACGACCAGCAATATTTACTGACAAAGAGTATTCTGCTTTAGTGATCAATGGTCCAAAAGATATGCGGCTGGAAAATCGTGTTGTGCCAACAATGAAACCAGGTGAGATTTTGATACACGTTTCTCATGTAGGCGTTTGTGGAACAGATTTGGATATTATTGATGGAAAGCTTGGATACTATCAGTCGGGATTGGCTCACTATCCCATCGTGCCCGGCCATGAAGTGTCGGGAACTGTCGTTTCACTCGGTCCCCGTGTATCCGGTCTCAGTGAAGGAGATAGGGTTGTTGTGGAGTGCATCCAGGGATGCGGGGATTGTTCTGAATGTGCACGCGACGAAGCAATTCGTTGCCGTGAGAGACGCGAGGTGGGTGTTATCCGTCAGGATGGCGGCTATTCGACTTATTTAGTGACTCGTGCACGGTATGCACACAGGGTTCCAGCGGATGTGACCCTGGCGGAAGCGGCATTAACTGAACCACTCGCAGTTGTCCTCAAAGGTCTTCGGCGTCTTGGGTCCGTGCCCAATGGGGATCGGCCAAGGGAATGTGCAGTCTTTGGCGCAGGCACCATCGGCCATCTTTCGGCCCGAGTTTTAGCTTTGCGGGGGCATTCCGTTACAGTCTTCGACAGAGAGAGTGGACGTCTTTCATTGCTGAACGGGGCGGTATCGACGTCACAGTCACTGGAAGGCCTCGAGCGGTATGAATGGCTCATCGAGGCAACGGGTGCACAGACAGTTTTATCAAAGGTGGTGCAGGAGTCATCAACTGGCGCCACCCTGTTACTGCTCGGCCTGCCATACTCCGACCAAACTTTCAACTTCGAGTCAATTGTTGCGTTTGATCGCTCAATCATAGGCTCTGTTGGAAGCAGCGGATCTGCCTTCGAGGAAGCGCTTGCGACACTGCCAAAAATAGACACCGCCCCATTTCTTAGAGCAATCTATCCGCTTGAACAGATCGAGACCGCAATGGCGGCGGCCCGTTCGCGGTCGTTTCTCAAGGTCATGCTCAAGCCAGATGCGAACACAGTATAAATAATCTGCTGCTCTAAGGAAGACCGGTCTGCTAAGAAGTGATTGAGGAGAGGTATTGAACCATCAGGTCACTATGAAACCAAGAAATATTTTCGTGAAGCTGCTCCTTGTCCAGACTTCAGAAATGCACCTTTAAAATTGAAAGAACAATGCCCCAAGATGATATGGAGAATTGGCTCTTTGAAATCCGCTCCTGGTTTTTCAGAAATCATTCATAACAGAGTATCACCCCCATTTTTTTCTGTCATTCCTTACTGGTCACTGATCACCGGGTTTTAGCGTGTAACCCGTAACCCGCAACCCGTAACTCGTAACCTGGGGTAAACTAAAGCAACCCAAGTAACCCAAGCAACCCAAGTAATTTATCCCGTTAAATGCGTAGTCTATTTAACTGGGACCCAAGTAACTCAAGTAACTCAAGTAAACAACACCGAACCAGTTCCCATGCAACATACGATATCAGCTTCTCAAATGCGCAATAAGGAATTGTGTAAATTGAATAAGTCCGAACGCAAAATTAACCTGCTGATTGCCGTAGCAGGCTTGAATATTGGCGGCGCCGAGGTGGTGATCAGGGATCTTGTAAGGACCATCGACCGAGCCCGGTTCAATGTAACGGTTTGTTGTATCAAGGTATGCGGCGTAATCGGCGATGAGCTTTTAAGGGAAGGTGTTGATATCGTAACTTTGTCAAATTCAGCAGAGCCTAAAGTCGACTATTTCACGTTCATCAAACTTCTGAGGGTCCTACGTCAAAAGCGGATTGACCTCGTCCACACTCACACGGCAGACGCATTAGCCGACGCCGCGGTCTGCAAGCTATTGATACCTAAGTTAAAGCTTATTCACACTTTCCATTTTGGGAACTATCCAAACCTTAGATGGCGACAAATGTGGATTGAGAAAGTTTTCTCCAGGTTTGCGAATCGCCTCGTTGCAGTCGGAGAGGTCCAACGGCAGCAGATTAAGGAGGTTTTTCGGTTAAAAGAGAAAAAGATTAAAAGGGTGTGGAATGGCATTTTTCCTGGCGTTGCCCAAGGTGACGGCGTGTTCCGGTCCAGGGTGGGCGCTGAGAATTGTATTCTGGTAGGAACGATCGCTACCTTAATCGAACAGAAGGGACTATTCGACCTTCTATTGGTTGCCAGGGAGTTTCAAGATGTTAGGAACAGAGTGCGATTTGTGATTGTGGGAGATGGACATCTTCGCAAAGAACTCGAAGCGAAGAAACGAGAATTAGGACTGGATAACACTGTCGTGTTCGCCGGGTGGGTGATGAATGGAGCGGAGGTGGCGTTGCCAGCCTTCGACGTGTTCTTCCAGCCTTCCCTCTGGGAGGCTATGTCGATAGTGATCCTGGAAGCCATGGCGGCCGGAAAACCCATTGTAGCCACACGTGTTGGGGAAAATAACCATATCATCGATGACGGGGTAGACGGTCTGCTTGTCGAGCCGAAGGACATAAAAGGAATGGTGACAGCCCTGACCCGGCTCATAGATGACTCCGATCTACGGTGTCGCTTGGGAAGTGCTGCCTCACGAAAGGTCGCACAACAGTTCACGGTAGAGCGCATGACCCGGGCTTACGAAGACATCTATTTGAAGACGCTCAATAGACAGTAGATGTGGAGTGGGGGAGTAACACACCCTAAATGAGAACCCTGTTCTGGCTATCCTTTTTCGTTGTTATATACGCCTACTTCGGCTATCCGTTCCTTCTCATGCTTTTGTCAAGGAAAAAGAGGGAAAGCGACACCCATAACTCCAACGATCGGTATGAGCAGAGTGCCTCCCTTATCATTCCCGTGCATAATGAAGAAAAGATCATTAGTGATAAGATACAAAATACGTTGTCCCTGGATTATCCAAAGAATAAACTTGAAATCCTGATCATCTCAGACGGCTCAACGGATCGGACCGGGGAGATCGCCCGCAGATATGGAAATGATGGGGTCAAGTATTTTGAACAACCTGTAAGAAAAGGGAAGGCGGCTGCCTTGAACCGGGGCCTTCGTGAAGCGAAAAATGAAATTATTGTCTTCTCCGATGCCTCAATCATTTTGGAAGAGAAAGCTCTCCGAAATCTTCTTCGCAGATTTTCAGACAAACGGACCGGCTGTGTTTCAGGGGAAGATTACATTCCCGGCGAAGGAGGGGAGGGGGCCTATGGCAGATACGAGCTATTCTTGAGAAACCTGGAAAGCAGAATAGGCTCCATAGTAGGGGCAAGCGGGTGTTTTTATGCCCAAAGACGCGACCTTTGCGAACCTTTTCCGGAGGGCCTGGCTCCCGATTTCTTCTCGGTCCTCAAAACGGTAGAAAAGGGCTTCAGGGCAGTGACAGAACCGACTGCTAAAGGAATGATGCGGAGCGTCCCCGATCCGAAAAGCGAGTTCGAAAGAAAAGTGAGAACACTCCTCCGGGGTATGACCACCCTGATTCATTTCAAACATCTATTGAACCCGTTTAAATTCGGAATATTCTCCATCCAATTGATAAGCCATAAATTAATCCGCTGGTCGATAGGCGTTTTTCTGATCCTGCTTTTTTTCAGCAACCTCTTCCTGCTGTCTTCGAAAATATATGCCACGTTCTTCTGGCTGCAGGTAGCTTTCTATGGCATGGCCGCCATCGGTTGGATGGGTTCATCGAGACCGTTTATATTTAGAATCCCATTCTTTTTCTCCATGGTCAATCTATCCGCTTTGGTTGCCTGGGGTAAGTATTTAAGTGGTCACAGGCAAGAAATCTGGGAACCCTCCAAAAGATGAGCCAAAAAATTACCGCTTGAAGGCGAGAAGGCTGAAAGGCTAGAAGGCTGAAAGGCCAGGAGGCTGAGAGGCCAGAAGGCGAGAAAGCTAGAAAGTAAAGAAGCCAGAAAGCCAGAAGGCCGGAAGGCGAGAAAGCTAGAAGGTTAAAGGACTAGAAGGCAAGGAGGTTTTAATATGGAAGCAGAAAGATGGCAGAAACTCGAAATCTGGAAAGTATCCGATGAGCTTGCGTTTCGTGTTTATCAAGTAACAAGAAATTTCCCCAAAGAAGAGATATACGGGCTTACTTCACAAATTAGAAGAGCAGCCTTGTCCATACCAACCAATATAGTAGGCTCCGCCCCGTAGGGCGTAGGACTCTTGGACCCATGTTCTGTGTTTATGCGATAGAAAGTGTGGCAAAGAAAAGGGTTTATATTGGTCACACTAATAGTATAGATAACCGCTTAAAATATCACAATTCCGGATATGTTAAATCAACTTCGAAAGATATGCCTTGGCGACTAGTTGCAGTGGAAAGAATTGAAGGCAAGGATCAAGCAAGATGGATCGAACGATCCCTGAAAAAATCTCGTGGGAAAAGATTGAAATGGATGGACAAGAACCGGGTTTAAAAGTGGGCTACGCCCCGGAGGGAGGGGTACTCGAGAAAAGGTGACAAAGAGCTTTCTCGTTTTATAAACATAAGTTTGGGCTCTTTGGCTGAGACAAAATACCTTTTATACTTTTCGCATAGATTAGGCTATTTGGAAGACAGTGAGTACGATGATCTCAGGAATGGTTACAACAAATTAGGGAAACTCCTTTGGAAGTTCTACGAAGCAGTTGGGGACTAGTAAGGTGGTGTGGCCTCCAAACTTCCTGGCCTCCAGCTTCCCAGCGTGTGTTTTCGTGCTTCCCGGCTTCCAAGCCTCATAGCCTTTTTAGCTTGATAGCTTCCTAGCCTCCAGCTTCCCAGCTTTTGAGTTAGCTTCCAGGCCTCCAAGCCTCCCAGCTTCCCAGCTTATTTATTTATGACTGAGACCCCTTTCTTCTTCCCTAACGGCAATTACCGGCTCTTCGGCGTTCTTCATCAGCCCACCGGCCCTGTCCGGAAAGAAGGCTTCGTCTTTTGTGCCCCTTTTGCCGAGGAAAAACTCTGGGCTCACAGGGTATTTGTCAACTTCGCCAGAGATCTTACGGCTAAGGGTTACCCTGTTCTGCGTTTCGATTACATGGGAAACGGCGACAGCGAAGGCAATTTTGAGGAATCAACTCTTGACACGATGCTCTCGGACACGCGATGTGCGATCAATACACTCAGGGAAAAAGTCAGTGGGGTAGAATCTATAAACCTCCTCGGCCTTCGTCTAGGCGCGACAGTAGCTTCATTGGTTGGAGAAAACGGTTCTGGCATCAGGAGACTAATCCTCTGGGAGCCAGTGATAGATGGTTCCGCATATATTAAAGAAATACTGAGAATCAACCTTGCTACCCAAACAGCAGTTTACAAGAAAATTCTGCATAATACCGATGCATTGATCCAGATGATGAAGGAGGGGAAGACAGTTAATATCGAAGGCTATGAAATGGCCTGGCCATTGTATGAGCAAATAGCGGGTATCGATTTGAACAAAAACGGAAATAGTTGCGAAAGCCGGGTTCTGTTCGTTCAAATCAGCCGGAAAGAGGGCAACGTGAGCGAGTCGTTAAAAAGGCTGAAGGAAAAGTATGCAAAAAGTGAGCTGGCTGTTGCAGTTGAAGAGCCCTTCTGGAAGGAGATCAAACTCTATTACGCCCGTGCAGAAAACCTGTTCCGTCTCACCCATGACTGGCTGTCCCGATGATGCCCTGTGTTACATGAGTTTATCGTGTTCGTTGAGTTAGTTGTGTTTAATGTGTTTTTAACCGTAACCCGCAACCGTTTTGTCTTTTAACCGGTAACTGTTTTTTTCAACATTCCATTATTCCACTATTCCAATATTGTGGGTTGTTGTCCAATTTCCGCACTTCTTTGATTTCAAGCCTTTAATGGGGTGGCCTAGATGTCTAAAACGGCGATTCTAAAAGATTGGACAAAGCCAATGGGCTGTGATATTCTTACCTAAAAATTGAGGTTCGAAAGATGCCAGAAATGAAAAAGAAGGATCTTTCAGGGTTGTTAGAATCGATAGATCGACGGATAAACAGCCTTGAGCAGAAATCCGACCAGCTTAAAGAAGAAATCGTACATCAATTTCATTTAATCTCCGAGGATGTCATATCCCAGATGAAGCTTGTTGCCGAAGGAGTAATGAATCTTGATGAGAAATTCACACGAGAGATAACCGATTTTCGAAAAGAAAGTGAACATACCCATCAGGAAATGATGGCCATGATTAAATTTTCATACGCAGAATTGGACAGGCGTGTTTCTACTCTTGAAGGGGAAGTACAGGAATTAAAACGCCGTGTCGATCAAATTGAACGCAGATCCGTTTCTTAACCGATCACCAATGACTGGTCACCATTCCATCATTCCATTACTCCTTTCGCTATGCGCCATGCGCTCTGCGAGCCTTTGGCCTTAGGCCTTTGAATTACATTTTGCACTTTTCATTTTGCATTTTCGTCATCCTTGTTCCTTGAACCTTGAACCCATAACCTGCAACCTGTAACGTGTAACTTGTAACGTATTTATCTTTCCAACCTGCAACTTGTAACCCGTAACCTGTAATATATAACAATGTCCTTTCTCATCGAACCCGTTACTTTCCCCAACCGCAACGGCCTCAAACTCTTCGGCATTCTCCATACCCCCTCCCAGCCCCGGAAAGATGTTGCCATCATTATCTTGAGCCCGGGCATAAAAAGCCGTGTGGCTCCTCACAGGCTGTATGTCAAAATGGCGAAGAGATTTTGTGAAATGGGTTTTTGTATTTTTAGGTTCGATCCTGAGGGAATAGGGGATTCTGAGGGTGAAATCGACGAAAAATTAACAGCCGATCTCTATGGCTCGATACAGGTTGGCAGATTTGTAAATGACACGCTGAGCGCCATGGATTGGATGCAGCAAAAATACAATATGTCACGTTTTATCCTTTCAGGGCTCTGCGGGGGGGCAATCACAGGTCTCCTGGCTGGAGCAAAGGATAAGAGAGTGGATGGGCTGCTCAGCGTCGGAATCCCGGTTATTCTGGATAGCTCCAGAATAGACCGTACAAAATATATCACGGATGGAGAAATCGAGGGATTGAAAGATCTTTATATTAAAAAGAGGTTTTCTCCTCGGGCGTGGGTGCGCTTCTTTACCTTCCGCAGCGATTATAGGGTAATTTTCAAGATTCTCATTAAGATTATCAGGACAAAAGTCTTGAGAACAAGGTATCAGGGCGAATCTCTAAATACGCCTATAGAAGCCAGTAACCCCAAGGTCAACGGAAATTTCAATAGGCTTTTTATGGTGGCATTCAAAAAGATGGTCAACTCATCTCGTCGTATGTTAATGATCTTTGGAGAAAATGATCGCCTGTACCACGAATTCGAAGAAAAATTCGTCCCATCGTATGGGAAGGAGCTATTAAGATTAAATCATACTGTTGAACTGTATCTTTGTAAAGACGCGCGGCACATTCTTGAATTTTCATGGGAGCAGAAGGATATGCTCGATCACACATGCAGATGGTTGACAGCCAACTACAGGTAATGTGCTCTGTTTTCGGAAAGGCCTAAAGAATCTCGCTCAATACCAGCAAAGATTTCCATTTCGATATGGGTGGTTTATAACAAACAATCGATGAATGAGATTAAAAAAGAATTTAATCTTCGAGAAAAAGTTTTTCTCCGCTTTTTCTGCTATCCACCCCCTGGGCGTGACCAACCTGAATCCGCCGGGGAAAATAGCACAGAAGATCCCCTCAGTTGGTTGAAGGATCGGTTTGGGAACTCTTTTACCGAATCAATTAAGGGTAAGACTGTACTTGATGTTGGATGTGGAGGCGGAGAGCAGGTAGTCGGGGCTGTCTTACATGGGGCAAAGTGTGCCGTGGGGTCTGAGATTCGAGCGATCTTCAATCAATCCCTATTACGAGCTAAAGAGCTTGGCATTGGAGAAAAAGTGATGTTCACCCTATCGCCATTGAGAGAGCTCGGAGAGCAAACGATTGACGTGGCGTTCAGCCAAAATTCGTTCGAACATTTTGGTGAACCAGCTCAAATACTTAGAGATGTGTTTTTTGTTCTAAAGAAGGGTGGAAGGTTCTTTGTCACATTTAGTCCGCCGTGGTTTCACCCTTTTGGAGTGCATATGTTTTTTATGATCAAATATCCCTGGACACACTTTATTTTTTCAGAGAAGACCATACTGAAAGTCCGCAGCCTTTACAGAAACGACGGAGCCAAGACTTTTGCGGAGACTGAGGGCGGACTCAACAAAATGACCATAGGTAGATTTATGCGATTGTCGAAGAGCGCAGGGTATAAGGTTGAATTCTTGAAACTGAAACCCATTATGATACTACCACGCGTCCTGACACACATGGCTGTCATTCGTGAGTTCGTGACTTCCAGTATGTCGGTCGTGCTTTATAAATAGGGTAACACCTCTTGTTCGCACACAACACACACCCTCTTTCGACGGGAGAGGCAGAGAATGAACGTAAACTCAAATGAGTGAGATAACAATTTCAATCCCTATTTTCCAATGGCCCTGCACAACATGCTCTCTTCGAAAAAGGAGCTTTTGATCTTCAGCGAAGCAGACAGACTTTTCTGGGAATTCGAAGAAAAATACATGGCACAATATAGAAGTGAATATGATGAATATAAATCGAACATTGACATATTTATTACTAAAGATGCAAATCATATTTTTTCTTTCAAAGAATGACAGGGCGAGATGTTCAATACATCCTCTTCATGGTTGAATAAATATTATTAATTGATTCTAAAGCCATTCGTATGTCAGGGGACAAGAGCTACGATTTCATAAGTTGCCAAGTTGACTACTGGGATAGCCCGTGGCAAAACAGGCACGGTTTTCTGTGGGAACTTGCGAAATACAATAGGGTGTTTTTTCTGTCCCCCCCTTTTTATCTCGTTGATCTCCTACCAGGGGGTCGCAAGAAAACCAACTTGCACGGATTCAACATGATCAAACAGAATCTCTACAGCTATGTCCCGCCGCGCTATCTGCCATATAATTATCGATTCAATCGGATAAACAGAGACATTGAAAAAATAAGAAATAATAAGATTCAAAAGAGTCTTAAAGCCTTACGATTTGAGAGACCAATATTGTTAATATGGCACCCAAATTATGTCGACATGATAGGCCAGTTTAATGAGTCTTTGGTCATTTATTATAAGTATGATCATTATGCGGGTTACATAGGCGGAGATGGGGGCATCAGTCCAAAGGAGAAAAAGTTATTTGAAAAAGCGGACATGGTTCTTGTTACGGCGCAAGGACTCTATGATCTGCACAAGAATGACTGCAAAGAGATACACCTCGTTCCCAATGGTGTGGATTTCGACTTTTTTTCAAAAGCTATGACCGACGAAGTTCAAATCCCGCCGGACATGATCGAGATCCCGCAGCCCCGAATAGGTTACATCGGTGTCATCAATGAAAAGGTAGATTTCAAACTACTGACGTTCCTGTGTAAAGCCCGCCCTTCATGGTCGATCGTTCTTGTCGGGGCGGTGAGAGTCCAGTTGCCCGAATTCAAGGAAAATCTAAAGGAGCTTCAGCAACAAAAGAATTGCTATTTTCTCGGTAAGAAAGAGAATAAACAGGTTCCCTCGTACATTAAGGGTCTGAACGTTTGCATGATGTGTTATCTTGTCAACGAATGGACCTATTATGGCTATCCTCTTAAGATGCATGAGTATCTGGCATGCGGTAAACCATCCGTATCTTCTGATTTGCCTGAAGTAAGACCATATTCGGATGTTG
Organism: Deltaproteobacteria bacterium; assembly: GCA_016875195.1. Taxonomy (GTDB): domain Bacteria; phylum Desulfobacterota; class BSN033; order BSN033; family UBA1163; genus RBG-16-49-23. The sequence goes on from VGRY01000055.1 coordinate 24,775, forward strand.
TGATGATCGCGCATACCTATGAGCAATGGCTTGATATTCTTGATCAAGAATTAAGCCATGCTAACGTTGGTAACATAAACAAAAGAGTCATTGTCGCCAATAATAATTCTTGGGCCTCAAGGGTCAATCAAGTCATGACTATTATTAATGGTATAGCAGAAATAAAAAAAGGAAATTCAAATCAATAAATTGCTGACGCTAATTAATCAATTCTTATTTTTGTAGTTTTTGCCTATGAACATTTCTGAAAAAGTAAGGTATTTATTTCAATTTTTAGGTGGTGAGGACGGGTCACTTCAGAAGAAAACTATCCGATCTGTCTCATGGGTGGGAATAACAGGTATCTTAACGAATATACTGCTGTTCATTAAAGGAATCATTCTTGCTCGTCTTTTGACGCCTGAAATATTCGGTTTAATGAGCATCTGCCTGGTGGTGATAAGAGCGTTTGACATATTTACGGAAACGGGTTTTTATACGGCACTCATTCAAAGGCAGAAGAGTTATGACGAAGCAAAGGATACTGCTTTTACACTGATGATCATCAGGGGCATCATTCTTGCCATTATCACCTTTCTCGTATCACCACTTGTGGCGGATTATTATAGAAAAGATATTTTGTATACTGGTTTAAAAGTAATTGCGCTTAGTTTTATTTTCAGCGGTTTCAGTAATGTGAACACGGTAACGATGCAAAAAGACCTCAACTTCAAGCGTCTTTCATACCTCGAGCAAATAATGGGCATTGTCAATTTTGTAATAGTCATTTCGCTAGCCTATTATTTCAGGAACGTGTGGGCTCTTGTTATTGGTCATGTTGTCGCAAGCTTTGTAGGGACTGTTTTGTCTTTTGTAATCGTTCCGGGTAAACTGCGATTGCGCTTGAACGGAGAAATCGCCAAAGAACTGGTTCAATATGGAAAGTATATTACAGGTTTGTCGGTGGTGGTTTTTGTCACGATCGAGATCAACAGCGTCATTATCGGAAAGATGATGGGGATGGACGCCCTTGGGTATTACGTGCTTGCCTTTACTCTTGCGAATCTTCCGGCGACTCATATTTCGAAGATCATATCAAGAGTGTTGTTCCCGGCGTATAGTAAACTTCAAGATAACCTGGTGGGGTTACAGGAGGCTTTCCTAAGAACGCTAAAACTTGTCTCTTATATAACGATACCTGCGACTTCAGGGCTCGCAGTGCTGGCTCCTGAAATCGTGCGGTTTGTTTATGGTGATAAGTGGACCCCCGCAGTGGATTCATTAATCATACTCTCTCTCTTTGGGTGTATAAGATCTCTGGGTTCCATCCAGGGGTATCTTTACAATGCTGTAGGGAAACCAAATATTTCTTTCTACTTAAATACGGCGAAATTGATTTTAATACTCATGATCAGTTTTCCTCTGATCCGAAGGTACGAACTGATCGGAGCCTCCCTCGCCATAACAATACCAATAGCAATCCAGTATATGGTGGAGCTCTACATACTTGGAAAGGTGATCGAAATAAAGCTGGTTAGAATATTCAATGTTCTATTCGTAACGAGTTTATACAGCGGCATTATGTGCTTGGTGATAGTCCTTGTAAAGAAGAGCTTTCCCTTGGTAAATGTTATTGGATTGGTCTTCTTGGTGATTTTCGGAGTCTTTGTGTATTTCCTCCTCATTCGAAGGCAAATATTGTCCAATATTCAGGAATTAAGAACCCAAAATTATTAAGACAGCATGCTTGCGGAACAAGATTCGCGGCAGTTGAAAGACAAGAAATATGACATTGATCTCCGAGCTTGCAAACCTGCACTGGCGGACCATCCTATTGAAACTCACTTATTTAGCAATGGCAAATGAATAGAAAGATAATTCTATATATAGAGAGCAATACCGACGGTACCGTCGGGGGCTCTCATTTCAGCCTACTTTTTTTGATTGAGGGTTTGAACAAAGCTATCTATGAGCCAATCGTTGCCTTCTATCAGGATAATCATCTGATTCCACAGTACGAGGTTGCAGGCTGTAGAGTCATCATGATGAAAAAGTCGAAGCCCTTAAACATATTTAAGATATTTCGACAATTGAAGATAATCGCAAGATATTCACTACCAAATTATGTGATTGTGAAGTCTTTCAGGATGGTTCAAAAAACAGTCAATTACTTCCTTACATTTATCCTTCCTTCGTTTAGATGTTTTACCGTCTTGAAGAGAGAGAAAGTAGATATAGTCCATTTAAATAACACTCTTCTTAGGCCCCAGGAATGGATACTGGCTTCACTTTTAACCAAAGCGATAGTTGTCGCTCACGAACGAGGAATCAATAATAGTTTCCCTAAACAACCTTGTTTCTGGGCACGTTTTCTCAAAGCTATCATCTGTATCTCCGACGCTGTGAAAAACAACCTTCTACGACACGGATTTCCCGAACGCCAGTTGCACCGGATCTACAATGGTCTTGATCCTAACAAATTTGCTGTCTGCAGGAATAAAGAAGCCGTATTGAAGGAGCTTGGCATAGCAAACGGGGCCCCTGTAATAGGAATTGTTGGAAACATTAAGGAATGGAAAGGACAGGAAACAGTAATACACGCTATGAAATATGTGCGAACTGATTTTCCGAATGTTCGATGCTTGATTGTAGGTGGTGTTTCGAAGAGCGATATGTATTATCTAGAGCGTTTAAAGAATATTGTAAAGAGTGAAAACCTCGAAGATAGTGTGATATTCACAGGGCCAAGAAAAGATGTGGCGGATCTTGTCAACTGTTTATCGGTTTTGATCCATGCGTCGATTGAGCCCGAGCCTTTTGGAAGAACTCTGCTTGAGGGCATGGCCTTAAAGAAGCCGATCATCTCCACGCGAATCGGCGCTCCCCTCGAGATTGTTATTGATGGCAATACAGGCATTTTGGTAGAACCGAGAAGCCCCGAAAAGATGGCTACGGCAATAATGAAAATATTATCTGATCATAACCTGGCGGAAGATATGGGAAGGGCAGGATATGAGCGGTTGTTGAGGGAGTTTAATTTAAGAAAAAATGTTGAACTCACAGAATACCTGTATGTTTCGATATTAAGTTGACCAGTGTGTTTTTGAAGGTATAATGAAAAATTAGTAAGCGCGTCAAAGATAGTAAGGGAGAAAACACACAAATAAGTATGGATAGAAATAAAATTAACATCTTCCATTTGAGAGATTCACCATGGCTTGACGGACCGGGCAGGACTATTCTTGAGACCGCTTCAGCCATTGATTCGAGCCGCTTCAATTATTTATTAGGTGCGTTTGTCAGAAATGGAACAACAGAACACCCATTCATTGACGCAGCATCGAAAAGGAAGGCGAATATTTTTAAAATATCAGAGTCAGGAACTTTCGATTTTAGAACTGTCAGTCAGATTCTGGAAATAATGGAAAAAGAAGAGATCGATATTTTACATACTCATGAAGTAAGATCTGACATCTTAGGACTAATTTGTGCAAAAATAAAGCGTATTCCTGTAGTCACAACACTTCATGGCTGGATAAAAAACTCAATGAAAGATAGTTTTTTAGTTTTTTGCGACAAAAATATATTACGTTTCTTTGATCATGTAATTGCCGTTTCTACGATGATAAAAACCGATGTCCTCAAACATGGGGTATCAACTAAAAATATCACTGTGCTATATAATTCATTAATAATTGACCGATATAAGCCCAACATAAATGATAACAGTTTTAGAGAAGAACTGGGGATAGGTAAGGAAACTTTACTTGTAGGTAATATCGGGAGACTCAGTCCTGAGAAAGGGCAATATGATTTTATCATGGCAGCCGAGCAAGTCCTTAAAAGATATGACAATATAAAATTCCTCATAATCGGGAGTGGTCCAGAAAGAGATTCACTTGAACGACTTGTATGCAGCAAGGGCATGCACGATTGGATTATCTTTACTGGGTATCGAAATGATATGCTAAGGATATACAACAGCCTTGATTTAGTGGTGCAAAGCTCACATACAGAAGGTATGCCCAATGTTATTCTGGAGGCCATGCTTATGGAAGTACCTGTAATTGCTACGAATGTAGGTGGCACTTCAGAGGCTGTTAAAGACGATATCACGGGGGTTCTTGTCGAACCACATAATCCTGAGGTATTGGGAGAACAAATTATAAAATTTATAACAGAACAGGAAAGGTTCAAGGATTATTCAAAAAGAGGGAGGAAAACTATAATGGAAAACTTTGACTTTTGTGTTCGAACAAAAAAGCTTGAAAGAGTTTATGAAAACTTGATTGGAATTAAAAATAAATAATTCGGTTAAAATATGTAATAAGCCATTTGTAATAATTTGTCTTCTGGAAATCTAATAATTTAGAGTTAGCGGGATACTTTCAGATAAACTTCACACGCCATACTATTACTAAATCATGAAACCATATTATGCATTATTAATATTTCTTCTGTTTGAATATATGAGGCCAGGTGTTTTTATTAATATATTGGAAGTGCTTCGGGTTCACACCGCGCTCGCGGTGCTGCTTTTTATCGTCTCATTCTATTCGAATAAGTTGATAAGTAACGATGAAGTATTAAAAAAACCAAACACAAAACTGTTCCTTGTATTTCTTTTCCTGGTGGTGATTTCCGTTTTAACTGCAGAGGTGACTTATTATGCCTTTGTAAAATTCAAGGCTGTGTTGGGGTATCTACTAATATATTATATTATGATTAAGCAAATAACGGACCTAAATAAATTAAAGGGAGTTTTAATAATATTAGTAATAGTACACCTTGTTATTGTGGCGATAACCCCTGATATTGTGTTAAATCCGGAAACAAGATCATATCTTACAGGAGCTCCTTTCCTGGGAGATGGTAATGACTTCGCGCTCTCAGTTTCAATAGTGCTTCCTTTCAGTTATTTCCTCTTTATGGACGGAAGAAATAGATTCTACAAAATCCTTTCGATAATTATTTTTGTATTGCTTACACTCTGTATAATTGGTACTAGTTCGAGGGGGGGGGGCTCTTTCACTCTCCGGCGTTATTCTATATCTTCTGTTTAAAAGCCGAAGGAAATTAAAAGGACTTATCGTTGTTGGAGGACTTGCGTTGGTCGTTATTGCTTATGCCCCCCCGATATTTTACGAGAGAATGGATACTATTAAAGACTATGAGCAGGAGAGTTCAGCCGCTGGGAGGATCATGGTCTGGAAACAAGCTTTCAAAATGGCCAAAGACAATCCTATTTTGGGTGTTGGAGCTGGTAATTTTCCATACGAATTCGGCACAAAATATAGACCGCCAGGAGTTCCGGAGCGTGGAGGTTTGCAGTGGCTCAACGCACATTCCACATTTTTTTTAGCGCTTGGAGAGTTTGGTTTTCCTGGGATTACTTTTTTATTGGCAATCTTAATTCTTGAAAAAAGCGTGAAAAGTAGTATTTCCCAATCGAAAACACTTAAAATACTGGGTTTTCTGAATGTCTATTGATCAGTAATTTAGCAAATTGGTGAAAATTTACAATGGTTTCATCTTGCTGATA
>VGRY01000056.1 GCA_016875195.1 Deltaproteobacteria bacterium
TGCAAATCCATTCCACAGTACAATTCCATACGGCACCTCCTGGGCTAAGATTGAGATTCTTTCCCTGAAGCATATCAGATTTGTTTCTGCTTCGCTTCAAGGAGGTGCCTTTTAATCATTATCAATGTTAAGGTTTATTGATTCACGATCTTTCAAAATGAGGAAAGACAATGAAAAAACATCGGAAGGCAGAGGTCAGGAGAAAGACGAAAGAAACAGACATTCTTTTAAAGATTGATCTGGATGGGTCCGGTAAGCATTCGATCAAGACGGGTATTCCCTTCTTCGATCACATGATCAGCCTGCTCAGCCATCACAGTCGGATAGACCTTACAATCAAGGCAAAAGGGGACATCGGCGTGGATGCACATCACACCGTGGAGGATGTGGGAATCTGTCTAGGCGATGGCATCCGACAGGCATTGGGAGAGGCAAAAGGGATTTGGCGATATGGCTTAGGCTTGATTCCAATGGATGAGACTCTTGCATCTGTCACTTTGGACCTTTCTATGAGGCCCTGCCTCGTCTATCATATGAAACTGAAACGCTCCAGGATCGGGAACTTCGATCTCGAACTGGTGGAGGAGTTTTTGAGAGCCCTTGCCAACCACGCAAGGATGACGCTTCACGTCAACCTCCTCTACGGCCGCAACAGCCACCATATGGTAGAGTCTGTTTTCAAAGGATTGGGAAGGGCACTGAGAGAGGCGGTTTCGCTCGACGAGCGAGCCATCGGAGTACCATCATCAAAAGGAGTCTTATAGAATAGTTCGGAGCAATGAGTTCGGAGTTCGGAGATATAAAGAACAAATGAATCGACTTAAATTATTTTTTAAGTCTCCGAACTCGAAACTCCGAACCCCGAACTATTTTAAAAGAGCGATGAAACCAAAGATTGTTATCATTGACTATGGGATGGGGAATCTCAGAAGCGTTCAGAAGGGGTTCGAGCGGGTCGGGTTTGACGCCAGCGTGAGCCGGAGCAAACGGGAGATTTCTGGAGCTTCGGCGATTGTTCTTCCGGGAGTGGGCGCCTTTAAGGACTGCATGGAGAATCTGGAGAGGTATGGTTTGATCGAATCGATCCTTCGTTCCGTTGAGAAAGGAAAGCCTTATCTTGGCATCTGCTTAGGACTTCAAATTTTATTTTCAGAGAGCGAGGAGTTCGGACATCGGAAAGGGCTTGACCTGATCAAAGGAAAGGTCGTTAGATTTCAGCCTGACCCTGGGCATAAGGTTCCTCACATGGGATGGAATGCGATTGAAAAGAAGGAGGAAGTCCCTTTACTGCAGGGGTTAAAGAGCGGAGACTTCTTCTACTTTGTTCACTCTTACTACGTCCGTCCAGATGGAGAGATGTGGAGTGCAACGATAACACAATACGGGATTCCTTTTGTATCGAGCATCTGGAAGGAGAATATTTTTGCAACACAGTTCCATCCGGAAAAGAGCCAGCAGAAAGGATTGTTGATTTTAGAAAATTTTGCAAAGTCGATTTAATCACTCCCCTACCTTTACCCTCTTCCCTAAAATGGGGGAGAGGGTAGGTCGCTTCGACTCGCAACCGAGGTGAGGGGCGGCCAAGGAGCTACCCATGAACGAAGTCACCGTCGGTGGAATACGGATCGGAAAAGGGCATCCTTTGGTGTTGATCGCAGGTCCCTGTGTGATTGAGAATGAAGAGATGATCTTTACGACAGCACAAAAACTTAAAGAGGTATGCGATCGCCTGAGCATCCCCCTTATCTTTAAGAGTTCCTATGATAAAGCGAACAGGACTTCCATCATCTCCTTCCGGGGACCCGGGATCGATCGGGGCCTGAAGATCTTAGGCGAGGTCAAAAAAAAGTTTTCTGTTCCGGTGATTTCCGATATTCATGCGCTGGATGAAATAAAACCGGCCTCTGAGATCCTGGATGCCCTGCAGATACCGGCCTTTTTATGCAGACAGACGGATTTGATACTCTCCGCATCCCGGACCGGAAAACCGGTCAATGTTAAGAAAGGCCAGTTTCTGGCGCCCTGGGATGTGAAGCCCCTCATAGAAAAGTTCGTCTCTGTAGGTAATCAGAATTTATTGTTGACAGAACGGGGAACTTCTTTCGGATACAATAACCTCATCGTGGATTTTAGAGGGTTTTCCATCATCCGGTCCTTCGGATATCCTCTGTTTTTTGATGTGACGCATAGTTTGCAACTACCCGGTGGGGAAGGGAGCATCTCGGGTGGACAGAGAGAATTCGCTCCCTCTTTAACCCGGGCAGCAGTGGCAGCAGGGGTTGATGGACTTTTCATAGAGGTCCATCCTGATCCAGTGAAAGCCCTTTCAGATGCTTCCACCATGATTCCACTCATTGAAATGGAGGGGCTGCTCCGACAGACCAAGACCCTTCATGATATGACCAGGAAATGGGAGATGGCATAGGATGAAGAGCATCCAAGAGAGAATTCAAATCATAAAAATGCTGCTTTTGGATGTGGATGGAGTGATGACGGATGGAGGAATTATCCTCGGCCCAGGGTCTATGGAGCTCAAAAGATTCCACGTCCGGGATGGGATGGGAGTCTCCCTGGCCAGAGCCGCCGGTTTATTGGTTGGAATCCTGACCAGCAGGGATTCCGAAGTGGTCCGAAGAAGAGCGAAAGAGCTCGGGATCGAAGAGGTCCAGCAGGGGGTCTCATATAAAGAGGGGGCCTATGAGGACATCCTGAAAAAATATGGCTTCCGGGATGAAGAGGTCGCTTATATCGGTGATGATATTCAGGACATTCCTGTCCTGAAGAGAGCCGGTTTATCATGTTGTGTGGCCGATGGCGCTGAGGAAGCAAAACAGGTTTCACACTATGTCACTCTAAAGAATGGGGGGACAGGGGCCGTGAGGGAAGTGGTGGATATGCTTCTCAAGGGTTTAGGCAAAAAAGAAGAGGCGGTTACCTCTCTGCTCACCCCTGAAAAGAAAGGCGCTAACAGATGAAGAAGATATTTAAAAATGGGGCCGTGTGGGCCTTTTCATTCTGGATCCTCTTCATGGGATTGACCTTCTTATGGGTGGCGGAAATGAGGGCAGAAGAGAAACCCAAATTGACCATTCTCCCCTTCTTCATTGAAAGGGAGTCGGTCTGCCCGGTTTGCAGGACAATGTTCCAGAAAGGAGATGTTTTCCCTAGTGCTCAGAATACGTTGACGCGGCTTCTCTACCAGAGGATGGAAGCAAAAGGGATTTTCAAAATCCTTCCTTTAGAAAAGGTGGAAGAGGCACACGCTCAGCGGGAAAAGAGAATCTTCGAAGAGAGGCCGAAAACATCCTCCATCGAACTGGGTCGGGAGCTTGGCAGTGATTTCATCTCCATCGGATTTGTTTTCCGTTTTGAAGAGAGGATCGGATCTTCTGTGGGTGTAGAACGCCCTGCCTCTATCGGGTTCGACATTCATCTGTTCCGGTTGAAGGACGGAGCAGAGGTGTGGAAAGGGAAAATGGATGAGACCCAGAGGCCGCTGAGTGAAAATCTCTTCAAGATTGGGTCCTTCTTCAGAAGAAAGGCGCACTGGCTGACCGCCGAGGAACTGGCGGGCGTAGGATTAGATGAGGCATTGAGAAGGCTTCCAGGCACCACGGAACTTGAAGGAAAATGACAATGCAAGTTGCGAAGTTTGCTCCTTCTTGCTAATGGCCCATGCCCGGAGGGCACCCTCGAACCATGATAATCCGTAACCCCCCTCTATTCCCCCCTTAGCCTAAGGGGGGATGAGGGGGGGTTAGAGATTTTTCATTTTGCAATTTTCAATGAGTTTTTCTATGATCATCATCCCAGCCATAGACCTTAAAGATGGGAAATGCGTAAGGCTATCCCAGGGCAGGATGGATCAGGAGACGATCTATTCCGGGAATCCCGTTGAGGTGGCAAAGCATTGGGAGTCGAAGGGGGCAGAGAGACTTCATGTGGTCGATCTCAATGGAGCGGTAACGGGAAAACCTTTTCATTCCTCCTTGATCAAAAGAATGATCCAATCCGTTTCGATCCCTGTCGAAGTAGGTGGGGGCATTAGAAATTGCGAAACAATCGAAGATTATCTCTCCTCAGGCGCAAGCTGGGTTATCCTCGGAACAATGGCCCTAAAAAATCGCAGCCTGCTCAAGGAGTCCTGTCAGCAATTTCCAGAAAAGGTGATCCTCGGCATTGACGCCAAAGAAGGAAAGGTGGCGGTGGAGGGATGGAAAGAAGTGGCCTCCTTCGAAGCCATCGAACTTGTGAAAGAGTTTGAAGGGTTTAGTCTTTCAGCTATTATCTTTACGGATATCGAGAGAGATGGAATGTCGACAGGATTGAACCGGCAGATGACAAGAGCCTTAGCTCGATCAACATCCATCCCGGTGATCGCCTCTGGAGGGGTCTCGCAAATCGAAGACATCAAAAAGCTAATGGAGCTGGAATCCGATGGCATCATCGGAGTGATTACAGGCCGAGCTCTCTATGCCGGAAGCCTCGATTTAGAAGAAGCAATACGCTTGACCAGAGGGAAATCCGAAATTCGAATATCGAATTTCGAAACAAATCCGAATCAAAAAAAATAATCAATTATAGTTTTGGTCATTTGAGATTATTTCGAAATTCGGATTTCGTGCTTCGAAATTATATACTCCCCAAAGGGAAAGACCAATATCAACTACTGAAGATTTATGGGAGGAATAGAATAAGGTGCTAGCTAAGCGGATCATTCCTTGTTTGGATGTAAAAGATGGGAGAGTGGTCAAGGGAACCCAGTTCGTAGATCTCAAAGATGCAGGAGATCCTGTTGAAAATGCAAAGGCCTATGATGAGCAGGGTGCTGATGAGATCGCCTTTTTAGACATCACTGCCTCCCATGAGAAGAGGGAGATCCTCATTGATATCGTTCGGAGGACAGCAGAGGAAATCTTCATCCCCCTTACCGTTGGAGGCGGCGTGAGGAGTCTTGAAGATATCCGGAAACTCCTGAAGGCAGGTGCGGATAAGGTTTCAATCAACACCGCCGCAGTAAAGGATTCCTCTTTTGTGAAGAGGGCATCTATGCGCTTCGGAAGCCAGTGCATTGTCATTGCCATCGATGCTAAGAGAAGGGGGCAGGGATGGGAGGTTTTCACCCACGGAGGAAGGATTCCGACAGGCATCGATGCAGTTCTCTGGGCAGAACAGATGGAGGAGCTTGGGGCAGGCGAAATTCTGCTGACCAGTATGGACAGGGACGGGACAAAGGATGGATATGATATTGAATTGACCCGCATCATTTCGGAGAGCATCAATATTCCAGTCATCGCTTCCGGAGGCGTAGGGACGCTCGCCCATCTTTACGAAGGGCTTGCCCTGGGAAAAGCGAGCGCCGTTCTTGCAGCCTCGATATTCCACTACCGGGAATATTCGGTTGCTCAGGTCAAATCGTACCTGAAAGAGAAGGGAGTCACAGTTCGACTGTAAATAAAGGGTTTTAGGGGCCCTGGGTTCGAGGGTTCAAGTGAGATCCGTTAAAAAATTATTTTCACTGGAACCCATCAACCCTCGAATCCTTGAACCCTTCATCAAAGATGACTCATTTCATCACCATACTGGCTACCGGACTTGGCGTAGGGTACTCTCCCGTCGCCCCTGGGACTCTGGGGACCCTTGTTGCCATCCCCATCTATTACTTCCTTTCAGAAATCCCTTTCCCCCTCTATGAGATCACTCTCGCCGGTTTTTTCTTTCTGGCCGTTTGGATTTCTGAAAAAGCAGAGACCGTCTTCGGGAAAAAAGATGATCAGAAGATCGTCATCGATGAGATGATGGGTTTATTCATCACCATGCTCTGGATCCCTAAAACACCTCTCTTCATAATGGCGGGATTCATCCTTTTCCGGATTTTCGATATTGTCAAACCTTTCCCCATCCGCCAACTGGAGAAAAGATTTAAGGGAGGATTTGGCGTGGTGCTGGATGATGTGGGGGCCGGCATCTACTCCAATATCATCCTTCAAATTATTTCATACTCTTTTACCCTCTCCCCCAGTGGGAGAGGGTTGGGGTGAGGGGGGATAAGGGGCTCATATGAAATTAGAAAAACTCATCGGAGATCGCCTGCGAGAAAAAGGCTGGACCCTCTCCATTGCCGAATCCTGCACCGGAGGGTTGATCTGCGATCGCATCACTGATATCTCGGGAAGCTCAGATTACTTCATGGGAGGAATGGTAAACTACAGCAATGAGTCAAAGGAAAAACATTTAGGCGTCCCGATGGCAGATATAAAAAGGTACGGTGCCGTAAGTCCGCAGGTTGCAAAAAAAATGGCTCAAGGGGTTCGAAAAACTTTCAATACCACATTCGGATTATCCACTACAGGCATTGCCGGCCCCACCGGAGGGAGCAAAGAAAAGCCTGTTGGTCTTGTTTATATTGGAGTGTCCAGTGGGGAAAAAACTTGGGTAATGAAGTTAAATTTAAAAGGGAGTCGCAGGGTGATAAAAGAAAAGGCCACGGAGAAAATCCTCCTTTTTATTTATGAGAATTTGATTTAAAAATATTGTACTTCCTCCTCAACACGATTCAGGTCAAAATCCAGAAGTTACATCCCTCAAGCGAATATTTTTCAGAAAAGATGAGCTTGTGAATCTTTTCTTCTTGAATTTTTGTTCTTTTGCCTCATAATATAGGAATTACATATTTTTCCCTCTGGGGATAAAAGGTGGGGGAGTACAAAGGAGGATGGGGAGATGAAACTCGAGAGGTTTGAAGGTTGTTGGACAGCCATGGTGACACCGCTTAATCGAAAGGGAGAGGTCGATTATGAGGGTTTGGAGAAGAATGTTCAGTTCCTGATAGAGAATGGATCCAATCTCGTCCCAACAGGAACCACCGGGGAATCTCCAACGCTTGATTGGAAAGAACATGACCGGGTGATTACGAAAACAGCCAGGCTTGCAAAGGGAAAGGTATTTGTCATCGCAGGGACCGGGTCGAACTCAACCAGTGAAGCGATGCGAGGATCGAAACATGCTGTGGAAGTGGGCGCCGATGGAGTATTGCTTGTAGACTGTTATTATAATGGGCCTTCCTCGCTGGAGCTTCGAACCCAGTATTATGAAATTGTTGCCAAGGCATTCCGTAAAGCCTTTGTCGTGCCTTATGTCATCCCGGGAAGAACGGGGACAAAGCTGGAAGTGGAGGATCTGGCCATTCTCCACCGAAAATATAAGAATGTCCGTTCTGTGAAAGAGGCCACCGCAGACCTTGGGCGGATGGCGAAGACGAGGACCCTCTGCGGCGAGGACTTTGATATCCTTTCCGGAGACGATGATAAGACCTTTGAGATGATGACCCATAGCGACATCCGGTCATCAGGTGTGATATCGGTGATGTCAAACATCGTGCCAGGCCCCATTGGCGAGATGGTGAAGGCGATTTCCAAGGGAGATATGGAGAGGGCAAACTATTTAAAAGATGTTTTAGATCCTCTCTTTAAAGTAGTGACGGTCAATACGATGGAATCCTATGAAGGATATGAAGTCCCCTGTAAATTCCGGAACCCTTCTGCCATCAAAACGATGATGAAGGGATTGGGGATGCCTTCTGGACCCTGCCGCCAGCCTCTCGGAAAGATGACACCCAAAGGAGTAGAGGTCGTTCGCAATGCCCTTAAAGCCGTTTATGAGAGGGATAAAGAGATTCTCAAACCCATCGAAGATTTTTACAAAGTGAACATCGAAGATCGGATTTACAATGACCGTCACTGGAGGTAATCAGGGGAATACGATAAAATGAATCCTGGACAGAATCCTGTGGGAAGAAGACGAAGATGAAAGAAGCTTTGAGATATTTAAATAATGCTAAAGAAATTCTGAGAAACATACCCATCGAAGAAGGGACTTATACAGATATTAAGCCCGTAAGAGAGGCTTTCGGAACAGCCTATCTTGCCGTATTGGAAGCAATCAATGGATCTCTCATGCAAAAAGGTTTAATCAAAAAAGAACTTCCATTATCAGTAGATGCTTATAGAAAGGCATTACAGAAACACATCGCCATCCATAATGGAAAGTTGATGAGGGAGTTTGAAATGCTTTATGATACATTACACATTGCGGGGTATTATAGAGGTTTGCTCTACAATGTAGATATAGTAAAAGCAGCTTTTAAGGCTGCAAAAGCATTTATTGAGAAGATGGATTAAGAAATCAATTGAAGAATGTTTTAAAAAAAGGCCTGTCCCTCTCACGAAGGACAGGCCTTTTTTGTTACCAGTTGGGGATGAAGAAGAGGAACGCTGCGGAGGTGATGATGAAGTAGACGATGAAGACCATGAGCAACCAGCCCATGATATCCCTGAAGTTGAGCTTTGCCACGGCCAGCATGGCGATCGCCCAGAAAGGCTGGATCATGTCAGTCATCATATCCGACCATGCAAAGGTAACAACGGTTGTTCCCGGGCCAATGCCCAACGCTTTGGCCGCAGGGAGAATATAGGGTGCTTCCACAGCAAACTGACCACCGCCCGAAGGAATGAGGTAGTTGAGAAGTCCCCCGTACCAGTAGAGGAAGAGAGGGAAGGTTTGAGGAGTTGAGATGGCCACAAAGGCATTTGTAAAGACAGTTGAGAGCATCGTGTATTTGAAGAGACCGAGGATCCCTGCATAGAAAGGAAACTGGACTACTATTCCCCAGACCGCCTTTCCTGCAGCCTCCGCGGCTTTCAGAAATGACCAGGGCCTCCAGTGGAAGAGGACGCCGAGGCCGAGCATGGCAAAATTGACAACATCGAGAGTAAGAGCAAAGCCTTTATTGGCGAAATACCAGATCAGCCAGACGAGGACACCTATGAAGAGAATGACATTGAATCCAGGCCACCAGTTCATCCAGTCCGAAGGAGTTTCAAATTTTGTGGGCTTTGGGGGGGATTCATAAAGCTTTAGCTGATCCATCAGCTCGGGTTTGACAGTGAAGGCTTTTTCCGGTCTCGGATGCATCAACGCCATCATGATCGTGACCACCACAACGATGACAATGGTTAGAATGAGGTTAAAGGGAGAAAAGATCGTCTGAGATACAGGGATGACGGCATCTAATAATTTTGCTTTAATGACAAAGTTATCTGGCGTCGCTACCAAGAGTGGGGATGATCCTGATAGACCCGAATGCCAGGTGCAGCCGAGTCCTAAATAGGCAGCCGCAATAAGGAGGCGGTAATCCACTTTTGGATTTCTCTTAACTATAAAGAGGGCTAACATGGCGCTCGCTATCAAACTGGTTCCCCAGTTGAACCATGCGATAATCATTGAAAAGAGAGACATGACGACAATTGCCTGCCATGGTTTATCTGGATTAGACCAACCGGATATTCCATTCATCAACCATCGGACAGGAGGAGAACAGGCCAGGATATAGCCAGTCATCATGATCAGACACATCTGCATGGCAAAGGCGAGCAGTTCCCAGAACCCCTTTCCCCATGCCTGAACCGATTGATAAGCCCGGGACTCGAGACCCACCTCCGGCTTGAATCCCCAGATGAGAGATAAGATGTAAGTGACAACACTTAGAAAAATTACAATCACCAGAGCATCAGGAATCCACCGCTCTGTCCATTGGGTGAGAGCATCGCCCCAATCCTTTAGAAACTCCAATGGTCCTCGAACTTCTTCCTTTTTTTTCTCATTCATGATCGGTCCTCCTATGAAGGGGTTTGATTGAAAAAGGAGCCCTATTGAAAAAGGTTTAAACCGGAACGGAGGCTTATGACGTGACCACCTCCTTTCTTCAAGGATTGAAAGAGGTTAAGAAGCTTAGAAGTAAACCCCGTTAGAAAGTTTTCAACTTTCTAACGGGAAAGCTCACACGGGGCACTCGCCGCGCAAGCGCTAGCGCGGCGGGTTAAACCCCGTGTTTGCTGAAAAGGAAACAAACACCATCCCCGCAGCAGAGCTGCGGGGCTTTCTAATGGGGTAAAAACTTTTAAAACCCACCCAAATTGGTTTCTTCATATCGAAAAAGACCTCTCTTGTCAAGAAAAAATTGAATTGGGGAAACTTTCCAAATCCTTTTTAACATTGACTTTTTTTCTATTTATGTTAACATCGGAACATTAATTTTCGATTACATCAGAGAGCGAAAAGTAGTTTTTAAGAGGTATTGATTGCTCCGATCCTTTCTGGCCATTGAGCTTCCGGAGTCGATCCTGAGAAGGATTGGGGAGGTACAGAGAGATCTAAAGTCCTCCAGAGCCGATGTCCGGTGGGTGGGCCCTCAAAATATCCATCTCACCCTGAAATTTTTTGGGAACATCGAAGAATCGAAGATCAATTCGATTGCCCAATCGATCGAAGAACCGGCCCGAAACATTTCTCCCATATGGATTTCGGTCCGGGGAATGGGCGCTTTTCCGAGTTTGAAGAACCCCAGAGTGATCTGGATTGGGTTGCATGACGAGAAGAAAGTTTTAATCTCCTTTCAAAAACAGTTGGATGGAGAGTTTCAGAAGATCGGATTTCAACCTGAAGATCGTCCTTTTCACCCCCATCTGACTTTAGGAAGAATGAGATCGAATCGGGGAAAGGATGAGTTGGTCAAAGAGATGGAGAAGTATCGAGAAGAGGAGTTCGGGAGCTTTCAGGCCGATAAGATCATTCTATTTAAGAGCGATCTGAAACCAGAAGGAGCGATCTATACGAGGTTGGAGGAAGTGAAGTTAGGAGAAGGATAAATTAAGAAGCACCAATAACCAAGCACCAAATTCCAAATAAATTCTAATAACCAATTTTCAAAGTTCTAAAAGAACCTGTTTGAGTTATTGGAGATTGGATATTATTTGGAATTTGAGATTTGGTGCTTGAAATTTGCCCCGATGGAATCGGGGCAGGAGGGGGAGGATGAAAGAGGATCCGAGCAGAAGGAAGGCGGTTGATCTGGCAGTCACACAGATCGAAAAACAGTTCGGCAAGGGCGCCATTATGAAGCTTGGCGCTGAGACCATGCCTGGAGAGATCCCTACCATCTCCACAGGTTCTCTCTCCCTGGATATTGCCCTTGGCGTAGGAGGTTTGCCCAAGGGAAGGGTGATTGAGATCTTCGGTCCCGAGGCATCCGGGAAGACGACTCTGGCCCTCCATGTCGTTTCCGAGGCGCAGAAGAAAGGTGGGATCGCAGTCTTTATCGATGCGGAACATGCCCTCGATGTCCAGTATGCCAAAAAATTGGGGGTGAAGATCGATGAGCTTCTCCTTTCCCAACCAGATACCGGGGAACAGGCCCTTGAGATAGCCGATCAACTCGTCCGGAGCGGAGGAGTGGATGTGATCGTCATTGACTCCGTGGCCGCCCTTGTTCCCAAAGCAGAGATCGAAGGCGAGATGGGCGATGCCCATATGGGCCTTCAGGCAAGGTTGATGTCTCAGGCTCTAAGGAAATTGACGGCAACCATCAGCAAATCGAATACGATCGTCATCTTCGTCAATCAGATCCGGATGAAGATCGGCATCATGTTCGGAAATCCCGAGACGACAACCGGCGGCAACGCCCTTAAGTTTTATTCCTCTGTCCGCCTCGATGTCCGGAGGATCGCTTCCATCAAGCAAGGACAGGATGTAATCGGCAACCGGACGAAAGTCCGCATAGTGAAGAACAAGGTGGCGCCTCCCTTTAAAGAGGTGGAGTTCGATCTCATCTATGGAGAGGGCATTTCACGAGAAGGCGACGTCCTTGACCTGGCCGTGGAAAAGAGTATCGTGGAGAAGAGCGGAACATGGTACACGCACGGCGGACAGCGGATCGGCCAGGGAAGGGAAAATTCAAAACAGTTCTTAAAGGAGAACCCAAAGGTCCTGGAGCAGATGGAGAAGGAACTCTTGGAGGGCTTTACCCTCTCCAGGGCTGGGGTATCGAAATAAGAAGGGGAATCTTAAAAGCCAAGGAGTTTAAAAATCCGAAATTCGAATATCGGGCGAAGCTTCCCGAAGGGATCAATCCGAAACAAATTCGAATGTTCAAAATTCAAATTCTCTAAACTCTTTTGTTTCGAACATTTAATATTTGGTCATTTGGGATTGTTTCGAGTTTAGAATTTCGTGCTTCGGATTTAAGCCAGCTAAGCGATGAATCATCCCGCCATGGCGGGGAGGGAGGTTAAGATGGATATCAACCAGATCCTGGTAGAAGCGCTTGAGAACGAGGCCTCTGATGTTCATATCAAAGAAGGAGCTCCTCCCATCTTCAGAGTGAATGGTACCCTCAAGCCTTACCAAAAAGTGAAGCCTTTCGACCATAATGATCTGTCGAAGATGGCCTTTGGCCTGATGAATGACTGGCAGAAGGAACGTTTCATCAAGAACCGGGAAGTGGACATGGGCTACGAGGTCTATGGCCTAGGCCGGTTCCGCGTCAATGTCTACCAGCAGAGAGGAAAGCTCTCGATCGCCCTTCGAATCGTTCCCTATCAGATTAAGTCCCTTGAGGAACTCTACCTTCCGCCAGTGATCGGCAATGTGGCTCTTGAAAACAGAGGACTCCTCCTCGTCACCGGAACGACCGGAAGCGGTAAGTCCACGACTCTGGCCTCCATGATCGATATCATCAATAAGAACAGGAACTGCCATATCATCACGATCGAGGATCCCATCGAATTCATCCACGAAGACAAGCGATCGATTATCGATCAGAGAGAGGTGGGCTCTGATACGAGCACCTTCTCCAGCGCCCTGCGCGTGGCCCTGCGGCAGGACCCGGATGTGATCCTGGTTGGAGAGATGCGAGACTTTGAGACGATCGAAACCGCTCTGACTGCAGCAGAGACAGGCCATCTGGTTATGTCCACCCTCCACACCCTGAATGCCACAGAGACGATCACCCGTATCATCTCCGTCTTTCCTCCTTACCACCAGAAACAGGTGAGGCTCCAGTTGGCCGCCGTGCTCAAAGGGGTGGTCTCCCAAAGACTCGTTCCAAGGGCGGATGGCATGGGACGGGTTCCGGCAGTGGAGGTCCTGGTTTCCACAGCCAGGGTGAGGGAGTGCATCACGGAAAAAGATAAGACGAGTGAAATCAACGACGCCATCTCCAAAGGACAGACCGCTTATGGAATGCAGACCTTTGACCAGTCGCTGATGTATCTGATGAAACTGAACCTCATCACATATGAAGAGGCCCTCAAACACTGCACCAACCCGGATGACTTTGCTCTGAGAGTAAAAGGAATCCTTGCCACAAGCGACACCTCCTGGGATGACTATGAATCATTTGAGAAGGAGAAAGAAAAGGAGAAAGAGACCGAGAAAAAAATGAAGCTTGGAAGGCCGGGCGATCCGAAGATGGGAGGCGCGGGTTTGAAAAAATGACCTCTGACGAGATTCGTAAGGCCTTTCTAAACTATTTTGAGGAGAGGAATCACCGGATCGTCTCAAGTTCCTCTCTCGTCCCCAGAAATGATCCCACCCTGCTCTTCACCAATGCCGGAATGGTTCAGTTCAAAGGGGTCTTTTTAACCGAGGAGACCCGGGACTATTCCCGCGCTACCACCTCCCAGAAGTGTGTCCGTGCCGGAGGCAAACATAATGATCTCGAAAATGTGGGCAAGACCGCACGTCACCATACCTTCTTCGAGATGTTGGGGAATTTCTCCTTCGGCGACTATTTTAAAGAGGGCGCCATTGAGATGGCCTGGGACCTTCTCATCCGCCAGTGGAAACTGCCTGAGGAGAAGATGTGGATCACGATCTACCTCGATGACGATGAAGCCTTTGGCCTCTGGCGGAAGATCGGCATTCCCGCAGACCGGATCGTCCGATTAGGGGAGAAGGATAACTTCTGGGCCATGGGAGAGACCGGCCCCTGTGGACCCTGCTCCGAGATCGTGATTGACCAGGGAGAGTCCATGGGTTGCGGCCGGCCTGACTGTGCCGTGGGGTGTGACTGCGACCGCTACCTCGAACTCTGGAACCTTGTCTTCATGCAGTTCAACCGCGATCCCCAGGGAAAGATGACCCCTTTAGCCAAACCCTGCATTGATACGGGCATGGGACTGGAGCGCATATCCGCCATCCTTCAAGGTGTGAAAAGCAACTTTGAGACAGACCTCTTCACCCCCATCATCCGAGAGATCGCCCAGATCGGTCATCTCTCATACGGAAAAGATCCGAAGACCGATATCTCGATCCGCGTCATTGCGGATCACAGCCGGGCGGCAACCTTTCTGATCAACGATGGTGTTTTGCCGTCGAATGAAGGCAGGGGGTATGTACTTCGCAGGATCATGCGAAGGGCGATGAGGCACGGCAAGATGCTTGGGATCGATCACCCCTTCCTCTTCCAGACCTCGCTCAAGGTGGTCGATTTGATGAAGGAGGCTTATCCCGAACTGAGAGAGACTGAGGCCATCGTCTCCAAAGTGATCCGAAATGAAGAAGAGCGTTTTTCAGAGACGCTCGATTCGGGATTAAAAATCCTGAGAGAAGAACTGGATCAACTGAAGAAGAAAGGAACGGTCCTCTCCGGAGAGGTGGCCTTCCGCCTTTACGACACATACGGTTTTCCCCTTGACCTGACCATCGAGATCCTCCAGGAGGAGGAAATGCATCTCGATGAGGAAGGGTTCAAGGCACAGATGGAGGAACAGAGGCAGAAGAGCAAGCAGGCCTGGCAGGGCATAGGCGAGGGGAAAGCAAAGGAGATCTACCGACGGATCTCAAACGAGGGGATGAAGACCCACTTTACGGGATATGAAGAAACCCAGTGCGAATCGAAAATTCTGAAACTGATCAAGGGAGATGAATTTGTCTCCCTGGCTAATGAAGGAGAGGAAGTCGAAGTCATCGTAGAGAAGACTCCCTTTTACGGAGAAACAGGAGGGCAGGTCGGAGACAGAGGAACCATCTTTCAGGAAAGTTTCTCCCTGGAGGTGGAGGATACGATCAGGCCCTTAGAGGATCTGATCGTTCACAAGGTACGGGTGAAGAGAGGAGTGGTGAGCGTTGGGAAGGAAGCGACCTTCAAGGTTGATTCGGACCGGCGAGGAGCCATTGCCCTTAACCATACGGCAACCCATCTGCTCCAGGCGATGCTGAGGGAGGTTTTGGGAAGTCATGTCCATCAGGCAGGCTCTCTGGTTGCACCCGACCGACTGAGGTTCGACTTCACCCATTTTGCTCCGATCGAAAGAAAGGATCTCGACCAGATTGAAGCAATGGTCAATCAGAAAGTCCGTCAGAACATGATGGTCGAAACCAAGATCATGGATGTGGAGGAAGCCCTCCAGACCGGAGCCATGGCCCTCTTCGGCGAGAAATACGGAGAGAAGGTGAGGGTGGTCAGGGTGTCGGATTTCAGCATCGAACTCTGCGGAGGAACGCACACCTCCCTGACAGGCAATATCGGAATCTTCAAAATCCTGCATGAGACCGGTGTGGCTGCAGGCGTAAGAAGGATTGAAGCCCTCACCGGGGAAGGAGCTTATCAGTTTATTCGGGAGGAAGAGCGTCAACTCGAGGAGATTGCTTCCTCTCTCAAATCCCCTGCCACAGAGATCAGCGTGAGAGTGGAACGGCTGCTTCAGAGGCAGAAGGAGCTGGAAAGAGAGATAGAGTCCTTTCAGGCAAAGTGGTCGCACCAGGAGATCTCTGGCCTCCTTTCACGTGTGAGGGAGATAAAAGGGGTGAAAGTCTTATCGGTCAGATTGGACGGGAAGGATCCAAAGCGACTGAGAGAGTATGTGGATCAATTGAAGGGGAAGATCGGCTCAGGGATCATCCTGTTAGGAAGTCAGAGTGAGGCGAAGGTCTCCCTGTTGATGGGCATCACAGAAGATCTCACCCGCCGGTTTAAAGCAAATGAATTGATCAAGAAGATCGCTCTCCTTGTGGATGGAACAGGAGGGGGGCGACCCGACTTTGCTCAGGCCGGAGGGACCGATTCTGGAAGGTTGGACGAGGCGCTTAAGGCTATTGACGATCTCATTTAAATATTTAAAGATGGAACATCATACCCCCATTATCCTGACGAACAAGGAAAGGGGGATTTTTTTGTTTTATAGATTTAAAAAATTTACTCTTTAGAATTTTAAAAAAGGCTTTATAAAATCTCTCCCTCCCTTTGCCAAAGGGAGGCGAAATATCTCCCCCTTTGTAAAAGGGGGATTGAGGGGGATTTGGGATTCGGTTTTTAAAACAACAACAATGACCACTGTCAGAACACGATTTGCACCCAGCCCCACAGGCGATCTCCATATTGGAGGGGCCCGGACCGCCCTTTTCAACTGGCTCCTGGCGCGCCACTTCGGAGGCGCATTCATTCTCCGGATCGAGGATACGGATGTGGCCCGATCAACCCACGAGTCTATACAGGTCATCCTCGATGCGATGACCTGGCTTGGACTCGACTGGGATGAGGGTCCATTTTATCAGACCCAGCGAACTTCTCTCTATCAAGAGATGGCCGATCAACTGGTGGCCAAAGGCAAGGCCTATCGGTGTTACTGTCTGCCGGAGGAACTGGAAGCCAAACGGGAAGCAGCCATGAAAGCAGGGCTCAAACCCAAATATGACCGGACCTGCCTTCATCGAAAAACCGCCCCTGCGGATGGGCCCTTTGCAATCCGGTTCTTTTCTCCGGATGAGGGAAAGACCGTGGTTGAGGATCTCATTCAGGGACGGGTGGAATTTGACAATAGCGAACTGGATGATCTGATCATCCTGAGAAGTGACGGATTTCCAACATACAATTTCTCCGTGGTGGTGGATGATGTGACCATGGCCATCACGCATGTCATCCGGGGGAATGACCATCTCAACAATACCCCCCGACAGATCCAGATCTACCAGTCCCTGGGATATCCCCTGCCGAAGTTCGGCCATGTCCCGATGATCCTCGGTCCGGACAAGAAGAAACTTTCTAAGCGACACGGAGCCCAGTCCGTGATGGAGTATCAGACGATGGGCTACCTCCCCCAGGCTGTGGTGAACTATCTCGTACGCCTGGGATGGTCCTATGGCGATCAGGAAGAGTTTACTCTAAAGGAGTTGATCGAAAAGTTTACGCTCGAGGCTGTGGGCAAGGCGGCTGCGGCCATCAATCCGGGAAAGTTGGACTGGCTTAATTCCCAGTATATCAAGAGAATGGAATTGGATGAGCTAGCCAACAAAGTGTTACCCTTCATTGAAGCCAAAGGATATTCGATCAGCGATATCGATCTTTTGAAAAAAGCGGTTCTCTCTTTTAAGGAGAGATCAAAAACCCTGGTGGAGATGGCAGAACTTTCAGCATTTTATTTCTGCGATGAGATCGTCTATGAGGAGAGCGCTGCCAAAAAGTTTTTAACAGGCGACTCACTGAACTTCTTTGAAGAGATCATCCATTTTCTTTCCAAAGAAGCGATTCTAAAAAAAGAGAGCAACCACCTTCTGATCCAGCGCCTCTCCGAATCGAAGAACGAACCTCTGGTCAAGATCGCCCAACCCCTTCGTGTGGCGTTGACCGGAAGGACAGTCAGCCCTCCCATTGATGAGGTGATGGAGGTACTGGGCAAGGAGAAAGTGATACAGAGGCTCAAGAAGGCAGTGGAATATATTCAGAAATCCGAAATACGAATATCGAAATCCGAAACAAATCCAAATGACCAAATTTTCTAAACTTTTTATCCAATCATTGAGTTTTGGATTTCGATCATTTGAAATTGTTTCGAAATTCGGATTTCGTGCTTTGAATTTAAACATTGAAGAAGTTTGAAATATGTAACACATTGATGATGCAGGGATGATAGGATGAAACTCAGATCTTTGGAGATGACCGGGTTCAAATCATTTGTGGACCGGCTCCATCTCGCCTTTCCAGAAGGGATCACAACGATCGTCGGGCCGAATGGCTGCGGGAAGTCGAACGTCGTCGATGCGATCCTCTGGGCCATTGGCGAGCGAAGCGCCAAACATCTGCGCGGAAAGTTGATGGAGGACGTCATCTTCGGAGGGACCGACGGAAGAAAACCCCTTGGCATGGCAGAGGTAAGCCTCACCTTCTCCAATGAGGATGGATCTGCTCCTGCAGATTATAAGGAATACAGTGAGATCACCATTACCCGCAGGCTCTTCCGATCAGGCGAGAGTGAGTTCCTGATCAACCGGACTCCCTGTCGCCTGAGGGACATCATCGATCTCTTCCTCGACACGGGGATCGGTGTGAATGGATACTCCATCGTGGAACAGGGGCGGGTGGAAGGTCTCATCAATGCCAACCCCCAGGACCGGCGTTTTCTGATCGAGGAGGCAGGCGGGATTGCAAAGTATAAGGAACGCAAAAGACTGGCGTTGATGAAGATGGATGCGACCCAGCAGAACCTTCTGCGGATTCAGGACATCATCTCAGAGGTGAAACGGCAGATCGTCACACTGGAACGGCAGGTGAAGCGGGCAGAAGAGTATAAGGCGATGCGAAAGGAAGTCCGGGAGATCGAACTCCGATTTGCCCTTCAAGAGTATGGCGAACTATCGGAGAAAGGGGAAACAGCCAGAGGCTATCTCAAAGCCCTACGGGAGAGAGAAGCGGTCATCTCTGCTCAGATGGCAGAGAGAGAGGCATCGGTCGAAGGAATGAGGCTGAGAAGCCTGGAGGAAGAAGAGAGGCTCCGAAGGCTCCAGCAGGAACTTTACGATCTGAATCAAAGGATTCAGAAGATCGAGAACGAAGTTGAGTTCTTCAGACGTGAGAAAGAGAACCTTCAGAGACAGGAAACTCTGATGTTAGAGGAGGTCCGGAGGGGACTCCAGTCCATCAGAGAGACCCGCAGAGATCGAAGACGAATGGAACAGGCCAGGAAGGAACTGGAGCAGGGAAGCCTTGAGAATACGGAGATCGTAAAGGAATGGGAAATTCTTTACAACGAGTTCAGAGGAACCTTTCAGGATGTTTCAGATCAATTGGAGATGGAGAAGGGGAAATTGATCGATACGCTGACCCGACTCACGTCGCTCAGAAACCGTCAATCGCACCTTGAGGAGAGAGGCGATGATCTTCAGAAACGGATTCGCTCTCATACCAGAGAGTCCGAAGAGGTGAGGGAAGGGCTTTCCCGGCTGGAAGAGACGTTGTTGAGAATGGGTAAGGAGAAAGAGGTCAATCTCACCATTCAGACCATACTCCAGGAGGAGAAGGAGAAGTGGGCAGGCGAACTGGAACAGGTGAGGGAAACCTTTCGAGTTAGGCAATCCGAACGATTCGAGTGGGATGAGAAGCTGAGACAGGACCGATCACGGTATCTTTCCTTGAAAGAGCTTCAGGAGAATTTTGAAGGGTTTGAGAAGGGAGTTAAATCCCTCCTCCTCAGAAAGAGGGAGGAGCAGGAAAGATGGGACCGGATCATTGGTGTGGCCGCCGATATCCTGGACCCTGAACCTCCCTACGAGATTTCTCTGGAAGCTGTCCTGGGAGAGCGGTTGCAATACCTGATGGTTGTAGATGAGGGAGAAGCGATAAGCGCCATCGAATTCCTCAAACAGGAGTCGCTGGGTCGTGGAAGTTTCATTCCTGTTGGAGTGAGCGCTAAAAAAGATCCGGAGCAATCTTTGCCATCGGAGTTCGAAGATCAACCACTGCCTCTGAAGCGATTTGTCAAAGTGAATGAAGGCTTTTCTGACATCGCAGAATTTCTGATTGGAGATGTAGGCGTGGTTGACCATTTGGAGAAGGCGCTTCACTGGATCAAGAAAGAGGGACCCTTTCAAACTCTCGTCACTCTCCATGGGGAGGTGGTCGAAAGGACAGGAGTGATATCCGGAGGAAGCCGTGATCAGGGCCTTGGCATCCTCGAAAGAAGACGGGAGATCAGGGAGTTAGAGAAGAAGATCGAAGAAGAAGAGGAGAGGTGCCGTCAGGCCCTTGGGGAAGAGGGTCGCCTTCAACAGGAAATCTTGGAGAGGGAAACCCGTCTGGAGAATAGGAAGAAAGAGATTCAAGAGAAGGCGATTGAGCTGCTCCATCAGGACCGGGATCTGGAAGGGGTGAGAAAGGAGATTTCACAGCTTCATCAGAGGGCAGAACTTCTCCGGTTCGAAGAAGAGGAGTTGAGGGCTGAAGAGAATGAGATTGAAGAGGAAAAGAAAACCGTCCTACATCAGATGGAGGGCGAGGAAGCCACAAGAAAGGAGAAAGAAGAGCAGCTCCAGTCTCTGAAAAAGACCGTAGAGGAAGTCCAGGAAGGAACCGAGGAATTGGGAGGAAGGATCACAGAGAAGAAAGTCTATTTAGCCTCCATTGAGGAGAAACAGAGAGGGATGGAGATTCAGATCCTCACTCTCACCGAAAATATTAGGTTACTTCGGGAACAAGTCATTGATCGGGTGAGAAGAATCAGGGCTTCGAGGGAAGAGGAAACCTCGCTTCGTGAACGAATCGATCAGAGGGAGCGGGAGCTGGAAGGCCTGGTGGAAACCCACCGAGTCAATGAAGAGGGTCTTTCCCATCAGAGAGAGAAGGTAGAGGCGCTCTCAAATGAATGGAAAGAGGCAGAGGCTTCTTCAAGATATCTCCGGCAGGAGCTGGAAGATATCCGGCAGAAGAGCCATGAAGAGGAGATCCGTGTTTCAGAGGTTCAATTGAAACTCCAGCATCTGCAGGACTCGATGAGAGAGCGTTATGGAGCTACGCTTTCAGCTCCGATGGGAATGGTTCCCGAGGATTTTTCAAGGGAGGAGATGTCGAAGCGGCTCGCAGAACTAAAGGCCGGTTTGGAGGGATTTGGAGAGGTTAACCTCCTGGCCCTTGAAGAGTATCAGGAGTTGAAACAGAGACACGACTTTCTCACCGAGCAGCAGAGTGACCTTCAGCAGGCGCTTGATACGCTTAAGAAAGCCATTATCCGGATCAACCGGACAACGACCAAGCGGTTTTTAGAGACCTTCCATCTCGTCAACGAGAAGTTCAAAGAGGTTTTCGCCAGGCTCTTCAAAGGTGGGCAGGCCAGTCTGATCTTGATGGATGAACAGGACCCTGCGACTTCGGGGGTGGATATCGTTGCCCAGCCGCCAGGCAAGAAACTTCAGAATATTGACCTTCTCTCAGGAGGGGAGAAAGCCCTGGTTGCCACGGCTTTACTCTTCGGGCTCTTCATGATCAAGCCCACGCCTTTCTGCCTGCTCGACGAGATCGATGCGCCTCTGGATGATGCCAATATCAATCGATTCATTGAGATGGTTAAAGAGTTTTCAAAGACCTCCCAGTTCATTCTCATCACCCATAACAAGAAGACGATGGAGATGGCTAACACTCTCTATGGGATCACCATGGAAACCCCTGGAGTTTCAAAAGTGGTCTCCGTCCGGCTGAATTAGGCCCCGAATAACTCCCCCTCTTAATTTAAGAGGGGGTTGGGGGGCGTTAGGGGTAACAGGAATTCAATTTTTATAGGTAACCGAAGAAGTATTTTTAAAAATACTAAGAATGTTGTGGAGCTCTCTGTTTCGCCTAGCGAAACTCCTTGACATTGGGCATTTTTTTAGATAATCTCTTATCGGGTCCGGAAATAGATTCGGCTATTTCTGGAGGTTTCAATGGTAAGATAGTCGGGCCGCTATCTGAGGATGGACTTCGGACAGAGGCTTTTTTTATGCCGGAATCATTAAAAATCTTGTTGAAATTACTAACGAAAAGAATTTTCTTTAAAGTGTGAAATTTTTTACTTGCATTTAATTTTTAGATATGTAAAATGGTTTCGCCTAAATTGGGGTGAGCAGCGAAACAAAAAATAATGAAAGGGGGTGGTTCAGGAAAAATAGGAAGAAATTTAATTAAGTGTCAGGATTTAAAATTTTTTAATAGCAAGGGAGTTCATTTTTAATTAAACAGGGAGGGGAACATTATGAAAAAGTTATTTGTTTTTGCCCTTATTGTTGGATTTCTTTGTATGGGCCTGACAGTTAGCAGCAGTGCCCAGCCTGTCCGTTTTGGAGCGGTCATCAATCTCACTGGCCCTGCCTCGACCTGGGGACAGTATCATGCCAAGGGAATTACGGACTACGTCCGTCATGTCAATGAGGTAAAAGGAGGTGTGGGTGGAAGAAAGATTGATATGACTGTGGTTGATCATGCATTCAAACCTCCGGAGGGTGTGAAACTGGTCAAGAAGTTCTGCGAGGATAAGCTGGACATGATTACTGTATGGGATGCCGGAACAAGCATTATGATCAAACCCATTATTCAGGAATATAAAATCCCCACGGTCGTCTTCTCCACCTTTCAGGGAGTTCTCGCCCCACCGGTTGACTACATCTATCTGCCCTTTGGGAGTTATGTAATGGATTCCCATGCGGTGTTAGAGTATATCAAGAACATTCATAAAGGAAAGGATGCTCCCAAAGTAGGGCTGTTAACTTACAATACCCCTTTTGGAAAATCAATTCATGATCCAAGTAAAGACTACGCTGGGAAGAATAATATCAACATCGTCGGCATCGAGGAGTTCCCGATGGCCACGATTGATATCTCAACAGAGGTGCTCCGATTAAAAGGAAAGGGTGCAGAATATATCTCTGTGCAGATGCTTCCCGAGGCGGTGATCAGAGCCCTGACGGCGGCAGATCGTGTCGATTTTAAGGGCCCCATTTTCGGAACCTGGACGATCACAGATGCTGATTTCTTTAAGCTTGGCAAGGGCCTGGTCCGGGACCGTCTCTTCATGAGTTTCTGTGGAACTCTTCCCGGGGATAAGATATGGGGGATGCAGTTAGTGGATGACCTCATCAAGAAGTATAAGTCTGTGGCTAAGTATGACACCTCTTACTGGGAGGGCGTTGTCATCGGGATGATCATGGAGCGAGCCGCACACCGGGCTTCTGGATTATTCAAGACGATCAATGCCGAGAATATCAACAAGGCCATGGAAACCTTTAAGAACGAAGATTTTGGCGGTCTTGTGCCCAACATCACCTATACTAAAGATAACCACCAAGCGTCCTTTATGACCAGGATTGTTCAGGTTCATGAAGATGCCACTTATACACCCATGACCAATTACTTTGCCCCCGGCAAGGGAGAGATCAAGGTATTGAGAGAACCAAAAAGATAGGTGTGACTTCTATAAGGTCTAACAATTCCCTTTACCTCCTCTCTCCCCTGAGCCTGCATAGGATTGGTTCTGGGCGAGAGAGGAGGGGCGAAAGGGTTATTCTTTAATAAACTAAAAAGGTGAACGATGAAGGCATTTCGAGGTCAGCCAAGCATCTATTCCACAGGTCAAACCGTTGAGAAGTCGGCTGAGCTGGAGGTGAAAAACGTTACGCTCAACTTCGGAGGAGTGATGGCGCTCCATAATGTTGACCTCACAGTTCACACGGGCGAATTTGTCAGCGTTATCGGTCCCAATGGAGCCGGAAAGACCAGCCTGATGAACTCCATCACAGGCTACTATCACCCACAGTCCGGAAAGGTCCTCTTCAACGGAGAAGAGATCATGGGGCACCATCCCCATGAAATCACAAAGCAGGGAATTGGGCGAACGTATCAGAATATTGAGCTCTTCCCGGGTATGACCGTGCTTTCAAATATGCTTCTGGCAAGGCATCTGTATTGTGACTATGGCTTTGGAAAGGCGGCGTTGTTTTCCCGCTCGGTAAGAAATCAAGAAGTGGAACACCGCCAGGTTCTGGAAGAGCTGATCGATTTTCTTGAGATGCAACCCATCCGTAAAAAACCGGTTGGCTCTCTGCCCTATGGGTTGCGAAAGAGGGTGGAACTGGGCCGGGCTCTGGCTTTAGAGCCCAAGCTGTTGGTGCTGGATGAACCTTTTGCAGGGATGACGCTTGAGGAGAAAGAGGATATGGTCCGGTTTCTTCTTGAGCTAAACTCCGCCTGGGGGCAGACGATGGTCTTGGTGGAACATGATATGTCCATTGTGATGAGCGTCTCTCAGCGCATCATGGTCTTAAATTTTGGAGAGAAGATCGCAGAAGGGACTCCGGAAGAGATTCAAAATCATCCCGAAGTGATCAAAGCCTATTTAGGAGAAACAACCAAGTTTTAAATGGAATAATGGAATAGTGGAATTATGGGTCTATAACAAAAATTTCTTTAATCCATTTGATATGCAAACCCAATATTCCACTTTTCCATCATTCCATTATTCCAATATGGAGTTATGGTTATATGGAAGTTAGTAAAGGAAAACGTTTCGATGAAGGGGTTGTGCAGGCTTTTGCCCAGCTCACTCTGCCGCAGATTTTAACCAAGCAGGCAGAGCGATTAGGGACTTCTCAAATCGCCATCCGTGAAAAGATGTTTGGGATATGGCTTGCCTATACCTGGGAAGATTATCACCGCTATACCAAGCAGGTCGCTCTGGGGCTTGTTGCCCTTGGTCTGAAGCGGGGTGAAAATATAGGCCTCATTGTGAACAACCATCCGGAATGGTTGTACAGCGAATTAGGCGCTCAATCCTTGGGCACCATCACGGTCAACATGTTTACCTCCTCGATCGCTAAAGAATTAACCACAATGCTAAACCGGATTCAAGCGGCTGTTGCGATCGTCCAGGACCAGGAACAGGTGGATAAACTGCTGGAGATGAAGGATCAACTTGCTCATGTCCGGAAGGTCATCTATATTGATCCGACAGGCATGAGGACTTATGCCGACAATCCATGGTTAATCAGTTTTCAGGACCTATTGAAATTGGGAGAGGATCTGGACAAGAAGCAACCCCGTCTTTACGAAGAGGAGATGTGGAAAGGAAAGCCGGAAGAAGTGGCCCTGATGATCATGACCTCCGGAACAACAGGGATCCCGAAACTGGCGATGATTTCGCATCAGAGTTTTACCGAAATTGCCCGAAAATGGATTGAGACCGCTCCCATCGGTGTCGGAGATAACTGGATTTCGATCACACCAACGGCATGGATTGTTGATCAGATGTGGGGGATGGGTGTTTCACCGCTGACTGGCATGGCCATGAACTTTCCAGAGACCCTGGAAACCCAGGCTGAAGATTTCCGGGAAATCGGCCCGGTTGTTATCATCACCTCTTCCCGATTCTGGGAAGACCTTGCCTCCAAGATCCGCGTGAAGATGGCGGACTCAGGATGGATCAAACGAAAGCTTTTTAGCCTGGGTGAAAAGGTTGGGGGGGCAGTTGTTGACCGGGAGTCGAAGAAGGAACCTGTCCCAGTTTCTTTAGCCTTTCTCCACCGATTTTTCTCAAGGATTGTCTATAAACCTCTTCTGGACCGGGTAGGCTGTGCACAGATCCGGGCGGCCGTCACAGGAGGACATCCCATCAGTCCGGATGTCATCCGATTTTTCAGGGCGAAAGGATTAAATCTTAAACACGCCTATGGCCTTACCGAAGGCGGAGGCGTGTTCCAGGTTCAGCCCGATAAAGAGGTCAAGCCTGAATCCGTAGGGAAACCGCTTCCCAGGACGGAGGTGAAGATTGCCGAAGACCAGGAGGTCCTGGTCAAAACGCCCTCTTGTTTTGTGGGTTATTACCAGGATTCGGAGGCTACCCAGAAAGCCCTTCGGGAGGGTTGGCTTTACACAGGGGATGCAGGCTATATCGATGACGATGGACATCTGTTGATCATCGGCCGCAAGGAAGAGATCATGCGGACCAAGGCGGGGGAGGCCATCTCTTCGGACTTTATCGAAACGAGATTGAAATTCAGCCCTTACATTAAGGAAGCGGTCGTCTGGGGAGAGGGCCGTGACTATATCACGGGGTTCATCAATATCGATTTTGGGAATGTGGGCAGTTGGGCAGAGGACCGAATGATTCCCTACACTACCTTCACCGATCTCTCCCAGCAACCGGCAGTTGAAGAACTGATCCTTGGTGAAGTCCGCCAGGTCAATACCCAGTTACCCAAACCGATGAGGCTTCATAAGATTATCCTCCTGTATAAACTCCTCGATGCTGACGATGAGGAGCTGACACGAACCGGAAAAGTCCGCCGAAAATTTGTTTATGAGCAGTATATCAATCTGATCGAAGCGATGTATAGCGGCCAGAAGGACTTAGCAGTGACCGGCAAGGTCCGTTACCGGGATGGACACGTGGGCACCATTGAAACAAAAGTGAAGATACTGGATGTGGAATAGGAGGACCGGGAAAAAATTCCAATAACCAAATTCCAATCTCCAAATAATAACCAATACCCAAATTTCAGTGACCAAACAATAATTTAAAAAAAAGAGTTTGGGTATTAATCAATTGGTGATTGGAAATTATTTGGTTATTGGTGCTTGGTGTTTGGAATTTATTCCTTTGGGAGGTTTTTCATGGAATTTTTTCTTCAGTTGTTAATTCAGGGTTTATCCGTGGGCTTTCTTTATGCCCTTGCCGCTCTTGGGTTCGTCATGATTTTTAAGTCATCGAGTGTCCTCAATTTTGCTCATGGAGACCTCCTGGCCATGGGGGCCTTCTTCTTTCTGGTCCTTTCTGTCTGGTTGAAGTTGCCCATCTATATTGCCTTTATCTTGACCCTTGTCGGAAGCTTTGCCATGGGTTTTATCATCGAGCGACTCTTTCTTCGGCCCCTGATCGGTGAATCTCTGATCCTGGTGATCATGCTGACGGTTGGATTGGCGGCCATGTTTAAAGGATTGTTGCTCTTTATCTTCGGAGGGAACCTGTTTGCATTTCCGGAGTTTTTACCCGCCGGTCTTTCCATACGATTGGGAAACATTAACATCCCTCCCGTCTATGTGGCTACTTTTGTGATCAGCATTATCTTTCTCCTGCTTTTTGGCCTCTTCTTCAAATACTCCTCTCAGGGGATTTACATGAGGTCGGTCGCTGACAATCAACCCGCGGCCCTGTCCCTGGGAGTCCATGTGAGAAGGGTTTTTGCCCTGTCCTGGGCGATTGCGGCCCTGGTCTGTGCCATGAGCGGGATCATTCTCGGGATTATTAGCGGGATAAATGTCCACAGCACCAGCATCATCGGCCTGAAAGTCTTTCCGGTTGTCATCCTTGGCGGCCTGGAAAGCATCGGCGGAGCTATCATCGGCGGGATTATCATCGGACTTTTAGAGACCTTTACCGGAGGTTATATTTCAACCTCCCTTCGAGAAGTGGTTCCCTATATCGTACTGGTTTTCATCCTCCTGGTGAAGCCCTACGGGCTTTTTGGTCTGGTGGAAATTGAAAGAGTGTAATTAAAAACGATGAACGTTAAACCTTGAACGATGAATAAAACGTTTATCGTTCGTTGTTCATAGTTCATCGTTACCTGGTGGAGGCAGAATGAAAAAACTGAGATTGCATCCCTGCGGAAATTATAAGGAGAAATACGAAGAGGAGTTAACCATCTTCGAGACCGATTTTGGCAGGCTTTGGGTGGGAATCGGATTGATTTTGCTGTTTGTTGTGATTCCTTTGATCAGCAGTCCCTATCTCCTCTATGTCATCAATCACATCGGGATTTTTGCGATTGCCGCCGTTGGGTTAAACCTCCTCATTGGATTTACGGGTCAGATCTCTCTCGGTCACGGGGCCTTCTTCGGCGTGGGAGGCTATGCCGCCGCCATCCTCACCACCAAGTTAGGCTTCCCATTCTATCTTTCAGTGCTTTCCGCAGGCATCATTACCGCCATGGTGGGTTTGGTCTTTGGTCTTCCTTCTGCCCGTCTCAAACATCTCTATCTCACCATTGCAACCCTTGCAGGCCAGTTCATCCTTCAGTTCCTCTTTGTAAACTGGGAGAGCCTCACGGGAGGCGCCATGGGAATCATCCTTCCAAGGGCGACGCTCTTCGGTTTGAGTCTGAAAAGCGACCACACCTATTTTTATGTGGTTTTTATCTGTTTTGTGGCGATGCTCTGGGTTGCGAAGAACCTCCTGCGGACACGGTATGGCCGAGCCTTTATCGCCATCCGTGACAATGACCGGGCCGCCGAGGGCATGGGAATTCCCATCTTCCATTACAAGCTTCTCGCATTCGCCATCAGCTCCTTTTATGCCGGATTTGCCGGAGCCCTCTGGACACACTATTTAGCCAGCATCACCCCTGACCCGTTCACCCTGTTTCTCTCCGTCGAATTTATCGCCATGATCATCATCGGCGGATTGGGGAGCCTTACGGGCAGTGTCTTTGGAGCGATTTTTATCACGTCGCTCAACGAGATCTTAAGCCATGCATCGGAGTTCTTCATGAACCTGCCCGCCCTCGCAGGCGTTGCTTTGACCATTGCACCGCTTCGTGAATTCGTTTTCGGACTGGCGATTGTCCTTTTCATCATTTTTGAGCCCAGAGGACTGGCAGAGGTATGGCGGATCATCCGCTCCAGTTTCCGACTCTGGCCATTTTCTTATTAAGGATGATTACACAAAGCCCCCTACTTTTCCTTTTTTACCCCTCCACACCTCCCCTTAATGTAAGGGGAGGCTGGGTGGGGTTATGATAGGGGTGAGGGGGCGTCGAGGAAATTATGGAAGATAACATTCTGCTTCAACTGAATAACATCAGTGTCGTTTATTCTGACGTCATCCAGGTGCTCAAAGGGGTCTCTTTGGTCATCAGAAAGAGACAGATCGTCTCACTGCTTGGAAGCAACGGCGCGGGTAAAACAACTACGTTGAAAGCCATCTCTGGATTGCTCAAACCGGAGAATGGATATGTGACTGAGGGGTCGATCATTTATGAAGGCCATAACATTCACAATTCATCCCCTGAACAGATTACACGATTGGGAATCATTCAGGTGATGGAAGGACGACAGCCGTTTAAACTTCTGACTGTAGAAGAAAACCTCCGCGTGGGAACAGCCACACGGTGGGGTAAGCCCTACAAGAAGGATCTGGAAATGGTCTATCATTACTTTCAACCCCTGCTGGCACGGAAGAACAGGCTGGCCGGATATTGCAGCGGTGGAGAACTGCAGATGCTCGTCATGGGCCGGGCATTGATGGCACAACCCAAACTGCTGCTGATGGATGAACCCTCCTTAGGATTGGCTCCCTTTTTAGTGCGGGAAATTTTTGAGATCATCAAAAGGATTAATGAAGAACAGTCAACCACCATCATGCTGGTGGAACAAAACGCCAATATGGCCCTTCAGATTGCCACCTATGGATATGTGATGGAGAATGGAAAGATCATGATGGAGGAAGCCGCTGATAAGCTGAGAGAGAATCCCGACGTGAAGGAATTCTATCTTGGAACGGCAAGTTCCGGAGCGCTGAAATCATACAAGGATGTGAAGGCGTACAAGCGCCGCAAACGCTGGCTATAATCAATCCCCCCTCACTCTGAGAAGGTGTGAAAAAATTATGAAACAATTAAAAAAAGCTTGACATAGCCATATAACTACGATATCCTCCTTTCAACATTCTTGAGAGGAGGCACTTTCCATGGGATATTTGACCAAAGTTCAGGTG
>VGRY01000057.1 GCA_016875195.1 Deltaproteobacteria bacterium
AACCTCTCAAAATAGTACTTTTGATCGGGTAGAAAAGTTGATTTTGCTGTTTTTTGACTCATTCTTTTTGGTTATCAATATTTCAGCAAGTTTCTGTACTGCTAAAGTGAATTATTAGAGGTTCCCTAAAGACAAGTGGGTAGAGAGGATTGTATTGTCCGAGAGATAAAAAGAGAGAAAATATCATTAAAGAGAAGAAGAAAATTCGACCTTTTCCAAATCCTTGTGTATTCTCCTGTTTCCTGATATGGGTAAAAAAGAATACCAGGCTCAATATAAAAGGGAGCCCCCCTGTATACATGGTTTTTAGCCAACACTGGGTGCTCCAGTACTTCTTCATATCTAAAAAATAACCATAAGCATCCGGCAGAAAGAAGAGGAGGACATCTTTTGGGGCAAAGCTCCAAACCGTTGCCTCCTGATAGGAAATTCCGGTTCCCCGAATAGAGTGAACCCAGAGTTCAAGAAACGGAAGAAGTTGAATGGCTGAAAATATTAAAAAGAAAAAGGAGATGATAAGGAGGGCTTTAAATCGGGAAAACATAAATATAAATCCCCCCTTTGCCAAAGGGGGGGGACAATGAGAATCATCCGAACTGCGCAATGAGAGAGAAAAACCCGCCATGATCAGAAGCACAAAGAAATTGCCATAGACAATTTCAATCCCTCCTCCCAGGAAAGAAAGGGTGATGAAAATGGCTGTCATGATCTCATTTCTAATTCCCGGATGGATCAACGCCCTTCTGAAGAAGAGCATCACCAGGGGCGTCCAGACGACCGAGAGGAGGATAGTAAGAAGACTGTGGACAGAAAGGAGATAACCTCCAAGCATCCAGATCAAACCTGAGATGAGAGATCCAGTTGCCCCTACCTTCAGGTCTCTCATAAAGAGATATATAAATAATCCTGCTAAGAAGAAGTGAAGGAGAATGACGGAATTAAAAGCGATATCAAATGGAAATAGGAAGAAGAGACCATTGAATGGATAGAGGACGGCATTCTGGGGATTGGCGAAAAAAGGGTGGCCTGAGAACTGGTAAGGATTCCATAAAGGGAAATCCCATTGCCTCAGGCTCTCCACCCAGAAAAACCTTGGGGGAATAAAGTAGGGGGCGAGGTCCCTCTCGGTGAGAAGGTATCGTCCTTGAAAGAGATCGTAAAAAAATAGGAGAGAGGTCAAAAAAAGGGTCAAACCAACCGGAAAATGAGGTGATTTGACCCACTTTATTTTTATTTTGATGCGATCGATCACTGCAGGTTAATCTTCATCTTCATAAATTTACCAGGTAGCAAATGTTCCTGCACCTGCGGCAATGGAACCATAGGTCGTAGGCGCCTGGGGAGTGGGGGTGAGAGTGAATGTATAAGTATAGCCCCTCACATTCATCACAAAAGTAGTGGTATATGCGGTATATGTAAACCCTCTCATTTCCGCCATCCCCTGTGTTGTTGCCGTCCCGGCGATGACACCCATCGTATAGGCTGCGGTGGTGTTCCCCAGGATTCGCTGCCCGAACAAAAGTGAATTGGCGCTCCTTAAAGCCCCAAGTGTTCCTCTGGCAACTCCATCAGCGGCATCCCTTGTTAATTCAAGATACCTTGGAATTGCCACAGCCGCAAGAATGCCAATGATAACAATAATGATGATCAACTCGATCAAGGTAAAACCTTTTCGGTTTCTCATTTTTTACCCCTTATTTATATTTCACCATGTTGTGTAATTTGTTTCTCCAATCGCACCTATAGTTGTGGGAACAACCGGTGATGTCAAAAAAGAGAAGGTATAAGTATTCGCTCCTGCTTGAATCGTAACGGAGTTTGTTGCAGCAACTCCGACTGTTACGCCTTGAATTCCAGCGGCGCCAACTACATCGCCCATTGAGAACCCACCAGCGGTGTTTCCAATAACACGTTGTGCAAAAATGATTGCATTAGCGCTTCTCAAACTGCCCAAAACCCCTCTTGCAGTGGCATTTGCCGCATCCGTGGTTAAATCAATATATCTCGGTATGGCCACCGCCGCCAGGATGCCAATGATGACAATGATGATAACGAGCTCAATCAATGTAAAACCTTTCTTGTTTTTGACCATTTTTGTTCCTCCTTTTTTGGACAATTTTTGGTAATAAATGGTTGAATTTTGAACAATCTTGGCAAAAAAGCACCCTTTTGTCAAGTTTTTTATTAGTTCAAATTAACAGCAATATTTATGCCAATTTCCCCCTTCTCTCTTTAATTAACTGAGCCACAATACTGACCGCAATTTCTTCTGGTGTTTCGGAACCAATATCGAGGCCGATAGGGGCATGTACTCTTTTTAATAGTCCCTCCGGAATCCCTTCTTTCGCCAAATTTTTGTAAAGCGTCTGAATCTTTTTCCTTGACCCAATCATCCCTATATAATGGGCACCCGTTTTGACCGCCTTTTCCAGGACAAACTTATCATAGATGTGTCCTCTTGTCACGATGACGATATAACTCGAATGATCAATGCTGATTCGATCAAAAGCGTTCTCAAATTCTGTAACAATCACTTCATCCGCCTCGGGAAACCGTTTCTGATTGGCAAACATCTCCCTGTCATCAATGACAATTGTTTTAAAATGAACCCTTTTGACCAGAGGGACTAATTGTTCAGAAATATGGCCAGCTCCAAAGATATAGACCGTTGGTTCGGAGACAATAGGTTCGAGCAGAATCTCAAAATTTTTCCAGGGCTGAGCTTCTTCTTCGGACGTTAAGGTCATTATTTCTATCTTATTCGTTTTTAGCAACCTTTCCGCTTCTTTTAAGATCTTCTTCTCCAACGCCCCTCCCATGGAAAGAGAACCCGTCTTTTCTCCGGATTTCTTGATGAATGCCTTGACTCCTTCTCTCTTCGGATACCCACCATCCACTGAAATCACGGTTGCGAGGATACCCGAACCTCCCTGTTGCCTGACCTTATCTATCTCCCTATAGATATTTAAGGAGTCCTCCCTGAGAGGTTCCAGGAAGACATCTATATTTCCTCCGCAGATGAGCCCTCCTTCTGCTAACTGCTCAGAGGTTAGGTTGAAACGGAGGATGTTTCCTATGCCTTTCTCCATTGCCTTCTGTGCTGCTTGCCAAACATCAGCCTCTACACATCCCCCACCGATCGACCCGATGGCTGGCCCATTTTTCTTAACCAGGTACTTTGCGCCCGCTTCCCTTGGAGCCGAACCCACACGGTTGATGATGGTGGCCAGCGCCAATGGTTCCTTCTTTTCAAGAGCATTCACTATTTCGATGTAAATATCTTTCATAAATTTAATCCCTCTTTGTATCACTTTAGCTGTTTGAAAATCTTTGTAAAATCCCTCCCAACCTCCCTTTGCCAAAGGGAGGCAAAATATCTCCCCCTTTGTAAAAGGGAAACTGTGAAAAAATTGTTTTCACAGGCAGAGGGTGGGCAGGGATATTGGAAAAGTTTTACAGCGATACCTTTTCTCGTTAACTACTGATGACGGAAAACTCCAAATTGATTCATAATTTATAAAGGTTCGTTACCTTTGCATTACTAATTGACCGCAATTGTAAAACTTTGGAAATATCTTTGCCCACCCTCTGCTCTGAATTTTTTCACAGCTTCAGGGGGATTAAGGGGGATTTTATGATGATTCTTTGAACCAACTGGCTCAAAAACTCCTTCTTTTCAAAAGGCTAAAGTGTTACCCCTCTTTTAACTCAACATTTTAATTCTATATACTCATTTTGTAGACCTTAACATCAATTGGATATTTTTTCGAATACAAGCGGAATAAATAATATAACCTATCGCGTCCAGCTACTGGCGGGACGTTAAGCAACCCTAATGACAGCAACGAGGGCTATGTAGATGAAAGAAGAATGAGCCGTTTTAATATTAATTCACTATTGGATCAGTCATAAGAAAGATTAAGGTTTTTTCCCTTTTGGCACCGGAGCCTTCTCCTTCGGGGGAGGCGTCTTTTGCTTCGGAGGAGGCTCCTTATCCGTATCCTTCAAATGGGCAAGCGGAAGTAAGTAAAGCTGGAAAAAAACCGGGTCCCCCCACAATTCCAATTCCGGAGCTAAATCTCCCACAAAAGCGGAAAAAGAAGGGATATTGTTATATGCATTAAAGTTGATTGAAAGGTCTTTCAGAGATTTATAAAGTTTGACTGCCCCTACAAGGTGATTGTGCTTCTCTTTCAGTAATTTCACCTGCTCTTTTCCGGCATCGATCGACTTCAGGTCATCTTTCAATTTCGAGATCCAGAAATCACCCTCCTGATACCGGATATCAATCTCTCCTGTCTGGAGATTATGCGTCACTTTACCATGGGCTTCCCGTCCCTTCTCCAGCAGTCTTTCAATCTGTTTCAGTAATTCAACTTTCTCATTTTTTAAGAGTCCATCCGGTTTCGAGGTCACCTTATTTAAAAAGTACTGAAGAGAATAATTTTCTGCAAAGGCAACCGAAATTAAAACCAAAAAGATTACAAATCCTGCTCCGACGATCTTATGATATCTCATCTTTTTCTCCCAATTCGCTCTCAAGTTTACGGAAAGAGGACTTCGACTACAGGTGGTTCTCTCTTTAACTGCCCTAAAACGACCCTGTCGATTTTTCCATCCTTCCTCTCAAAGATATGGCGGGCTATCTCCTTTGCTATGATGACACCATTTGGGATGTCCGCCTTATTTAAAAAAGCAACCCTTCTCGAAAAACCAGGCGTCCCTTTGAAAACACCTTCGGGATGGGTCATCAGAAGAGCCATTCCTTCTTCGGTCATTTTCTCATCTTCTGGGATTCCTGTCAATTTTGAAATCCGATTCGCCTGAAAGACATTTTGATCATTCAGTTCCTTTCCCACACCATCCATGCCCAGAATGGCGACCACCGTCGTTGTCCTCGATGGGATAACAGGCTCTCCTTCTCTTGGAGCTTTGATTGGCCGGCCAGCCGCTCCATCCGCCTCTATGATTAAAGCATCCACATCGTATAAAGACCAGAGGCTATCTGTCAATTCCGGGGATATCCCTTTCAACTTCCCGCTCTCGATTTCCTCTTTCGCAAGTGTGATGTGCCTGTATTGGGTAAGATGGTGGTCTACAAATTCCTTGATCTTCTCGTCATCTCTTGAAATAAAAAGATGTGGGCTTTCATGATCGACAGGTTTCAGTATTTTTGTCGTCGTAGTGGTGATGACCTTCTTCCCCGCAAGGAACAACTCTCTGGCAAGACTAAACATCAGGGTTGTTTTTCCACCTGCCCCTGTCAGGCTGATCATCTCCCTTCCCCTAAGCCCCAAAGCCTCTGATAAAGATCCGCCCATATTCCCTAGTTGCTCACAGTTCAAGAAATTGACGTTTATCGTTGTCGAAGCTCGTATCGAGGCTCGTATATGGATGCTGGATATTCGAGCTTCGTCAACTGGTTAGGGTAACGAGGCCCGTTTCGGCTACCGGTAACGGTTACGTGTATAAAAGAAATAAAAAACGGTAAACGTAAACTTTTATAAACGATACGGGCTTCGTAACCTTAACCCATACACCTTTTTTATCGATTGTACCAATATAAAATCGCCTCCAGCACTCCACCGCCAATTGCTCTTGCCTTCTCGGAAATAGTGAAACAGTGTTCCTTCTTACCCCTTGGATCAATATCGCCGACCTTCATCCCTTTTTTTGCCTCAACGCCTTTGCGAAGAAGCCCTCTTACAATGCCGCTCACCTCCGCAATAACAGGATAATCATCAACCACCGCAACGACAGAGCCCTTTGTTACCTTGTCGCCAATCGTTCTTTGAGGGTCAAAGATTCCTTTCTTGGCCGTCCGAAGGAGTCTCTCAATCGTATATCCCCCGACCTCGCCCGGGATACCCGTGTCAGGCTCTGCCTCACCTTTCAGAAACATTTTGCCCAGATGATGACCCCGGTTTGTTTCAATGACAATGTGGACATCTTTCCCTGCAATAAAACCAGGGCCAAGGCCGATGACCAAAGGGGCGTCTTTGATCCTTGTTCCCAAGTTCTTTTTGGCTATGATTGCGTCGATGAGGACATCGGGTTTTAAATAATTTCTTGTACTTTCAGCCTCAGGATCGATAAGGATAGGAATGTCCCCCCTCTCCCATATCGTCTCAATCTCTTCAGGCTGGGAGATAAGTTTTGCCCGTACCCCCTCTACTTCCTTGCTTCCATCGTAAACAGCTTCGCAGAAAGAGACCTCCCTTCTCACGGCAAGGGGATGTGGAACCTCAGTCATACAAATCTTGAAATGGGATTGGTAGAGCCGATGTGCAACCCCACTGGCCATTTCCCCTGCCCCCCGGATTAAGACAATAATCTCCGACATTTTTTTGTTCGATTTCATTTAAACCCCATCGTCCTTTTTAAAAAGCTTGCAGTCTATGTCCTCAGGGATAGGGCTAAGATGCCGGTTTAGTCAATGGGCTAGGTGGTTGGGTAAAAAATCATTAGCCCTAACCCATTAACCTTCCCAAATTGGCATCCTGACCCTCACCAAAAGACTTTTCCATCCTAAATCTTTAACCCCTCATCCTTAACCCTTTTTTATAATCTACCCACGTATCTATATCTCTAATGACCCCTTTTGATTTTACTGGAATCACAAAAACATCTTCGGGATGCTTCACGATGATAGACTTTCCACCTGTATCCCCTTTTAATTTTAGCAGTTCTCCCTTGTATTTTCTATCAAAGATCACCGGATGCCCCCACCTGCCTTTGAAGGAAGGAAGAAGGATGCCTCTCTTCCCTCTTTGAAAGGCTTTGAGCATAACGTTAATCGTCCGTGACTTGAGAGAAGGCATATCTCCAAGTCCAATAAGGATACCAGCACTGTTCGGGTCCAAAGCCCGAAGCCCCTTTCGTATGGAACTGCTCATCCCTTTTTCGGGATTAGGATTGAATAAGATTTTAACTCTTTTTCCCATCAAACGATGCGCCATCTCCTCTTTTCGATGACCGAGGACAACGACGACTTCTTTAACCTTTGAGCGAAGAAGGGCCTGAAGACAATGTTCCAGTATTGTTCTCTTTCCCCAGGGGAGAAGAAGTTTATCCCTCCCCATCCGTTTTGACTTCCCGGCCCCCAGAAGGATCGCTGAAATTTTCATCTTTTATTTTCGAATAACCTTTGTTAAACTTAATCTGTGTGTTTGTTGTATGTCAAGATTTTTTAAGATCAGAGGTTCACGAATAGGGGGGAACTATGAAAAAGGGATCTATCTTAATTCTATCTGTTTTCTGCTTCATTCCAGTCCTTATTTTTGCCCAGCCAGCAACCAAAAAAGTGGCTGCACCACCCATCAGCCAGGAAACCGCAGCCTGTCTCGAATGTCATAAGCTTTATACTCCCGGAATCGTTGAAGACTGGTTGAGGAGCCGCCACTCAAAGACCCTACCCTCCTCCGCAATGAAAAAACCGGAGAAGGCCAGAAGAATATCCGCTAAAAAAGTAGCCGCTTCACTGGAAAAGGTTGTGGTCGGCTGTTACGAATGCCATGGATTGAATAAGGAGAAACATAAGGACAACTTTGACCACATGGGCTTCAATATAAATGTCGTTGTCACTCCACCTGACTGTGCGACTTGTCATCCGGTTGAGACAAAACAGTACTCGGGTAGCAAAAAGGCTCATGCCGTTGGAAACCTAAAGAAAAACCCTGTCTATCACGCACTGGTTGAAACGATTATCAGTAAAAAGGCCGTTGAGGATGGCAAGGTGGTTCAAAAAGAGGTGTCCGATTTTACCCGGCAGGAGACGTGCTTCAGTTGTCATGGAACAGAGGTTAAAGTTGTAGGAAAGGAGACAATTAAAACACCGGTGGGAGAAATTGAGGTGCCCAGGTTAACCAACTGGCCCAATCAAGGCGTGGGAAGGATCAATCCCGACGGAAGTATGGGCGCTTGCACCTCCTGTCACCCGAGACATCAACTCTCCATCGAGGTGGCCCGAAAACCCTATACCTGTTCCCAGTGCCATCTCGAACCCGATGTCCCCGCCTGGAATGTTTACAAAGAGAGCAAACATGGGAATATCTATTTCTCGAACTATTCAAAATGGAATTTCAATGCTGTCCCATGGAGAATCGGAAAAGATTTCCAGACACCCACCTGCGCAACCTGCCATAACAGTCTCATCACCACTTCAGATGGAAAGGTCATAGCAGAGAGGACCCACGACTTTGGCTCAAGGTTGTGGGTTAGGCTCTTCGGACTCATCTATTCCCATCCCCAGCCGGTTCATGGCGACACATCTGTTTTAAAGAACAAAGATGGTCTCCCGTTACCTACCACGTTCACAGGAGAAATCGCCTCTGAAGGCCTTATTTCAAAGGAAGAGCAGGCGAAGCGAAAGGGAATCATGTCCGGAGTCTGCAATCAATGTCACGGAACGGTCTGGGTCAGCAACCATTTTGCAAAACTGGACAATACCATCAGGGAGACCGACCAGATGAGTTTAAATGCAACGCTTTTACTGCTTGAGGCGTGGAAACATGGCCTGGCTGAAGGGCTTCCACAGGGGAAAAACCCCTTTGACGAGAAGATTGAACAGATGTGGATCAGGCAGTGGCTCTTCTATGCGAACTCCATCAAATACGCCTCTGCCATGACCGGAGCCCCGGATTATGCCACGTTTAAAAACGGCTGGTGGAATTTGACCGAAAACCTCCAGCAGATGAAGGATTGGATCGAATTGAAGAAAAAAACAAAATGAGTTCCTTGGAAAGG
This sequence comes from Deltaproteobacteria bacterium, assembly GCA_016875195.1. Lineage (GTDB taxonomy): Bacteria > Desulfobacterota > BSN033 > BSN033 > UBA1163 > RBG-16-49-23. The sequence goes on from VGRY01000057.1 coordinate 8,746, forward strand.
GGGGAAGGTTATGTTAGTCCAGCATTTTTTCGTCAATGGTATAGCACATGCCTCTTACATCCTCGGAGGTTCCAAAACCTGTGCGGTGATTGATCCTCGCCGCGACATTCAGATCTACCTTGATACAGCAAAGGCCATGGGATTAAAAATCACCCACATTCTCGAAACCCACCTCCATGCCGACTTCGTCTCCGGCCACATGGACCTTGCAGAAAAGACAGGAGCAAAAATCTATGCTCCCAAATCAGGAAAATGCCAGTTTGACCATGTTGGCCTCTCAGAAGGAGATGGCTTTGAGATGGAGGATATGGAGTTTAAAGTCCTGGAGACACCTGGCCATACTCCCGAACACATCGTCTATGTTGTCTCTGATCATTCCCGGGGTGAGGAACCTGTTGCCCTCTTCAGCGGAGACACTCTTTTCGTGGGAGATGTGGGAAGACCCGACCTCTTTCCGGGAATGGCAAAGGAGCTCGGTTCCAAGCTTTACGATAGCCTTCAGAAACTGGCTGGACTGCCTGACTTTTGCGAGGTCTATCCAGCCCACGGAGCGGGTTCTCTCTGCGGAAGGGCGATGTCTGCAAAAAGAACCAGCACCATTGGGTATGAGAAGAAGTATAACTATGCTTTTCAAGTGAAAGATCGAAACAAGTTCATCGATCTGTTGACAACCGATATGCCGGAAGCGCCTGATCACTTCAGCCGGTGTAGCGACATCAACAGGAGAGGACCTGCCCTCATCTATGATTTGCCCTGTTCAATTCCTTATGATCCGGTTTCATTCCATAAACGGTCAAAAGAAAAAAATACGATTGTCCTCGATATCAGACCGTATGAAGCCTTCGGAGGTCAGCACGTTCCGGGAGCCTATCATATTGACTTCGGAGGAAACTTCTCCACATTTGCTGGATGGCTGCTCCCTGCGGATGTAGACATTCTTTTAGTCCCGGGAAGTCCATCTCAGGCTGAAGAGGCAGTGGTTCATCTGAGACGTGTCGGTCTTGATCGAACCATCGGTTATCTTGAGGGTGGCATATATGAATGGGCAAAGTCAGGCCTTCCCTCGGATCAAGTCAATCAGATTTCGGTCGAAGCACTGAGTCAGAGAATTACAGGTGGTGCACAAGTGACGCTTCTTGATGTAAGGGCAAAAAGGGAGTTTATGACCGGTCACATCAATGGAGCGGTCAATATCCCCTTCCCTGACTTAAGAAAACGATACCAGGAATTAGACGCAGCCCGTCCTATACTCATTATCTGTAACACCGGTCACCGCTCCAGCGTCGGAACAAGCATCCTAAAACAACACGGTTTCAAAGACGTGTCCAATGTCGCCGGAGGAATGACGGGCTACAATGCCGCAGGACTGGGTTCGGAATGTCCCGCCTGTATTGCTCCTCATCTCCCCATCGTGGAAAAGGGAAAATGAGGAATTAGAAATTGGAGGAACCAAACCGATGGAATGGCTGATAATGGAACAGTGGTCACCTTATGCCGTGGGCATCGGAATCGGGGTGTTAAGCTGGATTACCTTCTTGTTATCCGATAAACCGATCGGATGTTCCACTGCCTTTACCCGGACAAGTGGAATGATCGAGAAGCTGTTTCGGGGCAACAGCGTAACCGAAAAAGCTTATTATAAAAAGTTTACCCCTGTGATTGACTGGGAATGGATGCTTGTCTTTGGAATTTTAATTGGAGCCTTCATCTCTGCGAAAAGTTCCGGTCAGTTTCAGTTGACATGGATTCCGTCGAAATGGAGCGAGGCTTTCGGAAACACACCCATCCTGCGCTTGGTGACCGCCTTTGTAGGAGGAATTGCCATGGGTATCGGAGCAAGGTGGGCAGGGGGCTGTACCAGCGGCCATGGAATCAGCGGAACACTCCAGCTTGCCGTGAGTAGCTGGCTTGCGTCAATCTGTTTCTTCATCGGTGGAATCATCACCGCGGGATTGCTATTTCGTTTTTTCTAAGCGATAGAGGGAGATAACGATGCTTGCCACGATCCATAATCAAAAAAGGTCCCAATTAGTTATTGGTCTTGGAGTTGGAATCATCTTTGGTTTCCTCCTCCAAAAAGGCGGAGTCACCAGGTACGACGTCATCATAGGTCAACTGCTTCTGACAGACTTCACGGTTGTCAAGATTATGCTCTCTGCTGTTGTTACTGGAATGATTGGCGTTCATCTCCTGAGGGATTTGAAACTTGCTCAACTACATCCTAAACCCGGAAGCCTGGGTAGTTCCCTGGTCGGTGGTCTGATCTTTGGAATTGGCTTCGGGCTTCTCGGATACTGCCCTGGAACTCTGGCGGGGGCTATCGGTCAGGGTTCACTCGATGCGCTCCTGGGCGGATTGATCGGTATCCTTATTGGCGCTGGATTATTTTCAGAGTTCTACCCAATTCTTGATAAAACCATCCTCAACAAAACCCAGTTCGGTGAAATCACATTGCCGCAATGGCTCAAGATAAACCCCTGGCTGCTGATTCTCCCTCTGTCTATTGGAATCATCGCCCTGCTCTATTTAATCGAGAGAGCAGGGCTGTAATGCAATTTTTCATATTAATTCCATACAAACGGCAAGCATGATTCGCAAATGGATTCCTGCTCTTGGCTGGCTTCAGAACTACCATCGGACTGACCTTAAAGGAGACCTTTCCGCGGGCGGGGTCGTTGCCATTATGCTCATTCCACAGGGAATGGCCTATGCCATGCTTGCCGGACTGCCTCCTGTGTATGGACTCTATGCATCCACTCTTCCGCTGATTGTCTATGCCCTTATGGGTTCCTCAAGACACCTTGCCGTAGGCCCTGTGGCCATAATCTCCCTTCTCGTTTTTTCGAGTATTTCCGAATTGGCCGAACCAGGCTCAGAGCAGTACATCCGCCTTGTCCTGCTTCTGACCCTGATGGTCGGAGGAATGCAGCTTCTGCTTGGGTTCCTGCGGCTGGGTTTTTTTATCAACTTCTTCTCACATGCTGTTATCAGCGGATTCACCTCTGCGGCTGCCATCATCATCTTACTGAGTCAGGTGGGCCATCTTTTCGGAATCCCTGTCTCCTCGGGCCACTCTGCAATCCATCTCCTGCAAGACATCTTAAGTCAAATCCACAAGACCCATCCTATGACGCTTGCTGTTGGATCGATCAGCTTGGGAACCCTCTTTTTCTTCAAAAAGAGGCATCCGCATTTTCCCGCCCCCCTTCTCGTCGTCATCGCTTCTACGCTTACTGCTTATTTTGTTAAACTGGACCGATGGGGGTTAAAGATCGTCGGTCATGTGCCCAGAGGACTGCCCGATTTCAATCTCCCTCCCTTCAGCATTGAGTCCTTCTCGCAACTCTTCCCGACCGCCTTGACAATCCTCTTTGTAGGGTTCATGGAGTCGATTTCTGTTGCTACCTGGATCGCCGGAAAAGAAAGGTACTCCATTGATTCAAATCAGGAGTTGAAAGGATTGGGATTAGCCAACATCGCAGCCTCCTTCTTCTCCGCCTACCCCGTCACAGGAGGTCTTTCACGGACGGCGGTCAATTATGAGTCAGGGGCTCGCACTGGCTTGGCCTCCATGATCTCGGCATCCATTGTCATTCTAATACTCCTCTTTTTCACTTCCCTCTTTCACTCACTCCCCAAGGCCGCTCTGGCTGCCATCGTGATCGTGGCTGTAACCGGATTGATCGATGTCAAGGGACTGAATCATCTCTTTAAGATCAAAAAAACCGATGGATGGGTATTTCTCCTCACCTGTTTAGCGACCCTCTTGCTTGGGAGTGAGAAAGGAATTCTGATGGGCATGGTTTTTTCATTGCTTGTCTTTATCTGGAGAAGCGCTCATCCTCATGTGGCTGAGCTTGGCTACCTCAAGGAAGAGAAGATCTTCCGCAACATCAAACGATATCCGGAAGCACAACGTTTCCCTGACGCCCTCATCTTACGTGTGGACGCCTCGCTCTATTTTGCCAATATGAGTTTTCTTAAAGATATTTTACAGAAAAGGCTTGCTGAGACACCTGTTGTCAAATGGGTGATCCTCGACCTCTCTGGAGTCAATGATATGGATGGAGTGGCCATTGATTCACTTGAAGAGATGATGAAAAACTATGGGGAAAAAGAAATCCGATTCATATTCACGGATGTAAAGGGACCTGTCAGGGATTTAATTTCAAAGGCAGGATGGGAAGACACATTTGGCAGGTCCATCGATTATCCTACCCTGTTGCACGCCCTCCGAGCAATTCAACCCGCCTTTATTTTTTGAGCATGATCCTTGCGTCTGCAATTACACAACGCTTTGAATCGCAGATGACAGGATTCAAGTCAATCGACTCGAAATCCTGTTCAAGGGCCATCACCAAATCTGAAAATGTCAGGAGAAGCTGATTCAATGCCTCCGAGTTGATTGGTTCGGCCCCTCTGTATCCTTCAAGAAGAGGATGTGCTTTTAAGCATCTCTTCATTGAGTCGATATCCTTCCGGGTGAGAGGCGCCATTCTCAAAACGACATCCTTGTAAATCTCAGCCCATATGCCTCCGGTCCCAAGGAGAATCACTGGCCCAAACTGAAAATCATTCGTGGCGCCGACGATTAACTCCACGCCGGAAACCATCTCCTCAACCAATACTTCAATAAACCCTTCGATCTTGCTGAACCGGTCAAAGATTTCTCTCAGTTTTTCTTCGCTGCCAATACCCACCACAACCCCATTCTTTTCCGACTTGTGTATCACATTTGGGGAGACAACCTTGGCGACAACCGGATAACCGATCTGCTTGGAAAAAAGGGCCGCCTCTTCAACCCGCTTCGTCGAGACATATCTGGGAACCTCCATGCCGGCTAACGAAAAGAGACGCTTTGCCAGGGGTTCCAGAATCCAGCCTGTTTTCACCGATGCCTGGAGGATCTCTTTCATCTCATAGGTCAACATGGCTGGTGCCTCCTCAAAGCTTCTGCCATATGCACGGCCTCTTCAATGGAATGGGCAACAGGAATCCCGTTCAATTGAAATCCCTCGACGAACATCAGGTATTTTTCAACATGAGGGACATAACCGATCATGGGCTTGCCCGACTGCTGATAGATCTGGCTTAATCTTGCCCCGAGATCTGTGGTAATGCCTGGCAAATAGGGAAGAAGCAAGATCATTATGCAGTCGATTGCTTCGTGTTGGCTTATGAAATTGACCGCCTCCACAAAATCATCATCCACAGCGCTTCCGGTAAGGTCAATCGGGTTGGTGAATGAGGCAATCGTTTGAATCCTCGGCGAAACCCTCTCCCGAATATTTTGTTGATCCTGGCCTCCTAAGGTCGGTACCGTAAGGCCATGGGAGAGACAGGTATCCACTGCAAGAGCTCCATGCCCCCCACTTCCAGTGATAATACCTATTCTTCCGTCGATCGGTTTCTGGTAACAACACAGGGCTTCACAGAATGGGATCAATTCAAATTCGTCTTTAGCCTCGACGACACCGAATTGAGATAGAACGGATGAGAAGACTTCATAATCGCCGGCCAAGGCCGCTGAATGGCTGGAAACGGCTCGGCCTCCCATCGGGGTTTTCCCGGATTTCAGCACAATAACCGGTTTCTGACACTTTCCCGCTTCGATGGCAAATTGCCGGCCTTCGTTTTTCTCAAACCCCTCAATATAGAAAGCAATCACATCCGTCTCAGGGTCGTTTGAGAAATAGCCCAAAAGCTCAATTTCCCGGATCAATGCCTTGTTTCCGATGCTGATCGCCATGGAAAGGCCAAACCCCTCTCGGGCTGATTTGACCATGTGATCCACTAAAACGCCTCCGCTCTGGCTGATGAGGGCCACCCTTCCCTTTTCCGGCCGGACAATCCGCTCGCTCGGGATAAAAAAGGTATCGACATGAGGCGGAGCATAGATGCCGAGGCAATTAGGCCCGATAAACGGAAAGTTGGCCTCCCGGGCCATGGCCGCAATACGCTCTTGCAATTCGATATGTCCCGCCTCTGCAAATCCGCCGGAGATGATCACGGCGCTCCCGGTCCCTGAATGTATACACTCATTTAAAATCTCTAAAACGGCCTGGGCTCTTGTGGCAATCACTGCAAGGTCCACTGCTTCTGGAATTTCAGAAACCTTTGTGTAAACCTTTTCGCCGTGGTATGTGCCTCCCCGCTCATTGACCGGAAAAGCTTTGACTTTCAGACGAAGGTTGTTCTTATTGTAAATGACATTGGCAGGATGCCTCTCGTTTGTCATCGAAAGCCCGATCACAGCCATAGTTTTAGGCTTAAATAAGCGTTTTAAATCCACTGGATTATCCTCTTTGATAGGTTCAAAAATGAATTTTTGTTCATTATACACCTATTGAACAAGATGTGTCACTAAAAAAATGAAAAGAGGCCTATTTCAATTGACTATCGCATGGGTGTTATTTATGATATTGGTAGTACTGATAAGTGTAGATAAATCCCAAATCAAAACCCGTGAGCATAAGGAGGAAGAACGATGAAAAAACCGAGTGAAAAGGAAGAAGAATATTTTGCGAGAATGGAATTTGAAAAAAAGAAGCAGGCCGAAGAGGAAAAGCAGAAAAAGTTAGCTGAGGAGGAGAAGAAACAACTTCAGACCCTTCACTATATGAAATGCCCGAAATGTGGAATGGAGTTGATTGAAATCGATTATAAACATATTAAAGTGGACAAATGTTCGGGTTGTGACGGAATATGGCTCGACCCGGGAGAATTCGAAGCGGCCTCAAAACTCGAAAAATCGGGCCTCGATAAACTGTTCAGCGTCTTTAAAAAATAGGGGAGTCTCTAATAATTCCAAATTCGTCACTCCCGCCCCGTATCAAGCACGGGATAAACTCCTACGGGAGTCCAGTCGTTGCGACTCGAAACCAAGTTCTTTCGTCCTGCCAAAAACGGGACTGGATTCTCCTGATGGAAATCGGGGCCGGAATAGCATTTTTAGAGGTCGCCCTTAATAATAAAGGGGCTCCTTCGGTTTCAATAAACCAAGAAACCCCTTTCGGGATGTTGAATGCCTCGGAGATTGATTCATTAGCCCACGAGAGTGGCTAAGTAAGCCGTTCCGAGTTTGTCTATATGATCTTTAACATTCTCAAAATAGTTGAAATGCTCCTCTTCATCCTTGAGAAGCTCCTCGAATATCTCTTTCGAGATCTGATCTTTTTCTGCCGCACAGACCACAGCCGCATCGTTATACATCTTCATCGCCGCCGCCTCAAGGGCGATATTTGTTTTCAGCATCTCTACGATCCCCTGCCCTTTTTTGGCAAGGCTATCGGGTTTCGAGGTCGGCTCCCCCTTTAGAAAAAGAATTCTCTCGGCCAATTTTTCCGCATGCTTCATCTCTGCGATCGCAATCTCCTTGAACTTGGAAGCCAGTTTTCCAAGGTCCTGGTCTTCGAGTTCATAGTGCTGCGCCATATACTGAGTGATGGCGGTCATTTCTCTGGATCGCGCCGCATTCAATAGATCAATCACCTTCTTACTCATAAGTTCTCCTTTCTAATCGTTATTTGTTTTTCATAATTTTATAACACTGAACCCAACGTAAGACAAGAAAATTTTTAAACTACAAGTGACCGAATAGGTGATTTTCCAATGCCTGTAGACAATGAAGAATTGGATTTCGATTTTTAAAACAACTCAATCCTTGAACTTGCAGGGTAAATCCGCCCACTTTTTCCTATTGACATACTTTGCGATTTGGCATATATTTAGTGCATACAAAGGAGGTGCATTAAATGCGTGCGACATTAAACATACCTGATGATCTCCTTAAAGAGGTGCAAAAAATTTCTGGTGAAAAATCAAAGACAAAGGCCATCATTACCGCTATGGAAGAATTCATAAGGCAGAAAAAAATTAAAGAATTGATCGCCCTCAAAGGCAAGATTCAAATTGACTACGACTGGGAAAAAGAAGAAGAGCTTGAGATGGAGGCTCAAAAAAGGAGAGAGAAAATCCTTGAAGGATAGAATACTTGTCGATACAACCATTTGGATCGAGTTTTTCAGGGGAAAAACAAAAATAGCAGATCACCTTGAAATGTTCCTTAAGGAGAACACCGCTTGGACATGCGGGGTGGTGATGTTCGAGGTCCTCCAGGGAATTAAGTCAGAAGGTGAGAAAAATAAAGTCTTAAACGTCCTGGCAGGTCTTCCCTACCTTGAGATGACAAAAGAACTGTGGCAACGTGTTGCAGAGCTTTCGAAATCACTGAAAAAGAAAGGTGTCAACCTGCCGTTATCCGACATTTTCATTTCCGCCATTGCCATCGAAAACGATCTCCCCATATATACCCTCGATAATCACTTCGAACAGATTCCAGGGGTGAAGACCTATCGAATCTGAGAACTTGGAATTATTACACAATTTCGTAGACAAAAACGGGGAAAAGGAGTAAAAAGCTTAAATTGGAAAACCCGATCTCCAGAAAATACGAATTACGTCTATTAATTGTTGAGGCGAGCCGCAAGCAAACATTTTCATTGAGGTCATTATGATTCATATCGTTCGGACACATGCCACTCAACAACAAATTAACGAAATGCTGGAAGCGTTGAGCAACTACATCAAATTGGCCGTGGATGTTCAACGGGGCGTTTTGGCCGGCGGCGGAGTCATGCATGCAGATTGCGAAGCTGCTCTGCTAAATGACGGCAGCCAACAAGAAGATATTTGGGGTGCAGATTGGAACCCCTCTGCCAACCAAGTGACCTTTGAATCACTCATCAACATTCGCCCACGTCAAAATAACCGCTCCATAGAATTGCTTGACCCGACCTTGCGCGGGCGTGTTTCTCAAATCACTCGTCACTTGCTGGAGTAGCCCATGAAAGATCAAAACATCATTCGAGAACGTTATTTACAAGATAATGTGCCTACCCGCTTGGGGGGGTTAGCTGCCAACCTCAGCCGCATCAATTCGTTCTCAGGCCATGATGCCAATCAGGAAACTGTCGGAAGATTGCTGGATGAAAGCAAACTCTTCATTGAATGGACCGCCGCCGAGACTGAAATTGACACCGCCGCCGAATTGGTGGAGCTGCAAATCCAACTTGCACAATGGAGACTTGACTGGTCTCGTATTTGGGTCAATACTTCTCAACGCCGTCAAGTGGCAGAGAAAGCTATTCAGTGGTCAAGGCGAGTGTTAGAGTTGTCGGGGTTACTGGGGTAATGTAGGCACACCTAACCAGCACGTGCAGACGTACCAGTATAGTTCCATCCATTTAGTTCTTTAGGATATTCATAATATCCCTCTCCCACTCGTAACTGACCTATTTATTCCAAAATGGATTTTGTTGGAATTCCTCAACTCCGACTCTGAAGACATCGGTAGCTTGTAAATCAGTTTATTGAATGTTAATAAAAACTATACGCAAGGAGTAAACCCCGATAGAGGGTCTTCGACTTTCTAATGGGGAGGCTCATCACTCGGGGCATTAAACCTCATCACCTCTACTTGGATCAGCGGAGCTTTCTAACGGGGTAAATAATGATCGTTAAAACTTATTGTGCGAGGATGGATCACGGCGGGTGTGGGATTCTGGCCCATGTCGAGGGTGGAAGAATTAAAAAGATCGAGGGCGACCCCGACTGTCCCTTGAACCATGGTACGATCTGCGCCAAGGGTCTTGCCCAGATTGAAAGGCTCAACCACCCCGACCGTCTCGTTTACCCTTTGAAAAGAACCGGCTACAGGGGAGAAGGAAAATGGTCCCGTATCTCCTGGGATGAGGCACTTGAGACGATTACTAAAAAGATCCAAGAGACCATCGAACGCGAAGGCCCGGAGACCATTGCTTTTGCCCAGGGAACACCCAAAGGATTGGAACTCTTCCTGTTGATGCGGCTGGCGAACCTCCTCCATATTCCGAATATCTCAACACCCGGGCACATCTGTCACATGCCAAGGGAGACTGCTTCCACAATCACATGCGGTTTCTTTCCGGTTCCTGACTTCGATCATCCCCCTGCCTGCGCATTGGTCTGGGGAAGCAACCTCTTCCAGACAAACGAAGAGGGCATCATCGGTTCTCAACTAAAGAGGGCTCTGGATCATGGGACAAAATTGATCGTCATCGATCCAAGAAAGTCGTCCGTCGCCTCCAGGGCTGACATCTGGATTCAACCCAAACCCGGCACCGACCTTTACCTTGCACTGGGAATGCTTAAGGTCATTGTTGATGAGAGGTATTATGACAAAGCTTTTGTCGAGAATTGGACAAAAGGCTTTCAGGAGTTGGAAGAGCATCTACGTCAGTATTCACTCGATAGCATTTCAGAGATGACCTGGGTTCCAAAAGATCAGATTATACGGTTGGCCAAACTCTATTCCCATACCAAGCCAGCCTGTATTCAGTGGGGAAATGCACTCGAGCACAATATCAACAGTTTTCAGTGCTCAAGGGCTTTGCTCATCCTGATGGCCATTACAGGGAATCTCGAGCAGCCTGGTGGAAATGTGAACCGGGTTGCCCCTCCTGTCATAAGGCCGGGTGAACTCGTCCAGATTAAGAAATTTCCAGAAAAGAGAGAGAAGATTCTCAGCCCCGAATTCAGGTTGGCGACAATGATGGGTTTTGTCCCATCTCAGATGATTGTGAAGGCTATTCTCACAGGAAAACCTCACCCCATCCGGACAATCTATATCCAGGGAGGAAATCCCCTTCTCAGTTATGCCAATTCAAAAGAGACCTTTGAGGCTTTCAAGAAATTGGACTTCCTGGCTGTCTCAGAGATATTTCTGACCCCCACAGCGCAAATGGCTGATATCGTCCTGCCTGCAGCCACCAATCTGGAGTTTGACGACCTTGGCCACTTTGGCCTTCCTCATGGGTTCATCTTAGCCCGACCCAAGGTCGTCGAACCTTTGGGTGAATGCTGGCCCGATTCAAAAATCTTAAATGAATTGGGCAAAAGACTCAGTCTCGGTCAATATTTTTGGAATGATCTTGGAGAGTGCCTTGATGAGGTTCTCAAACCCGCAGGGATGACTTATGACGATTTCAAGAACATCGGCATGTTGAAGGGAAAGTGGGAATTTCGGTCTTATGAAAAAACCGGATTTTCAACACCTTCGAAAAAGTTCGAAATCTATTCCGAACAGTTAAAACAATGGGGATACTATCCCCTGCCATCTTCTTCTGATCTCTCAGTCACCTCTGCAGGATCTGACACAAAATATCCACTCATCTTCACCTCTGCCAAAGACCCATTCTTCTTCCATTCAGCTTACCGGAATATCACATCCCTTCGGAAGATCTCTCAGGAGCCCACTCTACTTATCCATCCAGACACTGCATCCCAATCAGGAATCAAAGAGGGCGATTGGGTAGCCGTAGAAACAGAGAGGGGATCGATCCGTCAGAAGGCAAAACTGGACAGCGAGATCAACCCTCGTATCATCGTCCTCAGCTATGGCTGGTGGTTTCCCGAACGAAAGGATCTCGAACTGAGCGGGTGGAAGGAATCAAATCTTAATATTTTAACCGATAACAACCCACCCTATGAGCCAGCAATCGGATCCACCCCCCTCCGGGCCATCCCTTGCCGCATCTCTAAATCAGCTCCTTTTTAATGGATACGTAATAGTAGCGTTAATTGGCGACAGTTTCCGCCCTCAATAAATGAGGGCGCTACATATTCCTAAAAGACTATCCCAAACCCTGGGATTATACGATAACATTTCAATTTTCCTTGACAATTTCATAAAAACAGATAAAATTCATAAAATTTAATTCGGGGGTAAATCCATCTGAAGGCATTAGTCACCGGAGGCACAGGATTTATCGGAAGTCATCTGGTTGAGGCTCTCCTCCAGAAAGGAGACGAGGTCCGGTGTCTTGTTCGGAACAGAAATAATTTAAAATGGTTAAATAATCTGCCCATCGAACTGGCAGAGGGAGACTGCAGTGATAAAACCACTTTAGAGGAAGCTGTAAGAGGAGTTGACCAGGTCTTCCATCTGGCGGGTATCACCAAGGCTTTAAAAGAGGAGACCTATTTTGAAGTCAATGCAAACGGAACAGAGAACCTGATCCATGCATGCCTCGAGAAGAATCCTCATCTTAAGAAATTCGTCTACCTCTCAAGCCAGGCTGCTGCAGGTCCCTGCCAGGATGGAGGAAAAAAGAGCGAACCAGACCATTGTGAACCCGTCTCCCCTTATGGCCGAAGTAAATTGAGGGGAGAGGAGTTTTGTCTCGAACATGTCTCTCAAATTCCCTTTATCATACTCAGGCCTTCCGCAGTCTATGGCCCCAGAGATAGGGATGTCTATGCTTTTTTTAAAATCCTCTCTAAAAAGATCAAACCCAGTTTCTCCAAACAGGAACAGCACATAAGCCTCTGTTATGTTGAGGATATTGTCCAGGCATTGCTCCTGGCATCGGATTCCAAGGGGGTAGAAGGGGAGGTTTTCTTTTTATCCGATGGCCACGATTATCGTCTCGATCGGATTGGAGATCTATTCGAAAAAGCCATGGGAATCCGTGCCTGCCGAATTTATATTCCGGGGTGGATCATTTCAGGGGTTGCCTCTTTCGCAGAGCTATTCTCCAGGCTCTCAGGAACCCCACCTCTGATCAACAAAGGCAAGGTGGAGGAGATGGTCCAGAAGAATTGGCTATGCGATATCACGAAGGCCGAAACGCTTCTGGGGTTTAAACCCCGGTTTTCCCTTGCGGATGGAATAAAAATCACTTATGAATGGTATCGAAAAGAAGGTTGGTTATAAAATAGGAAGGGGTGGGCTATGGATGTCTTTGAAAAATGTGTGAAAATTAACGAGCAGTATCGGGAGGTCTACGATAGCGGCAACTACTTCTTCTTTCGAAAGCTCGAATCCGCCCAGGATTCCGAGGTTGTGGTCAATGGAAAAAGGGTGATCATGATCGGCTCCAACAACTACCTCGGCCTTACCAATCATCCGAGGGTAAAAGAAGCTGCCATCAAGGCTGTCGAAAAATACGGAAGTGGTTGTGCTGGCTCTCGCTTTCTTAACGGGAATCTTGAAATCCATGAGGAACTGGAAGCGAAGCTGGCCCGGTTTTTTCGAAAAGAGGCGGCCTTGGTCTTTGCCACAGGCTATCAGACCAATCTGGGAGCCATTTCTGCTCTGGTAGGAAGAAATGATGTGGCCATCATCGATAAATTTGACCATGCCAGTATCATCGATGGCTGCCGTTTATCTTTTGGACAGGTGAAAAAGTATCGACATAACGATATGAAGGACCTCGAAAGGGTACTTGAAGCGTCAAAGGAGAAAGGAAAACTGATCATTGTGGACGGCGTCTTTAGCATGGAGGGTGATATTGCCGACCTGCCGCGGATCATCGAACTGGCCAAAGCTTATGGCGCCAGGGTAATGGTTGATGATGCCCACGGCGTAGGAGTCCTTGGCAAAGGAGGAAGAGGCACCGCAGAACATTTTGGCCTGGAGAAAGAAGTCGATCTGATCATGGGTACCTATAGCAAATCGCTGGCGGCCATCGGGGGATTTGTCGTCGGCTCCTGGGAAGTGATCAATTTTATTAAACACACGGGCCGCTCCATGATCTTCAGCGCCAGCCTCCCACCTGCCCTGGTCGCCTCTGTAAGTACGGCTCTGGACATTATTGACGAACAGCCCCAGCTTATCACGCAACTCTGGAAAAATACGCGAAAGATGCTCCAGGGCTATAAAGAGCTGGGTTTCGATACCGGAACGAGTGAGACGCCGATCGTTCCCATCATCCTTGGTGACACTCTGAAAGTTTACGGAATGTGCAAACTTCTTTTCCAAAATGGTGTCTTTGTCAATCCGGTCGCAAGCCCTGCTGTTCCTCCTGGCAGAGAACTTCTCAGGACAAGTTATATGGCCACCCATACGGAAGAGCAACTGGACCGTGTCCTGGATGCCTTTAAGGTAGTTGGAAATCAGATGGGACTGATTTAACGGAAGCGGACTGAATGGCCTCACAGGAACTCACTCTCCGTGAAGTAAAAGAAAAACAAGACCTCATGACCTTCATCCGATTTCCCTGGAAGGTTTATCGGGGAAATCCTTATTGGGTTCCACCTCTGATCAAAGATCAACTCCAGAAATTCGATCCTGAATCCCCCTTTCGTGCCCATGCCGAGATGATTCTCTTCCTTGCCTATCGGGGGTTGGAAGTGGTGGGAAGAATTGCAGGCATCATTGATCGCCATTATGTGGAGTTCCATCAGGAGAAGGTAGGGTTTTTCGGATTCTTTGAGTCGATGGATGACAACGAGGTGGCCGGTTTACTTCTATCAACAGTGGCGTCCTGGCTTAAGGAAAGAGGAATGGAGAAGATGGCAGGCCCCATGAATCCTTCCACCAATGACGAATGCGGCCTTCTGATCGATGCCTATGACTCCTCTCCTTGTATTATGATGCCGTACAACCCTCCCTATTACCCTGCCCTGCTTGAGAATTCAGGCTTTCATAAGGTGATGGATCTTTACGCATACTGGCTTCAAAAGGATATCTTTAACTATGATCGTTTGGACCGAATCACCAGCCGGATATTGAGAAAGGAACCCCAACTCTCTGTACGACCGTTGGATATGCGTCGGTTCGACGAAGAACTGAAGATTATTAAGGATATCTATAATAACTCCTGGAGCAAGAACTGGGGGTTTGTTCCGATGACTGAAGAGGAGATTGACGATCTCGCAAAAAACCTGAAGCCAATTATTGTTCCTGAGATCGTTCTCTTTGCTTACCTGGGAGACACGCCTGTTGCTTTCTCGGCTGCCCTTCCGGATTACAATCTTGTCCTCAAACACCTTAACGGAAAACTGGGACTCGTAGGGTCGATTAAGTTTCTCTACCTTTCAAGGAAGATCAAGACCGTCAGGATCATGCTTCTTGGGGTGAAACATTCCTTCCAGAAAAAGGGCGTGGAAGGACTCCTCTATATCGAAACCTTTAAGAGGGGAACAAAGAAAGGTTATCCACAGGGAGAATGTTCATGGATTCTCGAGAATAATCTCTTGATGCAGCATGGAATTGAGGCCATGGGGGGAAAGCGGTATAAAACTTATAGGATATATGAAACACAGATTTAAAATAACCAAACATCAAGCACCAATAACCAGATAAATTCCAATTTCCAATAACCAAAACTTATTAACAGTCTCATAATAGAATAGACATTCTTTGGCATGAACTTAAAGGGTTCGATCAATAAAATAACTCCCCCTCCCCCCTCTCGGTTTCGAGTCGCAACGACTTAATTTAAGAGGGGGTATATTCCTCCCCTTAAGATAGAGACTGTGTCGTAATTATTATTTTGTCACCCTGAATTTATTTCAGGGTCTCGTAATTAGTTGAATTCATTAGATCCTGAACCAAGTTCAGGATGACATTTTTATGAGTTCCCCTATTACGACACAGCCTCATAAGGGGAGGGGAGGTGGGGTTATGGGTCTTTGAGCCTTTGGTTTCCCATGTATAGACTATTTTGAGACTCTTAATAAATTATTTATTGGGGGTATTGGTTATTGGTGATTATTTGGTTATTGGGATTTGGTTATTGATGGTTTTTCAACCACCATCGATGAAGTCTTGGCCCAATAAAAACACACGCGATGGCTAATGCAATTCCAGCCATCAGGTCGATGACATAGTGGTATCGTAGATAGACGGTTGAGAGAATCAAACCGCATACAACAGGCAATAAAATATAGAAGATCGTCTTGACATAGCGGTGGGCGAGAAAAAGAACCATGAGGGCAATCTGAGTATGCCCGCTGGGCATGCAATCCCGTTTGTTGTGTTCGATGGAATTCAACAGGTCCCTGACAAAGTCGGTGAAGAAACTTCCCCCAAGCGGAAGGGTCTGGAGATGATCAAGGGTAAACCGGGGGCCAATGGCTGGCAAGAGGATATACCCAATAAATGAAAGGTAATACCCAAGAGTCAGGACAAACATGACTTGGTCAAATTCATCTCTCTGCCCCTTCAGATAAAGAGTGATAGCGAGAATCACCGGAAGGAAATAATAACTGATATAAGCGAAGGACATGAGATCCGTGAACCAGGGAGTGATCCATCGCTCCATCCAGACCGTTGGATGGACGCCGAAAAGAAACAGGTCAATCCGGATCAGATAAGGATCAACATCGGGCTGAAGGTACTGAATCATGTTGCCGAGAGATTGGTAAATGAGGATGATGAAGGCAACAGGCGAGAATTCATTTAATAGTCCACTGATGCCTTTTGATCGATTTCGGTCAGAAGATAGTTTTAATACAAATAAAAGGCCTAAGAGTAGAACATAGAAAAGGAGTTGGGACCGCCAGAGCGGAATCAGGTTTTTAAAAATAAAAGTTAAAAGGAACAACCCGAGAAGAAATAAAAAAGTCAAACCTTGAACTGGAGCAATTCGTTTCATGGGGAAATGTCTATATCCTAAATCGACAAAAAGATCAAGACGGGTTAACATGTTTTAGGAGGAGCTTCAATGCGATACTCAAAATATCTTCTTCCCACCTTGAGGGAGATTCCGTCTGAGGCGGAAGTCCCGAGCCATCAGTTGATGCTCCGGACAGGAATGATCCTCAAATTGACCTCTGGCATCTATTCCTATCTGCCGTTCGGCCTCCGATCCATACAGAAAGTCGAAGCGATTATCCGTGAAGAGATGAACCGGGCCGGAGCCATTGAGGTTCTGCTTCCGATGGTTCAACCTGCCGAGCTCTGGCAGGAAAGCCATCGGTGGGAAGAGTATGGAAAAGAGCTGGCCAGGTTTAGAGACCGCCATAACCGTGACTCTTGCCTCGGGCCGACCCATGAGGAAGTGATTACGGATATTGCACGCAGGGAAATCCGCTCCTACCGTCAGATGCCTATCAACCTCTATCAGATTCAGACTAAGTTCAGGGATGAAATCCGGCCTCGTTTTGGAGTGATGCGTGCCCGTGAATTTATCATGAAGGATGCCTACAGTTTTGATGTGGACGCTAAAGGTGAAGAAGTAAGCTACCGCAAGATGGTCGATGCCTATAACCGAATCTTTACAAGATGCGGTTTAAGGTTCAGGGTTGTGGAAGCTGAGTCAGGATTGATCGGTGGAAGCTATTCTCATGAATTCATGGTTCTCGCTGAGACCGGCGAGGAGACGATTGTCAGTTGTACCCACTGTTCTTATGCGGCAAATATCGAAAGGGCAGAGTTTAAAAGAGCTAACGCAGAACCCTCCTCTTCTGATTCAAAAACCTTTAAGCCCCTTCAAAAGATGTTGACTCCGGATCAGCGTACTGTTGAAGACGTCACCCAATTTCTCAATGTTTCAGCCACCGACCTTGTAAAAACGCTCATCTTTGTATCAGACAAAGGTCCTGTGGCTGCTCTGGTGAGAGGGGATCATGAGATCAACGAAAAGAAGTTGGAGATCATTCTCGGAACGGATGATCTCCAATTAGCCGATGAAGAGACCGTTGAGAAAGTCTCTCGTTCTCCTAAAGGGTTTGCAGGCCCCATGGGTCTTTCCATTCCCATTTATGCCGATTTCGACATTCAGGGGATGGTTAATTTTGTGACCGGTGCCAATGAGAAAGATCATCATTTCATCCATGTCAATACAGATAGAGATTTTCAAGTATCCCAGTTTGTCGATCTTCGGAGATTTGCCCCAGGAGATCTCTGCCCTCTTTGTGGAAAAGAAACCCAACTAGACAAAGGGATTGAGGTGGGGCACACCTTCAAGCTTGGCACAAAATACAGCAAGGTATTAGGCGCCACCTATCTTGATGATAAAGGGATGGAAAAAGAGATTGTCATGGGATGTTACGGCATTGGCGTCGGCAGAACAGTGGCTGCTGCCATCGAACAATATTACGACGAAAATGGGATTATCTTCCCCATGCCCATCGCACCCTTCCAGGTCATGATCCTACCCGTGAATATTAAGACTGAGTCCATCAGGGAGACATCTGAAGAACTCTATCAAACTCTCCTGAACCAGGGAGTCGAAGTCCTTTTGGATGACCGGGAAGAAACTCCTGGCGTGAAGTTCAAAGATGCAGATCTTATTGGAATCCCCTTAAGGCTTACCCTTGGAGAGAAAAATCTGAAGAAAGGTCTGATCGAGATCAAAAGGAGAAAGACTGGAGAAGTTTCTCTTGTGAAAAAAGAGGAGGCGGTCTCCAAGATTCTGGAGATGATCAAGATGGAGATGAATCCTACTCCTCTCCCTTGAAGAAAAATTCCCTCATTATTCCCCTCTCCCCTGGGGGGCTGGTCTTAGCACACACTTGACACAGGGGGAGGAAGATGTTATACGGGGTACATGTATGTTTGTGGTCAACATTTTTCCCCATCCATTTTGGATCGGATTCAAGAGACTGTCCGAAGAGAGCC
>VGRY01000058.1 GCA_016875195.1 Deltaproteobacteria bacterium
TTTTATATAGCGGATCAAATATCCTTAATAGATACTCAAGGGGTGGTTGTTTATCAGGGAAATGTTTCAGACAACATATTATCTGGAGAGAAGAAGTCCCTTGTAACTATTCAGATTCCTTCCCAGATTGCCGTGGGAACTGTTTTATTAATTGTTCAGGTTAAGGATAGTGATCAAGTGATAAAGGCTAATTTTCGAAAACTTATTCAGATTGAGGGACTCCATGCGACTTTGGAAGTTAAAACGGATAAAGAGGCTTATCTAAAAACAGAATTAGTCACAGGGATGTCTAAAATTATGAATGGTCAGCTTGGGATCGAAGATGGAATTTTAAATATTGTCGTGAATAGATTTAAAAACCAAACAGCCGGACAGTTTGTTCATTTTCTCCCTAGGAAAGGATGGGGATCCTTTAGATATCCTTCTGGAGTAGCGATAGGCCCCGATGGGTCTATGTATGTAGTCGATTCTTATAATAACCGGGTTCAGAAATATGACGTGAACGGGAATTTTGTAATCATGTGGGGAAATGAAGGAGTAGGGGATGGTGAATTTGATGGTCCCGCTGAAATCGGGGTGGGACCTGATGGATCTGTGTATGTTGCGGATACCTATAACCATCGAATTCAGAAATTTGATAGCAATGGAAACTTTGTGACAAAGTGGGGAATTCAAGGCGCCAATAATGGACAGTTTCGATTTCCTGAGGGCATCGCAGTAGATAAGAGTGGTGATGTGTACGTGGTTGACAGCTCTAACCATCGTATCCAAAAGTTTGATACGGATGGAAACTTCTTAATGAAATGGGGGGATGGAGGCAGTGGCGAGGGACAATTTTACTATCCTGAAAGCATTACTTTGGGAATAGATGGCTCAATTTATATAGCGGATACTTATAACCATCGTATTCAGAAATTCGATAGAAATGGAACTTATATAACGAAGTGGGGGAGTTTTTGTCCGATTGATCCTGATTGGGATGGCGTGCCTGAAAATTCATGTAACGATGGACAGTTTGCTTGGCCCGGCGGGATTACCGTAGGTCCTGATGGATCAGTTTATGTGACAGATAGGGGAAATGATCGAATCCAGAGATTTGATGGCAATGGAACATTTATCACAAAATGGGGAACCACGGGGAGCGGTATCGGAGAGATGGACTCTCCAATTGGAATTGATGCAAGTTTGGATGGGTCCGTTTATGTGGTAGACGGATGGAATAACCGTGTCCAGAAGTTCGACGGCAATGGAAATTTTATTATGGATTGGTCAACTTATGGGAGTAATGATGGACAATTCAAAAGGCCTGTAGGAATAGCAATAAGCCCTGGAGGATCTATTTACGTTGCTGATACTGAGAATTATCGTATTCAAACATTTGATAAGAATGGAAACTTTATCAAAAAATGGGACAGTTATAATGGGAACATGATTTTCCCTGACTGGATAGCTTCAGCTTCGGACGGCTCAATCTATCTTACCGATTTCTCACAAGTCCTCAAGTTCGATAATAATGGGAATTTTATTACGGCATGGGGAAGTTATGGTACCGGAAATGGGCAATTCGAGGGTGCTTATGGAGTTGCTGTGGGACCTGATGATTCAGTGTACGTTACAGAGGCAAGGTGGTTAGAAGCGAGCGCCCGGGTTCAGAAATTTGATAAAAATGGCCTTTTTATCACTCAATGGGAATTTGATTATAGCATGGGGGAAGATTATATCCCCCCACTCATTGCCGTGGGACCAGATGGCTCCGTATTTATCGTTGCCACCTTTTTCCATGAAATTCAAAAATATGATCAATATGGAAATATTATCATGAAGTGGGGAAATTACGGGGACGGTGATGGACAGTTTATTTTTCCAACAGGTATTGCCGTTGGTAGAGATGGTTTTGTTTATGTGGTAGATACAGGGAATCATCGTATTCAGAAGTTTGACAGCGATGGAATATTTATTACTAAGTGGGGTCATTTAGGCAGTGGATCGGGAGAATTTTTCAGGCCACAAGGAATAGCAGTTGGTTCAGATGGAACTCTATATGTAGCGGATACAGAAAATGGCCGGATCCAAAGAATACCAGTTGAAGGCGCTGTGGTTCAAAAGATCTTTGAAACATCCTATCCCATCAATCAACTGGCCAACACTACTCAGGACTTTTCAACAGAGATAGGGCTATTAAACGCCACCGGCAAATTCTCGCTGGAAGCCACACTAACGAATAATCTTGGACAAACCCTATCCAAGTCTGTATATCCTTTCTACGTCTTCGAAGGGGATACTGTTCTTAAGTTGAGAACGGACAGGGTTTTCTATAGACCAGGGGAGATGGTGACCATCACTGGCCAGGTTGAACACCATGCGCCTGTGGAAGCCTCGGGATTGACTTTTTCCTTGCTAACTAAAAATTCCCCACCGCTTTATACCGAGACCTTTAATATTCCTGCTGGGGGAAGTTACCCATTTGTTGTAACGACAATGGCTGGAGTTGAAGGAACAATGACATTAACAGGAAGAGTCAGCCAGAATAATGCTCTGCTGGTGGAAATTTCAGATCAGTATGAAGTGGCTAACCCGAGTCTTTCTGTATCCGTGACCACTCCCGATTTGGCTGGAGATGAGACATTTATTCTCAGCGTAGAAGTAAATAATATTGGGAAGGTTGATGCAACCGTTCAGTTAGGGATCAATGCTCCGGGGTTTAGCGACTTACAAAGTTTAACCACCTTTCCGGGAGAAACTAAGGTTGTTCAATTCTCACAACAGATCTCAGAAAATGTAACCTATGTGTTTACCTTCACAGGGGATTTAACACAAACCATAACTCGAACAGTTTCTTATGGTCTTGGAGTTTTAATCTCCATGAATCCATTCCCTGTTTACCCTGGGGGAAATATAACTGTTCCAGTAATCGTCACCAATACCGGACAATTGGCAGAGAACGTTCAGATCGATTTTGAATTAAATCCAGGGAATCTAAGGCGGTCAAAAACCTATTTATTACCCATGGGAGAAAATATAACAGACAACTTATATTTTGAACTTGCAGAAGGTGATTTTTTGATAACAGCAATGAGTCAATCACCCCCTGCGAGTGCTCAAGTCAATTTCTCTGTAAAAAAGGAGAAGAACGTAGAAATCGATGTTTCAACTTCCACGCCGATGGATGGATTTATTCCAGTCAATGTCAGTCTGATTAACACCGGCTATGGCAATATCGATGGACATGTGCAACTGTCAGTATTACCCTTAGGAGGTGTGGGGCAGGCAGTTTGGAGTGCTGAATTGCCTATTGTCCAACTCTTACCCCAATCTTCGGGACAATTTACTTTCAACATCCATCCCTCGTCGCTTGGTCCGGGGAATTATATTATAAAGCTTGACCTTCTCGACAATGGAGGCCAGCTAATCGGTACACGGAGTTTACCCTATGCTGTTCGAGCTCCAGTTATCCGAATCGTTCAACTACCGGGTTACCAGACTTTCTCTCCTGGGCAAGAGGCCGTATTCACATTCAGGGTCAAGAACACTGGTAATCAAGAGGGCTCCTTTCGTCTGACCTTTAAAAGCTATGACTTGATTGCCTCTACTAAGCAGGAGTGGCTAAAAGGTAACGAGGAGACATCCATTACCTTCAATGTTCTCCTGCCATCAGACCTGGAGGAGAAGGACTATTTCGCAGATTATGAGTTAACGAGCCCGGTGGAAGGTTTAATATCCAAAGGACAAGTTAAATACCACCTCGCCGGAATCAATCTGAGCGTCAATGCTTCTCTGAACAAACTCTATTACACTGATGGAGAGACAGCCCGTCTGACTGTCAACCTCCAGACCTTGAATCTCTCTCCTCAAAATCTCTCCACCAGAGTGCATTATGCTGGATATGAATCCCAGCAGACATTTACTTTGAGTGGCAGCCAGGTCCTGATATTTGATCTTCCTTTGCCCAGGATAACCGGAGAGAAACTTTTTTATGGTATCTATCATGAGGGAGGACGCTCAATCCATTTGAACTCCCTTTACGTCCATAAAGCAGGGGATATCATTACCATCACCACAGATAAACAAGTCTATAATCCTGGGGAGATAGTATCCGTTTCCGTGTCAGGGAATGCAAGTGGCAATATGACCTTGTCTGGACCGGGAGGATATTCGGAAAGTTTTGGTTATACGGGTTTGGTCACAAAGTCCTTCAATCTACCTTCTACCATGGTTGCTGGCACTTATTTTATCAATGCCGTCCTTGAAGCCTCTAATCCTGGAACGATTACCATCTCTCATCCTTTTGATATTGCAGGGATTCAGGTAAAAGTCCTTGAATGTCAAAACGACAAAGGTAAATATGCCGCATCAGATACGATCATCACAAACCTTACTGTATCAAGCAACACGACCTTACAAGCGGTTCTAAAGTTCTGGGTTGTTAATCCAATAGGAGAAAACGTAAGTGCAGGGGAACAGAACATTCCTCTCTCATCATCTGAGAACTTAATTACCACTTATACATCAGCCCTCAGCACTTCCGTGTCCGGAATTCACCGCCTTGTCTATGGGATCTATGGTCCTGAAGACATGCTGCTCTGCTCGGGAAGTGAAGCCTTTGACGTGGGGGATGCAGTCCTTATGGGTCTGGCTACCGATAAAAGAGATTATCCAATAAATACCGACCCAGTGACGATAGAAGCAAAGATCTATGGGTCGGTTAATGCCGATCTCCAACTTGAACTTGATGGAACGATAGTAGAATTAAGGAACTTCTCGGTTAATGGGTTCACAACCTACACCACTCAACTTCAAAACATCACACCCGGTCCTCATACAATTAAGGGGACATTGGTAGCCGGAGGCTTGCAAAGCACAAAAGAAACAAGTTTTACCTATGCCTTGGCTTACGTGCCCAAGCCTCAAATCTCAGCTTTACCCGGATCTCTTGACTTCGGTAATCTCAATATTGGCAGTACATTCACTCAAGCCATTACCCTTTCCAGCACAGGTAATGCAGATTTAGCAATAGGGATGATCGCATTATCGGGGATGGACCGGGGAGAATTCAGCATTTATAACGACACCTGTTCCAGCAAAACTATTTCACCATCGGGTTCATGCACAATTGATGTCTTGTTCGCCCCTAACTCGTTGGGGACAAAGAACGTATCTCTCTCCATTCCTTCCAATGCCATTGACAGGCCCACTCTCCATATCCCGCTGGGAGGGATAGGAGTAGCAACTCTGAATATCTCAATCAATCCAACCGACAGTGGAAGGGTTACAGGTAAAGGAATTGACTGCCCTGGAAAATGTTCGGAGAGCTTCTCTGAGTCAGCGGCATCGATCCAACTCAGTGCAGTCCCAATGGAGGGGTACCAGTTTGTAAATTGGGCTGGGGGCATCAATAGCCCAGATAATCCCATTACCATAACAATGGATGGCCATAAGAATGTGGCTGCCAACTTTGCCATTAATATCTATACGATCACTTCCACAGCAAGCCCGGGCGGTATCATTTCTCCGTCAGGTTCCGTTGCAGTCAACCATGGGATAAGCCACACCTTCTTGATCCTACCCAATGTAGGCTATTATGTCGCTGATGTGAAAGTAGATGGAGTCTCAGTTGGCGCAGCGACGGTTTACACATTTAATAATATAACAACTAATCATACCATAGAAGCCTTCTTTGTAATCAACCAGTACACCCTTACTGCCACTGCCGGAGAAAATGGAACCATCTTCCCCTTAGGGGCAATCACAGTGAACTACGGAGCAAGCCAAACTTTCACGATCACACCCAAATCAGACTACCATACTGCAGATGTAAAAGTAGATGGAATATCCATAGGTGTAGTGACAACTTTTACATTTGACAATATCACTTCCAATCATTCAATCGAAGTTACCTTCGAAGTTGCTAATCATCCTCCTGTGGCTGATGCAGGGCCGGATAAGAATGTGATAACCGCACAAATGGTGACCCTAAATGGAAGCGAAAGCTACGATCCGGAGGGTTGTTTGATTACCTTCCTCTGGACATTTGTAGAAATTCCAACGGAGAGCAATGTGACGGATGCGTCCTTTTCGGATGTTGCCAGTCCAAAACCGGAATTTATCCCGGATATCAACGGGACATATAGGATTAAACTGATTGTCAGCGATGGTGAGCTTCAAGATGAAGATGAAGTGGCCGTCTTTGCCTCACCTCCCAATGTGGCGCCCAATGCGAATGCAGGACCTGACCAGAACGTGTTGAAAGGGCAAAACGTTACCCTGGATGGTAGCAAGAGCAATGACCCTGACATGGGGCCACAGCCTCTTGCCCATCTCTGGGGCTTCGTGAGCCTTCCTGTTGGAAGTGGACTAAGCGACAGTGACATCATTGACAGGAATAGGGTAAAAGCAAGCTTCATCCCTGATGTGAATGGGTTCTACGTACTCAGGCTCATTGTAAGAGACGGGGAGCTTTCTTCGGAGGATACAGTTCAAATCACAGCGACGACTCCCAATGTTCCGCCCAATGCCAATGCAGGAAATGATATAAACATTAATCTTGGCGGGGAAGCTGTCCTTGATGCCTCAGCAAGCAATGATCCCGATCATGGTCCCGAGTCCCTTACTTACCTCTGGACATTTGTGAGTGTTCCTGCCGGAAGCCAACTGAACAACAACTCCATTTTAGGGGCCAATACAATATCTCCCTCATTTACACCCGATGTGGCAGGAGTCTATGTTTTACAGCTTATGGCATTTGATGGTAAAGATACAGATTTCGATAATGTGGCAGTGACAGTAATCATCCCCCAATTTCCGCCAGCCACCAATGCGATGCTTTCACCTTTGCCGAATGCGTTAGGTTGGAATAACAGTAATGTCACAGTGACCCTCAATGCAACGGATAACAGTGGATCAGGTATCAAAGAGATAACTTATTCGGCTTCTGGCGCTCAGTCCATTCCAAGCACTACCGTGGCTGGTTCTTCAGTTTCTGTTACCATCTCTGCTGAGGGGCAGACGACCGTCACTTTCTTTGCAAAAGACAATGCAGGAAATCTTGAAGCGCCAAAGATCGTTCTCATCAATCTTGATAAAACCGCTCCTGCCATTTCATGCCGGGCCAATCCGAACTTGCTATGGCCTCCAAATCACCGGATGGTGAGGGTAACGGTCGCTGTGGATATCAGTGATCAAGGTCCTGGACCAGCTGAGTTCCAACTGATGAGCGTGGTCAGCAACGAGCCGGACAATGGTCTTGGTGATGGCGATCAGCCTAATGACATCCAGGGTTGGGTGGTGGGAAGTCCGGGTGTTACCGGAAGACTGAGGGCCGAACGTTCCGGACAGGGCAGGGGGCGCATCTACACTCTAACCTACAGGGCCACAGATCAAGCAGGAAATCATTCTACCTGTACGACAACCGTTGTCGTTCCTCACGACATGAGAAAATAAGCAATGATGGGGTCTCAACAATGCACAATTTGGGAGGCCTAGGAGTGCAAAGTGAATTGATGAGGGAGGAAAATTAGAGAGCCTTCCTCATCTGAACAAATCTACCCTGATTCAAATCCTATTTCGTTTTATACGAGGTGTCGATAAAAGTGACCAAATCGAAGAAATAGTCCTTGAATCTGTCCCCTCGCTCTTGATCGATCTGGTTGACGAAAAAGTGCCCATTGTTAGTGTTATAATTTAACCCATCCGGTATGACGATGATCATCTTCTGCATCTGACCGGCTAAGATGAGCCCATCGAGCGCTGCTTTCATCCAGGAATTGGCCATCCCTTCAACGGACATGTTATAGCCCAGGAGGAGATAGAGGACAGGGTAATAATTCGTACTGCTTCTCGAATACCCGGGCGGGAGGTAGATCCCAAATTTCATCCTTCTATTTAAAGAGGGACTATTAAAGGTGGCGACTCCTATCTCGCTTGGATAACGATATAGTTCGTAAGGATCTGTCCCAAAGTCCCCTCCCAGGAAATGGTCTGAGGTAAAAGCAAACAGGGTCGTGAAACGGTTAGCGACCACAATCGCCCCTTCGACCCCCTGTTTCGCCTGTTCGAAGCTCCATCCGATATTTTCCTTATCGACCCCGACATGTCCACCCGGATACCTGACGTACCCCCTTTTTTCATTGAAGTGCGAGACATTGGGAAAATTTTCGGGAAAGCCATTTTCAACCCTAAATATGAGGCCCCTGCCGTTAAGGGTATCAACGAAATTGTCCGCGTGGATGCCAAACTGAAATTCATCTTCTGTGCCGGCATCGATATAGAGGTTAAGATTCTGAAGGGCTGTCAATGGAAGGGTTTCTACTCGGTTCAATGGATCTTCAGCGAAGTAATGATTATGATTTGGATTATAAGTGAATACCCCGTCATTTTCTCCATAGTCTCCCGTGTTCGGAACACCATCCAGGCCTGTATCGGAATAGGTTTCTCCTAACCCTGGTTCAAAAATTCCATTCAGATTGTTGTCTGTGAAAGGTTCCTGAAATTGTCTCAAGATGGGTTCTCCCCGGTTCCTCGTTTGATTTGCGTTGTCATCCCGGGCTAACAAAACCTCTACCCAGTCACCGGGACCAGGGTCTCCATAGGTGATCACCGGCAAGCTTCCATCCGGGTTAAGTCTATCTATAAAATTGTGGAGTGTTGTAGGGACCCTCGCATTCTGGGCATTAATTCCTGGAGGATAGTAGGTGGAGAGCGGATTGTAATAGACA
The DNA here is from genome assembly GCA_016875195.1 of Deltaproteobacteria bacterium. Taxonomy (GTDB): domain Bacteria; phylum Desulfobacterota; class BSN033; order BSN033; family UBA1163; genus RBG-16-49-23. The sequence continues at coordinate 8,712 of VGRY01000058.1, forward strand.
GGGTTTCCAAAGCTGATGGTAAGGTCCTTGAGCATATCGATGAGGGTGTCTCGGTTGGGGTAGAGGTTTGGATTATCGTAATCTCCGAGCATATCGACTTCGATAAACTTAAGGAGGTAAGCCATATCGAGAGGTCCTCCGAGGGAAGCGATCGTATTAAAAAAGTCCGGGCGGCCCAGACCAATATTCATGGCTCCATAAGCCCCCATGGAAACGCCTCCGATCGCCCTGAATTCTGGGCTCCCCCTGCCTTTGGGGGGTTTCCACCACCCTGCATCGTAGGCACTGAAATTGCTCGTCCCATTAGCATTGGATGCCTTGACATAGTAATAATAAATCTTTACAGGCAAGGCGGTCGTGTCATCATATGTTGTCCCGGAGGTTGTCCCTAAGGCTGTTTTGGTTACCCATCGATTGGCGGCACGGTAGACTGTATAGGAAGTCGCCCCTGGAGATGCTGTCCAGGTGACCTCCACCTTGTCTATGTAAGTCCCATCACTGGCCTGAACATTCGTAGGGGGAGAAGGGATGCCATCTGTTGGAGAGGTTCCACGAGACCCTGTATCGTAGACGCTGAAATTGCTCGTCCCATTAGCATTGGCGGCTTTGACATAGTAATAATAAATAGTTCCAGCCAGGGCGGTCGTGTCATCATATGTTATGGCAGAGGTTGTCCCTAAGGTTGTTTTGGTCCCCCATCGATTGGCGGCACGGTAGACTGTATAGGAAGTCGCCCCTGGAGATGCTGTCCAGGTGACCTCCACCTTGTCTATGTAAGTCCCATCACTGGCCTGAACATTCGTCGGCGCAGAAGGTCTTCTAATAAGTTGTGCCTCCGCCTCCGTAACAAGATAGAACAAGCTCATCACGGCTAAAACTATGGCAGTTAATTTCTTCATCTTTAGCTCCTTTGAAAAAATTCCCTCCCACTTTCCTTTATCGAAGAGGAGAGCATCAGGTAAGATTTTCACTGTTCGCAGATCATTTACCCATGATACAACACATCTCAACGATTAGACGGAATAACGTTATAAAATATTCATATCATCAAAAAGTGATAAAAATTGTGGATGGTAATTCAATCATTAATTTTTTAGCAAAGGCCATTTCATATGCTATCCGTATATATAACATATTGTTTCAAAAAAGGATCGTAAAATATGTTTTCAAATTTATATCAATCAATCGAGAAGGTGACGTTGTTGACAATGAAAGTGATAATTCCAAACTCCCAAACCTTTGAGGAGGTTTTATGGCCAGAAAAAACAAATGGGGTCAAATCTTTATTCTTGACATATCAAAACCACTGTCTGCCGGAGTTTTGAAGAAAAGGGCTGTTGAAATCATGAAAGTTTTCTTTTGCAAGGCGACTCGTTTTGCAGAAAATAGGGGGTTTTGCAGCAGAATCAAGAATAAAGATTTGACCCCACTGCTTGTTTTACGAACCTCAATAATATGTTTTTTGCCATTTCTTGAATATTTGAAACGGTTTTAGTATAGTCCTTGAAAGTTAAAGGATAGAGGGTGGAGGTGGGAAGCTGGAAGCATAAAATAATTGACAAGTGATCAGTTATCAGTAACCAGTGATCAGTGAAAAGTGAAGAGAAAATATGAGGAAAAAATTAAAAGAACAGATCGTGCAGGAGTTTCCGCATCGGTGTCCGTATTGTGAGAAGACGATCACCTACGAACAGTTCAATTTAAAGGCAGGAGAGAATGAAATAAAATGCCCTTCCTGCAAAAACAAATATGTTAAAGTGGTAGCGCCCTCATTTACTGAGGGCGATCATGGATCCCGTTCCGAATAATGTCGGAACGCTACATTATTTATGAATCGCCCACAACCAAAGTATTTTAAGAATCATCTTCAGACTCCCATCCAGTATGTGAAAGGAGTGGGGCCAAAGCTGGCCAAACTCCTTGAGAAGAAGGGTATAGAGACAGTTGAGGATGGTCTCTATTTTCTTCCACGTGCCTATGAAGACCGGAGGCAGCTCAAAAAGATTTCAGAGCTTCGAGCCGGGAAGAAAGAGACGGGCTTCGGTGAGATTATGCTTTCTGGAATGGCTTTCTTCCAGGGTAGGAAAAAGAAGGTCTTTGAAGTATTGGTGGGCGATGGAAGTGGGATGATTACGCTGAAATGGTTCCATGGAAATGAGCGGTATCTCCTGGAGCGGTTTAAGAAAGGACGCAAATTGATCTTTTCGGGCGAGGTGAGGTGGTTCAATTATCAGAAGGAGATCCATCATCCTGATGTAGAGATTGTGGAAGGCGACATTGAAGAGGATTACCTCAACTTCAAGCGGATCGTTCCCATTTATTCCGAAACCGAAGGTCTCTACCAGAGGACATTGCGGCGTTTGATGAAGAACATCGTTGATGGATATTCGGATGAACTTTCAAGTCCTATTCCTGTGGAAATCGTGGAGCGGCAGGATCTGATCAATTTTTCAGAGGCCTTCAGAAGGGTTCATTTCCCGCCAGAAGGAGAATCGATTGAGAAGCTTAATCTCCAGCGTTCGGATGGCCACCGGAGGATCATCTTCGATGAGTTTTTCTTTCTCGAATTGGGACTCGCATTGAAGAAGAGGGGGGTAGCTCTTGAGACAGGCATCTCGTTTCAAACAACGGGCGCCCTTGCACAGAAATTGCTGGAACGACTCTCATTCCAATTGACGGGTGCACAGGTGAGAACCCTATCTGAAATTGTTTCGGATATGGAAAAACCTCATCCCATGAACCGTTTGATTCAGGGTGATGTGGGAAGCGGAAAGACGATCGTAGCCCTTTTAGCAGGTCTACGGGTAGTGGAGTGTGGGTACCAGGCTGCCATCATGGCGCCCACTGAGGTTTTGGCTGAACAGCATTATCTCACAATCCACCGGTGGGTGGAGTCATTAGGGGTTCAAGTAGCTCTGTTGACGAGCAATATCAAGGGTTCAGAAAGAGAAGAGATTTACGGCCGTATCCGGAGCGGAGAGGTTCAAATCGTGATCGGAACCCACGCCGTGATTCAAGAGCAGGTCGAATTCAATCACCTGGGTTTGGCCATCATTGATGAACAGCATAAGTTCGGTGTGGTTCAAAGGGGATTGCTGAAGAAGAAGGGGGAGAATCCCGATGTTCTGGTAATGACTGCTACCCCCATTCCCAGAACACTGGCCATGACGCTTTATGGGGATCTGGACATCTCGTTGATTGATGAGATGCCTCCGGGAAGAATGCCCATCGAGACAAAAGTTTTTCCCGAATCTGGGAGAAGCCGGGTGTACGGGGTAGTTGAAGAGGAAGTGAGGAAGGGCAGGCAGGTCTTCATCGTTTATCCGTTAGTTGAAGAGTCAGAAAAACTTGACCTCAAAGATGCGACCCAGATGGCAGAACATTTACAGAAAGAGGTCTTTCCAGAGTTTCGGATTGGGTTGCTCCATGGCCGGATGAAGAGCGAGGAGAAAGAGGCGATCATGATGGAGTTTAAGGAAAAGAAGATCGAAATCCTCGTGGCCACGACTGTCATCGAGGTGGGGATTGATATTCCTAATGCCTCAGTCATGGTGGTCGAACATGCGGAGCGATTCGGACTTTCTCAACTTCATCAATTGAGAGGAAGAATAGGGCGGGGGCAATATCGTTCGAAATGTATTCTTTTAGCCCAGTATCGTTCTTCTGAGGAAGCTAGAATCCGACTTCGGGCGATGGAACAGACGAATGATGGATTTAAGATTGCAGAGCAGGATTTAGAATTGAGAGGGCCGGGCGACTTCTTTGGCATCAGACAATCCGGACTCCCTGATTTCAGAGTGGCCCATATTCTCAGAGACACGCCCATTTTGATCGAAGCGAGAAAGGAAGCCTTCCGCTTGATCCAGGAAGATCCGGATCTGGAAAGACCTTCGCATTCTGTCTTGAAGGAAGTCTTGAGGAAACGCTGGAGGGGGAGGCTGGAAATGGCAGCGATCGGGTGATAAGGTTCCCCTAAATATTTCTAAACTGGCCCGCTTACCTCTGCTGGATCAGTATTCACTTGGGTTACTGCAAAATTAAGAGAGATACTTAAATTCAAGAGTGACCGAATTGAAAAGGGCATCAAAGTGTGTTAACCCTAAATCATTAAATTCCAAGCACCAATAACCAATCACCAACATATTATAATGTTTGGTCATTGGTTATTATTTGGAGCTTGGAATTTGGTGATTGGAGTTTGTTGGACGAAGTTGTTTCAAGAGAAGATGACGGTATGTATTTGAATAACAAGTAGTCAAAAGGAGTAAGAGATGGAGTTTCATCCAGAGGGATCGGGTTTTCATCGGATGATGAGGTTGCCTCCCTATATCTTCGGCATCGTCAACCAGCTGAAGATGGAGGCCCGGCGAAGAGGAGAGGATATCATTGATCTGGGCATGGGAAATCCGGACCTGGCCACCCCAAAACACATCGTCAACAAACTGATTGAAGCTGTGAAGAACCCGAAGAACCATCGGTATTCAGCTTCGAAAGGAATTTATAAACTTCGATTAGCAATCGTTGACTGGTATCGTCGGCGCTATGATGTAGAACTCGATCCTGATTCCGAAGCGGTCGTAACGATCGGTGCCAAGGAAGGCATTGCTCACCTGGTTCTGGCAACCCTTGGACCCGGGGATGTAGTGCTGGTTCCCGATCCAACCTATCCCATTCATGCTTATTCAGTGGTCATTGCAGGCGGAGATGTCCGATCCGTTCCTCTGATTGAGGAAGGAGACTTTTTCAAAAAACTGGAATCAGCCACCAAACAGACCTGGCCTCATCCCAAGATGCTGATCACCAGTTTTCCTCACAATCCAACCACTAAAGTAGTCGATCTCGATTTCTTCGAGAGACTGGTAGAGTTTGCTAAGGATCATCGGTTGATGGTCGTTCATGACCTTGCGTATGCGGATATCGTTTTTGACGGATACAAAGCCCCCAGTCTTCTTCAGGTAAAAGGAGCTAAAGACGTCGGTGTGGAATTTTTCTCCCTCTCCAAGAGTTATAACATGGCTGGCTGGAGGGTGGGTTTTGCAGTGGGTAATCCTGAGATGCTGACTGCATTAGCCAGGCTGAAGAGTTATTTTGACTATGGCGCTTTTCAACCCGTACAGATTGCCTCGATTATCGCCCTTAACGAGGACCAAAGCTGTGTGCAAGAGATTGCTGATACGTATCGAAAGCGAAGAGATACGCTGGTCAACGGTTTGAAACGGGTGGGCTGGGAGATTGAGAAACCGAAGGGAACGATGTTTGTCTGGGCAAAGATCCCAAAATCCTACGAGAAGATGGGTTCAATCGATTTTGCAAAGTATCTCTTAAGAGAAGGAAAGGTGGCCGTTTCCCCTGGAATAGGATTTGGAGAGTATGGAGAGGGGTATGTCCGATTTGCTCTGGTGGAGAATGATGCCAGAATCAAGCAGGCGGTTAAAGGGATTCAGAAGGCGCTGAAGTGAGGATTTAGTTCGGAGTAGGGAGTTCGGAGTTCGGAGAACAAAACATAATCACCAGATTCCAAACACCAATAATCAAATAAGCTCCAATAACCAATAACCAAAAGAGTTTGATGATTGGAATTTGGTTATTATCTGGTTATTGGGATTTGGTGATTGGTTATTTGTGACGGGTATATTTAGAATGGATTGATCCGGCGAAAAGGGGAAGGATGACATGAAAGAGATCAAGGTGGGGCTGATTGGGTTTGGGACGGTAGGGGCAGGGGTCGTAAAGATCCTTCAGAAGAATTCTAGCCTGATCGAAAAGAGGATGGGCACTAAAATCGTTTTGAAACGTGTTGCCGATCTGGATCTGGAGACCGATCGTGGCGTGATGCTTCGCCCTGGCATCCTTACCAACCGAACAGAAGACCTGATCGGAGACCCTGAGATTGATATTGTCATTGAGTTGATGGGGGGGATCGAGCCGGCTAAAACTTTTATTCTCAAAGCCATTCAAAACAGGAAACATATTGTCACGGCCAACAAAGCCCTCCTCGCCCATCATGGCGACGAAATCTTCAAAATGGCGCAGCGCTTTGGGGTGGATGTTAATTTTGAGGGTTCGGTTGGAGGAGGCATTCCTCTCATTCGTTCGATCAAAGAAGGATTGGTGGCGAATCGCATCCAATCGATTTTCGGGATTCTCAACGGGACATCGAACTATGTCCTATCAAAGATGACTAACGAAGGCAAAGGATTTAAAGAGGTCCTTAAAGAGGCTCAGCAGAAAGGGTATGCCGAGGCAGACCCGACCTACGATATCGAGGGTATTGACGCTGCTCACAAGCTGACCATTTTGATCCGGCTGGCTTTTGGGGCGGCCATCCAATTTAAGGATGTTTTTATTGGTGGAATTTCCGAGATCACGCAGGCAGACATACAATTCGGTCAGGAATTCGGATACCGGATTAAACTCCTTGCCATTGCAAAACTGGATGGCGGAAAGATAGAAGCCCGCGTTCACCCCACGATGATCCCTGAAAAACATCTTCTCTCAACAGTGGGAGGGGTTTTTAATGCCATCTATATTAAGGGAGATGCCGTAGGTCCGACCCTCTTCTACGGACAGGGAGCCGGGCAGATGCCCACGGGGAGCGCCGTTGTGGGAGATCTGGTGGAATTGGGGAGGAACCATCTCATCCGCGCAAGCGGTCGCCGTGTTCCTCTCCAGTCCTACCAGCCCTCAGCCATTACGAAGGTTCCATTGAAGAAGATGGAAGAGGTGGTGATGCCCTTCTATATGCGGTTTTCAGCATTAGATCGGCCTGGAGTCCTGTCGAAGATTTCAGGGATTTTGGGTAAAAATGATATCAGCATTGCCGCTGTCATACAGAAGGGGAGGCAGATTAAAGGGGCAGTGCCCCTGGTCATGATGACCCATGAAGCAAAGGAGAGGAACGTCCACCGGGCACTGAAAGAGATTGATCGGCTGGGGGTGATCCTCGGAAAAACAATGGTCATCCGCATGGAGAATGAACTGGAATAAAAAATAGAACAAGTTCGGAGTTAGTAGTTCGGAGTTCGGAGAAATTTAAACGTTCCGAACTCCCTGCTCCGAACGCCGAACTTTTTTGGGGTAAAGCATGTGGCATGGAGTGATTAAGGGGTATGGTGGCTTTTTGCCGACGATGAAGGAAGAGAACGTAGTTACTCTGTTAGAGGGGAATACTCCTCTCATTCGATCCTCACGGATCAGCAAAGAATTTTTTCCCGGGGTTAATCTTTATTTCAAATATGAAGGAGTGAATCCCACGGGTTCATTCAAAGACAGGGGGATGACTGTTGCGGTTTCCATGGCAAAGGAGATGGGGTCAAAAGCGATCATCTGCGCTTCCACAGGGAACACCTCTGCTTCGGCTGCTGCCTATGCGGCACGGGCAGGGATGAAATCGTATGTCGTCATCCCGGAAGGAAAAATTGCTCTCGGGAAGTTGTCCCAAGCCATAGCTCATGGTGCCCGGGTGATCCAGATCGATGGGAATTTCGATGAGGCTCTCCAGCTTGTGAGGGAAATTTCCGAGACAGAACCGATTACCCTGGTCAACTCACTCAATCCTTTCCGGATTGAGGGACAGAAGACCGCCTCTTTCGAAATTATCGATTTCCTGGGATTTGCCCCCACTTATCATTGTCTTCCCGTGGGAAATGCTGGGAATATTACTGCCTACTGGAAAGGTTATAAGGAATACTGGGAAAAGGGCAGGGCAGATACGCTTCCTAAAATGTTAGGATTTCAGGCCGAAGGAGCGGCCCCTATCGTCAGAGGCAAGGTGGTGGAGAAGCCTGAGACCGTTGCTACAGCAATCCGTATAGGAAACCCTGCCAGCTGGAAACAGGCAGAGGCAGCGCGTGATGAGTCGAGCGGTTTGATCGATATGGTCAGCGATGAAGAAATCCTTAAAGCCTATCAGATGTTGGCCAGTTTGGAAGGGATCTTCTGTGAACCCGCCTCAGCGGCTTCTCTTGCCGGAGTGATTAAGTTGAATCAAAAGGGATTTTTTAAGGAGGATGATGTCATCGTTCTAACGATCACCGGTCATGGACTGAAAGACCCGGATACTGCCATTCGAGTATCTCAAAAGCCCGCCTCACTGCCCCCGAGGAAAGAGAAGGTGTTAGAGTACCTCAATTTCTAAGTAACACCCTCTTCATTTTCTAAGTAACACCCTCTTCATTACCACCCCTCAAACCAATGCATGTGTTTACAGTCCCGGATAGAATTGGCATACCTTTTGCTTCCATTTTTCGCTTTTTATTTGACATTTGTAAGTTTATGGTATATTTAGAGAAAGAATCGAATAACACAAATTACAACGAATGGTACGAATGTAGAACCATTTGTCACCATTCGTGAAATTTGTCATTTTCGTCATTCGTGATAGATCTCGGGAATTTATTGAAATGGCTAAGGGAACGAAATATGTGGTGATTGTTGGAGATGGGATGGCTGACTATCCAGTTGAGAGCCTCCATGGGAAGACGCCATTGATGGTTGCCAAAACACCGAACATGGACTGGCTGGCACAGCATGGAAGTGTCGGCCTGGTCAGGACCGTTCCTGATGGTTTCAATCCCGGAAGCGAGATTGCCAACCTATCTATCTTCGGCTATGATCCCCTCAAATACTATACTGGCAGGGGACCCTTAGAGGCTGCCAGTCTGGGAGTCGAGCTGCAGAAGGATGATCTTGCCTTCAGATGTAACCTTGTAACCCTTCAGCCGCAGGGCTCAAAGGTCGTCATGGAGGACTTTGCAGCTGGACATATATCGGATGTGGAAGCAAATGAGATCATCGTTGGCCTGGATCAGGCAATTGGGTCGACAGGGATGCGGTTTTATTCTGGAGTGAGTTACCGCCATCTGATGGTCATGAAAAACGGGGCCTCTGCGGGTTCGGATATGGAGAAACTCGAACTGACCCCACCCCATGACATCATCGGTCAGGAGATCACTCCTTATCTTCGTTTAAATAGTGGTTCTGGAAAGCAAATCCTTGCCCTCATGACCGAGTCTCAGAAATTTCTCAAAGACCATCCGATCAATCTTGCAAGAAAAGCCAGAGGACTACGACCTGCCAACTCGGTCTGGCTCTGGGGCCAGGGGCGGTCTCCTCAGATGGTAACCCTGAAGAAGCGATTCGGGATCGATGGCTATGTGATTTCAGCTGTTCACCTGATTAAGGGAATCGGACTTCTGGCGGGGTTAGAGATTCTTCAAGTTCCAGGCATCACCGGGTATTTAGACACCAATTACAAAGGAAAGGGTGAGTATGGACTTCAGGGACTTGAAAAGAAAGATTTTGTTTATATCCACGTGGAGGCTCCTGACGAGGCTGGTCACATGGGAGATCTCCGGTTGAAGATTGAAGCCATTGAGGCTTTTGATGATAAGGTTGTAGGAACCATTCTGAAAGGGATCAAGAACTTTGAGAAGGTAAAGGTGATGGTCCTTCCGGATCATCCAACGCCTTTGAGCGTCAGAACTCATACTGCGGATCCCGTTCCCTTTGTCATTTATTCAAACGAAAAAAGCGAAATAAACAATCCTGCGGCAACGTTTGATGAAGCTTTTGCCCAAAAGAGTGGCCTCTTATTTGAAAAAGGACATGAACTGATTGAGAGGTTTTTCATAAGGAGTCCATAAAGATTACGGTTACCAAAAAGGTTTACGGTGACGATGCTCGTATCGAAGCAGGAAGCTCGAAACTTGAAGCTCGAGTATCCAGCATCATTTAAGGAGCCTCGATACGAGTTTCGACAACGTGAAACATCTTTTTAATAACTCCCTGAGATCGTCGCCGAGAGAAGAAGAGGATGACCAATAAGAGGACAAAATATATTTTTATGACAGGAGGGGTTCTCTCGTCCCTTGGAAAAGGACTGGCATGCTCGTCCATCGGAGCCCTGCTTGAGGCAAGAGGGTTGAAGGTCTCCTTCATAAAGTTTGATCCCTATATCAATGTCGATCCCGGTACGATGAATCCATTTCAACACGGAGAAGTCTATGTGACGGATGATGGAGCAGAGGCCGATCTCGACCTGGGACATTACGAGCGATATACAAGCGTTAAGACTTCGAAGAAGAACAATTACACTACCGGTCAGATTTATGATTCCGTCATCACCAAGGAACGAAAAGGGGAATACCTGGGGGCCACGGTTCAGGTGATTCCCCATATTACGGACGAGATTAAATCGAAGATCTTTGACTTGGCTCAGGATGTGGATATCGTGATCGTTGAAGTGGGTGGCACGGTGGGGGATATCGAGAGCCTCCCATTTCTGGAGGCGATCCGTCAGATCCGTGGAGATGTGGGCCGGGAAAATACGCTCTATATTCACCTCACCCTCGTACCCTATATTGAAACCGCTGGGGAAGTGAAGACCAAACCCACTCAGCATAGTGTGAAAGAGCTGCGGGAGATCGGAATTCAGCCGGATATTCTTCTCTGCCGGACCGACCGGATGCTTTCACCCAATATCAAGGCGAAGATTGCTCTCTTTTGCGATGTGGATAAAGATGCAGTCATTACAGCCCAAAATGTGAAGAGTATCTACGAAGTCCCTATCGTCTACCATGAAGAGGGGATAGACGAGAAGATCGTCGAGAAATTAAACATCTGGACAGGGCGACCTCATCTGAAAGCGTGGGAGCATATTGTCAAAAGAGTCAAACAGCCCCGATTTGAGACGACCATTGCTATTGTGGGAAAGTATGTAAGTTTAGTGGAGTCGTATAAGAGTCTGACTGAAGCATTGGTTCATGGCGGCATTGCCAATGATTCAAAGGTCAATCTGAGATATGTCGATTCAGAGCAAGTGGAGAAAGAAGGCCCGGACCAACTTTTAAAGGGTGCGGATGGTATTCTTGTGCCCGGAGGGTTCGGGACAAGGGGAATCGAAGGAAAGATCAGAGCAATCCAGTTTGCAAGGGAGAAGAATGTTCCCTTTTTTGGAATTTGTTTGGGAATGCAGTGCGCGGTTATTGAAATCGCCAGACACTGTGCAGGCTTGAAGGGAGCCAATAGCACGGAATTTAATCCCCTTACCCGCTATCCGGTCATCTACCTCCTGGAGGAGTGGACAGACAGGGAACAGAAGGTCCAAAAGAGGGATGTTCATACTGTGAAGGGGGGGACAATGCGACTGGGGGCTTATCCCTGTCGGCTTGAAGATGGGACCCTGGCTCTGGAAGCTTACGGAAAGAAATTGATCTCTGAACGCCACCGTCACCGGTATGAATTTAATAATGGTTACATGAAAGAGTTAGGAAAGGCAGGAATGAAGTTCAGCGGCATTTCACCGGATAAAGAGTTGGTGGAGATTGTTGAATTAAAGGGTCACCCTTGGTTCCTTGGCTGTCAGTTTCATCCGGAGTTCAAATCGAAGCCAACCGACCCCCATCCACTCTTCAGAGAGTTCATCAGAGCTGCTTTGAAAAGAGGTTCAGGGATCAAGAGAAATGATATGAAGAGGAGAAAGTCATAATCAGACGAGGGACGAATGATCCGGAAACATAACGCCCCCCACCCCCCTCTTAAATTAAGAGGGGGCGAGGGGGAGTTATGATTTTGAAAGGTATGAGATCCGGGATGAACAACGAAGAATGGGCAATTACGAGGGACGAGAGACGATGGATATCGATGTGATTGAAGAGGCGAGACGGGTTTTGAGAATTGAAGCGCAATCCATTCTCGACCTGATCGAGAGGATTGATGACGATTTCTCACGGGCCGTGGAAATACTCTACCATTGCAAAGGAAGGGTTGTTCTCATGGGGATGGGAAAATCCGGATTGGTGGGACGAAAGATCGCCTCTACCTTTGCAAGCACAGGAACTCCATCGTTCTTCCTCCATCCTGCGGAAGGTCTGAATGGAGATTTCGGGATGTTGGCCAAAGAGGATGTGGTGATTGGCATCTCCAATAGCGGAGAGACCAGGGAACTACTGGAGGTCCTCCCTCTCATCAAACGGTATGGAAATCAATTGATCGCACTCACCGGAAACAGAAGATCCACTCTCGCCAGAGCCGGCGATATCTCCCTCGACATTCAAGTTAAAGAAGAAGCATGCCCATTGGGTCTAGCACCGACCGCCAGCACCACAGCGACCCTTGCCATTGGAGATGCTCTTGCTGTGGCGCTGATGATGAAGCGGGGGTTTAAGAAGGAAGATTTTGCCCTGCTTCATCCCGGAGGAGCATTGGGAAAAAGGCTTCTCATGCGGGTGGAAGAGTTGATGCATTCCGGAAAGACGGTTCCAAGCGTATCTGAGAAGACTTTGATGAAGGATGTTATTTTCGAGATCTCTTCGAAACGGCTGGGAGTGACCGGTGTCACCAATCAAAACGGAGACCTGGTTGGTGTGATTACGGATGGAGACTTGAGGCGGGCCATTGAGAAATATTCAGATCTTCTTCGGAGAACCGCATCAGAGGTGATGACCAAAAATCCGAAGTGGATCGAGAAAGATGAGCTTGCCGCAAAGGCTGTGCAGAAAATGGAGGAGTACTCGATCACCTCTCTCTTTGTCTTTAATAAGACCGGAGATAGGGTTCCGGTTGGGATCATTCACCTGCATGACCTCTTAAAAGCAGGAGTCGTTTAAGGATAGTTCGGAGTAAGGAGTTCGTAGTTCGGAGAAATTCAAAACACTCCGAACTCTAAACTACGGACTCCGAACTTAATTTATAGCGATGATATTAAAAAAGACGAAGATTGCGATTCTATTATCCATTTTGCTTGTTGGGGGAGTGGCTCTGGTCAGCCTCTGGGTAAATCTTCAGGATCGGAAAAGGGCTCTGGAAGAAGAAAAGATTCCCAAGATCTCAACAGAGGGTGCAGACCAGCGGTTGGAGAAGATCCATTTTGTGGAAGAAAAACACGGCAAGAAGACATGGGAATTAGAGGCCAAAGCCATCCACCAGTATCAGGGAGAGAACGTCGTCCAGTTAGAAGATGTGAAGGTCATTTTTTATTCAAAGGATGGACGATTGTTCACCCTTACCGGAAATCAGGGAAAGGTCCATCAGGATTCGAAAGACATGGAACTGGTTGGCAATGTGCTTCTCGTATCGAACGACGGATACCGGCTAAAGACCCGTTCGATGTCCTATCAACATTTGAGCAAACAGGTGAAGACTTCTGATCCGGTGGAATTCGAGGGAGAACAGATTTCTCTGACCGGGAAGGGAATGTTGATCGATATGGAGGCCAAAACCTTTAAGGTGCTCAGCCATGTGAAGACGCTATGGAAAGGGGGAAAGAGGGGATGAAGATGGCTAAAGGGGTAGGGGTTTTATGTGCTCTTTTTTTTCTCATCCTCTTTGTTACAAGCGGAGAAACCCAGGAGAAGAAGGCTGGTTTTGCAAAGGGGTTCGGTTTTACATCCACCCGGTCTCCCATTGAGATCACCTCTGATTCCGTCGAGGGAGATCAGAAGCAGAACAGGGTCACCTTTAAGGGAAATGTCGTAGCCAAACAGGAAGAGGCTACTCTTTATGCCAATACCGTGGTCGTCCATTACGATTCGGAAATGAAGAAGATGAAAGAGATCATCGCCACAGGGAATGTCAGGATCACTCAACTGGATCGCCGTGCGACTGGCCAGAAGGTCACCTTTTATCAGAGTGAGAATAAGATCGTTCTGGAAGGGGAGGCTGTGATTCGTGAGGGGGATAATGTCCTTCGTGGAGAACGGGTTGTCTACCTGGTGGATGAAGAGAGAAGTTATGTTGAAGGGGGAAAAGGGGGCCGGGTCACTACGACCATTACCCCTTCCTCGAGAGAAGAGAAGAAGAAATAGTTAAGAGTTATGAGTCGAGAAATTTGAGTTAGGAATAGGGAAATTTAAGTTTGTGAAAACCAAAACTAAAAACTCATAATTCATAACTCTAAATTCATCGCTAATCATTATGATGTCCCATCTCAGATGTGAACAACTTACGAAGTCATTTCGCCGCCGAAAGGTTGTGGATCAGGTCAGCGTCGAGATCGAGGGAGGCGAGGTGGTGGGGCTGTTAGGGCCCAACGGCGCAGGGAAGACCACCATCTTCTATATGATCGTAGGCCTGCTTCACCCCAACGGAGGAAATATCTATCTCGACGGGGAGGAGATCACTTCTCTCCCTATGTATCTGAGGGCAAGGAAGGGAATCGGTTACCTCGCGCAAGAGCCTTCCGTTTTTAGAAAGCTGACCGTGGAAGGAAATCTGATGGCGATCCTGGAAACTCTAGACCTCTCTCGAGAGGAGAAGCAGGGGCGCTTGGAGAGTCTTTTAAATGAGTTGGGACTTTCTCCCCTTCGGAAGCAGAAGGCTTATAGTCTCTCAGGAGGCGAGCGGAGGAGAGTTGAAATCACAAGGGCACTGGTGTTGTCACCTTCTTTCATTCTGCTGGATGAGCCCTTTGCAGGGATCGATCCGATTGCCGTCCTTGATATTCAGGCCATTGTCCGTCAATTGAAATCGAAAGGTATTGGAATTATAATTACGGATCATAATGTTCGGGAAACGCTGGGAGTATGCGATCGCGCCTATATCCTGAACGAAGGCAGTCTGTTAGAGTCAGGAACTCCGGAGGAGATTGCCCGAAGCCCGAAAGCAAAGAAAATCTATTTAGGGGATGGATTTCGCCTGGATGAAGGACAACGGAGTAAGAAGGAGGAGATAAAAGAGGCGGGGAAGAGTAGCCCCGGCCCTTTATTTGAGTGAGATGGCATTAGAGCTAAAACAGGCACCTAAACTCGTTCAACAGCTGGTGATCACCCCCCAGCTCCAGCAGGCCATTAAGCTTCTTCAGCTGACGCGACTGGAGCTGGTGGATATGATTACCCAGGAGATCAAAGAGAATCCTCTCCTTGAAGAACTCGAAGATGGAAAAGAGCCGGTCGATGAAGAAGGGCGCACCGCGGAGGAGAAAACCGAAGAACCGGCTCCCAGCACAGAACATACCACCGAAGTCAAAGGGGAAGGGGAGGGAGCCGCTGAATTCGACTGGGAGAATTATCTTGAAAATTATAACCTGACCGCTCCAACCCGGCAGATCGAAACAGATGGGGAAGAAAGACCATCATTTGAAAATTTCCTGACCAAAGCCAGCACCCTCTTTGACCATCTCCGCTGGCAACTCCAACTCTCGAATTTAACCGAAATAGAACGGCAGGCAGGGACATGGATTCTCGGAAATCTGGACGAGGATGGATATCTGAAGGTTTCGCTTGAGGAGATCAGCGCTGAAGTGGACCTTCCACCTGAATCGGTAGAAGAAGTTCTTCGGAAAATACAGCAGTTCGATCCAATTGGCGTGGCGGCAAGGGATTTGAGAGAATGCCTTCTCATCCAGTTGAACCAGTTACCCCATCGGGATTCCATTGCAGAAAAGATCGTTCAGGAGCACCTCTCGCTATTAAAGAACCGGAACTATCCGGCCATTGCCAAACGACTGGGCGTATCGGTCGAAAGGGTCAACCGGGCAGCCGTTCTTATCTCCAGATTGGAACCCAAACCAGGAAGAGCTTATGGAGGCGATCTCGCCCAGGAGATCATTCCCGATGTCTACGTCTATAAGTTAGAAGGGGAGTATGTTGTTTCTCTCAATGACGAGGGGTTCCCCCGATTGAGAGTCAATTCTTATTACCGCCGAATTCTTGCCGAAGGATGTCACGGCCAATCGGAGGATCGTAAATATATTCAGGAGAAACTCCGATCGGCGCTCTGGTTGATCCGAAGCATTGATCAACGCCAGAGAACGATTTACAAAGTGGCCAAAAGCATTGTTCAGTTTCAAAGGGACTTTCTGGATCAGGGGATTCAGTATCTTAAGCCCTTGGTACTCCGGGATGTGGCCGAGGATATTCAGATGCATGAATCCACGATCAGCCGCGTGACCAATAACAAATATATGCATACCCCTCAGGGGATTTTTGAATTGAAATATTTCTTCAATGCCGGCATTCCCGCCATACAGGGGGAAGCCATGGCCTCAGAAAGCGTTAAGAATCTGTTGAAGGAGATCATTGACAAAGAGAATCCGAAAAAACCTTACAGCGATGAGAAACTGGCTCAGATGCTGAAAGAAAGAAATATCCATATTGCCCGGAGAACGATTTCGAAATACCGGGAGATGATGAAAATTCTGTCCTCGAGTGAACGGAGAAAAATCGTTTAAGAATGAAGTGATGATGAACCGATAAACATAACGCCCCCATCCCCCTCTTAAGTTAAGAGGGGGCAAGGGGGAGTTATGAAGTTGGAAGATACAATATCCAGGCGAGATATAATGAACGATGAAGGAGGTTGTGGATGCAGATTGCGGTGACATTTCGTCATATGGAAGCGGACGAAAGGGTAAAGGAATATGTGAGGGAAAAAGTTCAGAGGATGAAGAAATTTATTGAGAACCCAAGGGAGGCTCATGTTGTGCTTGCAGTTGAGAAATTCCGTTATTCAGCGGAGCTAACGATCAGCAGAGATGGACTGACTCTCAACAGTGAGGGGAGAGATCGAGATCTTTATGCAGCCATCGATCAGATGGCGGATAAAATGGATCGTCAGATCCGTGAGCGGCGGGACAAGGGAAAACGAAAAAGGGGAAACCCCTTGCCCGTGCAAACCGACATCAGCGAGAAAGAGGGAGCTGAGACCAAAGAGGAGGGAGCGGGAATGTCCTCATTGATTCGAAGGAGAAATATCCCTGCCAAACCGATGTCGCTCGAAGAGGCAATAGCCCAGTTGAAGCTCTCGGGAGAGGACGCCCTTTTCTTTATCAATTCCCACTCCGGGGAGATGAATGCCCTCCATCGAAAAAACGGAGGCTATGAATGGATGGAACCTTCTCCCGAATAAGAAATGGATGAACCCCGTTAGACATTCGGAAGGGGTATTTGATTCTTGGTATCAATTTAGCGCTTTGAAGTTGGCCTAATCAATCCTGCTAAAGCATGGATTAGGGCGGGCATCAGGTGAACAGGATATCAGGGTGCAGGGTAACAGGAAATCAGGAGACCAGACAGGAACTTCTTCTACAGCCTGATATTCTGATATCCTGATGTCCACTTCCTGATAACCTGGTATTCTGGTAGCCGTTTCAAAGAGCTAAACGGCTACGATTCTTGAAGAACTTTCCTAACTTC